>JADGPJ010000117.1 GCA_017882505.1 Solirubrobacterales bacterium | reverse complement strand
CCGGCCGCCCCGACCTGCTCGCCGAGGCGGTCGTCGCCGCCCGGCTGGAGCAGGCGAGATCCGTCGCCGACGTGCTGCTGCGCCGCACCCGGCTGGGCATCCTCGCCGCCGCGCAGCTGCGGACCGCCGACTCGGTCCGCCCGGTCGCCGAGGCGATCGGGCGCGAGCTGGGCTGGTCGCGCCGCCGCGTCAAGCAGGAGGCCGCCGAGTTGTGGCCGGCCGCCGCCGCGGAGGAGGGCGTCGACCCCGCCCGCGCCGGCATCGGCGGTTGAATAACCTGCCGCCTCGATGACCAAGACCGAGCTGGAATCCAAGCACCTGTCCGAGCTGCACGCGCTCGCCGCCGAGGCCGGCGTCCCCAAGTACCGGATGCTGTCCCGTGGCGAGCTGGTGGAGGCGCTGAGCGACGGCGGCTCCGAGTCGAAGTCCGGCGGGTCCGACCGCGCCCCGGCGAGCTCCGGCCAGCGCGAGCGCCCGCCGCGCCGCCGCCGCTCCGGAGCCGGCGCCGATCGCGACCGCCGCCCGTCCGGGCGCGAGCCGCGAGGCGAGCAGAGGCCCGCCGCCGAGGCCAAGCCCGAGCCGCCGGCGCCCGCCGCGCCCGCTCCACCCGCCGCCGAGGCCCAGTCCGAGCCTTCCGCGCCCCCCCGCCGTCGCCGCCGTCGCCGTCGCTTCGGCCGGCGCAAGGACGGGGTCACGATCCAGGACCTCCTGCTGCCGCCCGAGGCCGGGCGTCAGGCGATCCTCTGCGCCGAGACGCGCGAGGCCTGCACGGACCTGCTGCGCGGCATCGCCGCCGACCTCGCCGCCGACTCCAAGGGCCCCGACCCCGTCATCCTGCTGATCGACCCGAGTCCCGAGGAGCTGGCCGACTGGAAGCGCGAGGCGCCGCAGGCGGAGATCGTCGCCGCCGGCCAGGCACGCCACGCCAGCGACGCCCTGGCCCAGGCCACGGCCCGCGCCGGCAAGGGCGAAGACGTGATGCTGCTGGTCGACTCGCTGACCCGCCTGGCCGAGGCCTACGGCGACCCCGACTCCGCCAAGGAGTTCTTCGACGCCGGCCGCGTCCAAGGCGCCACCGGCAACGGCTCCCTCACGGTAGTAGCCGCCCTAGAGCGCCCCAGCTGAGTCCGACGAGCTCAGCTAGCGTCGAATCGACTACCCACGCTCACTACCGCCGGTAGGCGATACGGCGCCAGGACGGCTCTTTGGAGAGCTCGATGAGCTCGGAGCTGCGATCGGGCTGGACGTAGCCGAAGGTCTGGTTGCGCTCGTCGAAGACGACGTCGAGCTCACCCTCCTTGACCCGCTGGTCGAGCCAGGCGCCGCGGAAGACGAGGCGCCGGATCCAGTGGACGAGGCTGCGGTTGGAGGGACCGACCAGATCCTCCCAGTTCTCGTTGATGTGCTCGCCGAGGCTCGAGCTGGGCTCGGCGATCTCGCCGCTGACGGCGAGGTCTAGAAGGTCGTCCAGCTCTTCTTGGCTGAGACCCTGCTCGACGAAGGCGAGCTTGACCGCGGCCTGCTCGACACGCTGCCCGAAGTCCTCTTCGTTGAAGGCGAAGCGGAGCTCCCCGTACTCGAGTACGTAGTCGGAGCCAGACTCGTAATTCCCTCTTCGGGTCGTCTTCTTTTCCATGTGAGTTGAAGCCTGAAGCCCAGCCATTCCGCAAGCCCTGCGGAACAGATCCATGATCTTGCCGATCATCGTAGTCCCGTGCCTGCCCGGGGTGGTCACTGAACGGGGGGTTGCACTTCGAGCGGGTGGGGATGACCGAATAGCCTCGGGTGGGCGAACCGAGATGATCGACCTCCACTGCCACATCCTTCCCGGCCTCGACGACGGCGCCCGCGACGTCGACGACAGCCTCGCGATGGCCCGCGTCGCCGCCGCCGACGGCATCGAGGCGGTCTGCGCCACGCCTCACATCCGCCACGACCACGACGTCCGCATCGAGGAGATCTCGGACCGGGTCGACGTCCTCAACGCCAGGTTGGCGGCAGAGGGCATCGGCGTCGCGATCCTGCCCGGCGGCGAGGTGGCGGAGACGGCGGTCGAGTCACTCGCCGAGGAGGAACTGTCCCGGGTCGCCCTCGGCTCCGGCCGCTGGGTGCTGCTCGAGCCCGCCCCCGGCCCGCTGAGTGACAGCCTCACCCGCCGCGTCGCCCACCTGGCCGAGCGCGGTCACCGGGCGCTGATCGCCCACCCCGAGCGCCACCTCTCCGCCGACATGTTCGAGCGCCTCGCGGCGCTGGTCGTCGAGGGGGCGCTGATCCAGGCCACCGCCGACTTCTTCCTCCGCGAGGAGACGGCCGACGGCATGCTGACGATGGTCGAAGCCGGCCTCATCCACGTCCTCAGCAGCGATGCCCACACCGCGCTGGCCGGGCGCCCGCTCCGCCTCGGGCCCGCGATCGAACGCCTGCGCGCCGTCGAGATGCTCGAGCCGCGACTGGAGTGGATGGTGGCGACGGCGCCGGCGGCGATCGTCTCCGGCGAGCCGCTCGAGCTTCCCTTCGGCCCTGCGGTCTAGCTGTAGCTACTCACCACGTTGTTCCAACTCGGCGAGCCGAGCTGCGGGCGGCCTGTGGCCAAGGGAGCCGTGTCGTCTCCTGAAGTTGTAGTGATCCAGCCAGCCGGGCAGCGCCGCGGTGCGCTCGGCCGAGGAGCCGTAGATCGCGCCGTAGGCCCAGCGGTTGGTCAGCGTCTGGATGAAGCGCTCTGCCTTGCCGTTGGTGCGGGGCCGGTAGGGACGGGTGAGGAGGTGGCGCATGCCGAGCTCCGCGCAGGCCCTCGCGTGGACTTCGGAGCGGTAGCAGGAGCCGTTGTCTGAGAGCACCCGCTCGACGACGATCCCCATGCCTTTGAACCAGCGCACCGCGCGCCGCAGGAACCCTGCCGCGGTGACACCCTTCTCGTCGGCGAGAACCTCCACGTAGGCCAGGCGGGTGGCGTCATCGACGCAAACGTGGACGAACTCCCAGCCGACCGTGTTGCGGCGGACGCCGGCGCGATCCTTCTCCTGGCGGTTGTAGGGGCTGCGCTGACCGCCGCGGACCCGTTTGCCGGCGCCGCCCTGGATCCGCCCGAGCTTCTTGACGTCGACGTGGATCAGCTCCCCGGGGCGCTTTCGCTCGTAGCGGTTGGGTGGCTCGGGTGGAGCTAGGCGACTGCGCTTGCCGAGGCCGATCTTCGCCAACCAGCGCGAGACGGTCGAGAGCGCCATCCCGAGGACCTCGGCGATCTCCGCCGCGGTCATCCGCAGCCGCCGCAGCGCCTCGATCGCCGCCAGGCGATCGGCGGGCAGACGCGTAGGAACGCGCTTTGGCGCCGAGCTTCGGTCCTCGAGGCCCGTCGCACCCTCCTTGCGCCAACGAGCCAGCCACTTGGCGGCGGTTCGCTCGCTGACGCCGGCGGCCTCGGCCGCCGACCTCAGCGAGCAGCCTCCTTCGAGGCGATCGACCAGCAGACGCCTGCTCTTCGGGCAGGTTCGGGCATTAGCGTGGAGCTTCATCCGGGTTCTCCTTGTTGGTGGGTGGCTCGCACCCCCAGCCTTCAAGGAGGCCCGGATGAACAACGTTCTGAGGAACTACAGCTAG
>JADGPJ010000018.1 GCA_017882505.1 Solirubrobacterales bacterium | reverse complement strand
GCGGGCGCGGCAGGAGACCGGGATCAGCGAGAAGGGCATCTCGATCCCCTCGGTCGCGGTCGAGCTCGCTCGCCGCGCCCTCGGCGACCTCTCCGACCGCCGGGTGCTGACGGTCGGGGCCGGCGAGACCGCCGAGCTGGTCGCCCGCGCCCTGGTCGCCCGCGGCGTCAACACGGTCTTCGTCGCCAACCGCCACTACGACCGCGCGATCGGGCTCGCCCAGCGCTTCGAGGGCAGCGCGGTCCGTTTCGAGGAGCTGCCGGAGCAGCTGGAGGCGGCCGACATCGTCGTCTCAGCGACCAACTCCCCCCACCACATCGTCGAGCGCGACGGCCTCGAACAGGTGATGAAGGACCGCCAGGACCGGCCGCTGCTGGCGATCGACCTCGCCGTTCCGCGCGACATCGAGCCCGACTGCCGCGAGATCCCCGGGGTCAGCGTCCACGACATCGACGACGTGCAGCAGATCGTCGAACGCAACGCCAGCGGTCGCGAGGCCGAGTCGCGCCGGGCGGAGCGGATCATCGAGGCCGAGCTGGATCGCTTCAAGCGCTGGCTCGCCTCGCTCGAGGTCGTGCCGACGATCTCCGCCTTGCGCGAGCGCGGCGACGAGATCGTGCGTCGGGTGATGGCGGAGAACGAGAACCGCTGGGAGGGCCTCGGCGAGGCCGACCGCGAGCGGATGGAGGCGATGGCGAAGGCGATCGCCTCCCGGCTCCTGCACGAGCCGACCGTGCGGATGCGCCGCGCCGCCGGTAACGACGACGCCTACTACTTCGTCAGCGCCCTGCGCGAGCTGTTCGGCCTCGACATCGGCACCGAGCCCGAGGCCGACGCCAGCTCCAACGTCACCGAGCTGCGCCGTCGAGAGGGGACGTGACACGGCGCATATCGGCGTCCTCAGTCGCTCGCGTGCAGAGCACACCACGCTCCCTGCGTCCTTGATCTGCTTGGTCACGTCCCCTCTCGAAACCTGATGATTCGGATCGCCACCCGCGGCAGCACTCTGGCGTTGACCCAGGCCAAATGGGTCGCGGACCTCCTCGGCGGCGCGGAGCTCGTCGAGGCGTCCTCCGGCGGCGAGCCTGGCGACAAGTCGCGCTTCGTCCGCGGCGTCGAGCGGGCGCTGCTGGCGGAGGAGGCCGAGCTCGGCGTCCACTCGGCGAAGGACCTTCCGGGGGAGATGCCGGCGGGGCTTGAGATCGTCGCGGTTCCCGCGCGCGAGGATCCGGCCGACGTCTGGATCGGAGTCGGCGCCTCCCTCGACGACGTTCCCGAGGAAGCCCGGGTCGGGACCGCGAGCCTGCGCCGCCGCGCGCAGCTGCTGGCGGCGCGCCCGGACCTTCGGGTCGAGGAGCTGCACGGCAACGTCGACACCCGCCTGCGCAAGCTCGAGCAGGGACACCTCGACGCGATCGTCCTCGCCGCCGCCGGCCTGCGCCGGCTCGGCCGCGCCGGCGAGATCGGCTTCGCGATCCCGGCCGAGCAGATGGTCCCCGCCGCCGGCCAGGGCGCGCTGGCGCTGCAGGTCCGCGCCGGCGACGTCACGACGGCAGGCGTCGCGGCGAGGTGCGGGGACGCCAGGGCGCTGCGCGAGCTGACCGCCGAGCGAGCGGCGGTGGCGCTGCTGGAAGCGACCTGCGCCAGCCCGATCGGCGTCCACGCGCGGGTCGATGGCGAGCGCCTGAGGATCGAGGCCTTCGTCGGCCTCCCGGACGGAAGCGAGTGGCTGCGCGACCGCGTCGAGGCCGATGCCGCCGATGCCGCCGCCGCCGGCGTCCTCCTCGCCAAGCGCCTGCTCAGCGCCGGCGCCCGCGAGATCCTCGCCAGCGCCGAGGCGCTCGGAGGTCCGGCATGACCGTCGCGCGGTTCCTTAGTTACGCATTTCGTGGAAAAGGAACCGCGCGATGACGATTCGGGGTGGGGTCGTTTACCTGGTCGGGGCGGGGCCGGGGGATCCCGGGTTGATGACGGCGCGGTCGCTGGCGCTGATCGCGAGCGCCGACGTGGTCTTCTACGACCGCCTGATTCCGCCGGGGGCGCTGTCGGGAGCGCGGCAGGGCGCGGAGCTGGTCTACGTCGGCAAGCATCCCGGCATACCGTCGGTGCCGCAGGAGGAGATCGGCAAGCGGTTGGTCGAGGCCGCCCTGGCCGGGCGCAGCGTCGTCCGGCTGAAGGGCGGCGACCCGTTCGTCTTCGGCCGCGGCGGCGAGGAGGGCGAAGCGCTGCGGGCGGCGGGAGTCGAGTTCGAGGTCGTGCCGGGGGTGACCGCCGGCGTCGCCGCCACCGCCTACGCCGGCATCCCCGTCACCCACCGCGACGACGCCTCCGCCGTCGCCTTCGTCACCGGCCACGAGGACCCGACCAAGACCGAGACCGCGCTCGACTGGGATGCGCTCGCCGCCTTCCCCGGCACCCTCGTCTTCTACATGGGGGTCAAACGGCTGGCCGAGAACGCGACGGCGCTGATCGAGGGCGGGCGCGACCCCGAGCAGCCGGCCGCCGCGGTCGAACGCGGCACCATGGTCGGCCAGCGCACGGTCGAGGCGACCCTGGGAACAATCGCCGCGGCGGTCGAGCGGGAGCAGGTCGGCGCCCCGGCGTTGATCGTCGTCGGCCCGGTCGCGGCGCGCCGCCATCAACTCGCCTGGCTTGAGCGGCGCCCCCTGCACGGGCTACGGGTGATCGTCACCAGGGCCCGCGCCCAGGCCAGCGGCTTCGCGGCGGCGCTGCGCGACCTCGGCGCCGAGGTCGTCGAGCTGCCGGCGATCCGGATCGAGTCCCGAGTCGGCTCACCCGAGGTGCGCGCGGCCGCGGCCTCGATCGGCGAGTACTCGCTCCTCTGCCTGACCAGCCCCAACGGCGTCCGCCTGCTCTTCGAGGCGCTGGCCGAAGCCGGCGCCGACGCCCGCTCCCTCGCCGGCGCCACCGTCGCCGCGATCGGTCCGGGAACCGCCCGCGCCCTCGCCGAGTACGGGATCGCCGCCGATGTCGTCCCCGAGCACTTCGTCGCCGAGGCCCTGGTCGAAGCCCTGGCCACGGTCGAGGTCGAGGGCCGGCGCGTCCTCGTCGCCCGCGCCGCCGAGGCCCGCGAGGTACTCCCCGAGGCGCTGCGTGAGCGCGGCGCCGAGGTCGACGTCCTCGCCCTCTACGAGACGGTCCGCGAGGAGCCCGGCGCCGAGGCGATCGAGGCGGCGCAGGACGCCGACTACGTCACCTTCACCTCCTCATCGACCGTGACCAACCTGACCGAGGCCCTGGGCGACCGTTTCCCCAAGGGCGCCCGCGTCGTCTCGATCGGCCCGGTGACGAGCGACGCCGCCCGCGCCGCCGGCCTCGAGGTCGACGTCGAGGCCGGCCGCCACGACATCGACGGCCTGCTCGCGGCGCTGCTGGACGACGCCGCCAAACGATGACCGGCCTCGCCGCGCGGTCGTCGTTTGTAGCCCTGCGGGCGACAAGTGGCAACCGCGGCGCGGCACGATGAGCTTCGGCACGCCTCATAGGCACTACACGCGCACCGACTCGACGAACGCCCGCGCTCGCGAGCTCGCTGCCGTCGGCGCCCCGCATGGGACCGTGGTCACGGCCGCGGAGCAGACGGAGGGGCGCGGCCGCCAGGGCCGGACCTGGACCGCCCCGGCCGGCAAGGCGCTGCTCTACTCGGCCCTCGTGCGCCCGCTCGACCCGCGTCACATGCTGCTGCCGCTGGCGGTGCCACTCGCGGTCTGCGAAGCGGCCGAGGAGCTGGAGAGCGGAGTCGAGTGTGGGGTCAAGTGGCCCAACGACGTCCAGGTCGGCGGCCGCAAGCTGGCCGGCGTCCTGATCGAAGCCCGGCCGCAGGACGGCTGGGCGGTGATCGGGGTCGGACTCAACCTCGCGATCGCCCCTGACGAGTTCCCTCCGCGGCTGCGCGAGACTGCCGTTTCGCTGGCCGCGGCGAAGGCCGACCTGGCGACCGCGGCGCTGAACCGTCACCTCGCGAGCTGGCTCGACGCCGACCAGGAAGAGGTGCTCGCCGGCTGGCGACAGCGCGACGCCCTGCGTGGCCGGCAGGTCAGCTGGGACGGAGGCTCAGGCGTCGCCGACGGCGTCGACGACCGCGGCTACCTTCTCGTCATCGCCCCCGGCGGCGAGAGAATCTCCGTCGGCGCCGGCGAGGTCCACCTCACCCGCTCCTGACTCCGCTTTCGCCCTGGCGCCGGATTTGCGGCGCTTCCTCGGTTTCTTCGCGCGCGGCTTCTGCTCGCCGTTCTGCTGCTGCTCGCCGTCGCCCTCGGGCGCGCCTCCGTTCTCGCCCTGCCCCCCGTTCCGCTTGCCGCGTTTGCGACGGCGTTTGCCGCCTTTGGGGAAGTTCCGCAGCAGCTCGCGGGCGACCCCGGACGGTTTCCGCGCCATCCGCATCCGGGCGCCGCGCAGCACCTCCTCGCCCTCGGGAGTGTGGGAGACGGCGGCGGCGAGGATCGATACCGCCAGCCTGCGATCCTGTTTGCGGGCGGCATGGACCAGCCGCCTGGCGTTGCGGCCGTGGGCGCGGCCGGAGGAGTTGACCAGCAGCCCCAGCAGTCGCTTCGTCTCCGGCCAGCGCTGCACGGCGTACTCCTCGTGCAGTTCGCGAGTGTAGGAGGCGAGGCGCCAGACCCATGCCTGAGCCTGGTCGCGGCGGCCGATCCGCTTGTCGATCAGCGCCTGCAGCAGCGTCTTGGTCCCGGCCCGTTTGTCCTCGCGGCTCCAGGTGCCGACGATGTCGATCGCGTCGTCGAAGGCGTCGGAGTCGCCGAGGTCGGCGATCTCCCCGAGCGCTTTCAGTCGCAGCTGCGAATTGCGGTTGCGCTGCACGCAGGTCAGCAGGAAGCGACGGCGCAGCTCTTTGGATTTGTCGTTCTGGAGCATCGCCCGCGCCCGGCGCCAGCCCTGGGTGCTGACCCGCGCCCCGGCCAGTGCAGCCCAGGCGTGCTGCTCGGGGTAGTCGAGGTTCTCGACCGCGATCCGCCAGATCTCCCGTTCGAGCACCTCCATCCGCTTCTCCTCGACGTCGGAGACCGGCACGATCCGCCGCTCGACCCGGACCTTGCGCCCGCGCCCGCGCCGCACCGGTCCGACGACGATCGCGCCGCCGCGGTAGACGTCGCGATCGAGCAGGCTGTGGAGGGTGATGATCGTCTCGTCGTGGGTGGTCGCCGGGTGGACGAAGTCGATCACCAGGCCCGCCTCCTTGCCCGGCGCCCGCCGGGTTACGCGACCCACCCGCTGCTGGTAGATCCGCCGCGAGGCGGTCGGCGCCAGGTGCATGCAGATCGTCGCCCGCGGCGAGTTCCAGCCCTCGGCCAGCAGCATCGCGTTGCAGAGGACGTCGACGTCGCCGCGCTCGAAACCGGCGAGGATCTCGGCCAGTTCGCGCTTCGGGGTCTCACCTGAGACGGCCTGGGCGTTGATGCCGGCGTTGCGGAAGGCCTTGGCGACGTTCTTCGCGTGCTGGACCCCGGCCGTGTAGAGGACGCCGGGCACTTTGCGGAAGCGCGAGCGGTAGAGGTCGGCGATGGCGACGTTGAAGGGCTCCTGGTCGAGCAGGGCCGCCAGCTCCTCCTGATCGAAGTCCTGGTCGACCTCGCCTTTTCGCAGCGGCACCTTGGCGATCGTCCGCACCCCCGGGCCGGGCGGGATACGGAGGCAGCGCAGCGGCGAGATGACGCCGCGGCGAGCCGCCTGGGCGAGGTCGAAGCGCGAAGTCTGGGTCGGGAAGAGGTCGGCGACGTGGCGGGCGATCAGCGCCCCGGTCGCGGTCATACCGATGAAGACGGGCCCGTCCCAGGCACGGATGCAGGCGCTGGTTTTCTCGCCCAGCGCGGTGTGGGCCTCGTCGCAGATCACGACCGCGTAGGCGTCGGAGACCTTCTTGTGGTTGCGGACGAACCACTGGTAGGTCTCGACCGTGATCGCGCCGTCGGGGTCGTCGCGACCGTCGAGCAGCGGCGGCCGCAGCCGCTCCTTGTAGCCGCGGTCGGCGATCTCGCCGATGAACTGGTCGACGAGGTTGCGGCGGTGGGTGAGGATCAGCACGCCGCCGGTCTTGGTCGCCTCGATGAAGCCGACGGCGGCGACGGTCTTGCCGGCGCCGGTTGCGTGCTCGAACCAGAAGCGGCGGGCGGCGCCGGGGTCCTCGGGCGCGTCCTCGACCACGTCCTCGTCCTCTTCGGCGGTCTCCTCCCAGTCGCGCGGCTCCTCGTCGGCGGCGAGCTCCTCGTCCTCCTCCTCATCCTCGAGGTCTTCGTCGTCCTCGTCGAGGTCCGCATCCTCGTCGAGATCCGCATCGTCGTCGAGGTCGGGGCCGGAGTCTGAGCTCGGCTCGGAATCGTCCTCGGCGGGCTCCTCCTCGAGCTCGGCCGCGGCCGAGTCGTTGCGACGCTCGTCCTCGGTGATCACCTGTTGCTGGGCCATCAGCTCGGCCAGGGTGCCCGAGAGGGCATCGACCTGGTGGGGATTGAGTTCGGCCCCGTCGCGCAACTTCGGCGGTTCGTCGGCGAGGAAACGCTCCAGCCCCAGCAGCAGCGAGAAGTCGCGGCGCCACTCGATCGACGGGTACTCGGCCCCGGCCTCGATCTCGCTCAGCGCCGCGTCGAGGGCGCGGCGGCGGGCGGTCCCCGGCGCCAGCGCCTCCGGTCCCTCGCCGTCGAGCAGGAACGGCTCGCGGGCGAACGCCGCCGCGCGCTCGATATCGGCGCTTGATGGAACTGCCGCTACCGCGGCAACATCGCTGGTCTTGGCCATAGAAGGCTTCTGTGTGTCTGCCTCCACCGAGCACGAGACGTACGGCTGGAGGCGAGTGAACGAGGCTGCCGGAGGCACGATTCCCGTCCCCCCGACGTTCTCAGCTGCCCGCATACCCACGGGCCGAACGTACGTATTGTAAACACGGATCGGATGACCACGCGACGAACTCTTGGCATCGCGCTCGCAGCGGTGGCGTTGGTGGCCCTCTTTGGCGCCGGCTGCGGCAACTCCTCCGGCGGCGACTACGGCGGTCAGCACCCCGACTACGAGCGCGCCCTGGCCGGCTCGCCAGCGCCGCTGGCGGCGCTGCACGCGCAGGCCGGCAAGCTGATCGGAGGCGGCACCGACGTCTACGAAAAGCGGATCGCCGCGCTCAAGGGCTACCCGATCGTCGCCAACGTCTGGGCCTCGTGGTGCGGGCCATGCCGCTTCGAGTTCCCGGTCCTGCAGAAGCTCTCGGCCCGCTACGGGAAACGGGTCGCCTTCGTCGGCATCAACTCGCGGGACTCCGACGCCGCCGCCTCCACCTTCCTCGAAGAGGCGCCGGTGCCCTACCCCAGCTACACCGACCCCGACGGCAAGACCGCCGAATCTCTCGGGGCGAGCCTCGGGCTGCCCGACACCGCCTTCTACGACAGCGCCGGCAAGCTCGTCTACCTCAAACAGGGCCCCTACGCGCACGACTCCGAACTCGAAGCCGATGTTCGCCGCTACGCGTTGGGGTCATGATGTACCGATGACCGCGACGATCGTGCTCCTCGTCATCGTTGCCTTGGTCCTCTTCGTCGCCGAGGCGCATGTCCCGAGCGGCATCCTCGGGATCCTCGGCATCGCCGCCCTCATCGGCGCCGGGCTGATCTACCGCCACGAAGGCCACAGCCTGCCTGTGGTCGTGATCGTCGCCGTCGCGGTGCTGCTCGGGGTGCTGGTTCTACTCGCCGGACGCAAAGCGCTTGCCGCCCAACGCAACGAGCCGGTCCGCACCGGCTACGAGGAGATGAAGGGAGCGATCGCCGAGGCTCGATCCAACCTCGACCCGGAGGGCAAGGTGTTCATCAACGGGGCGATCTGGCACGCCCGCCTCCGCGATGGCGAGGGCCGGGCCACGCTTGGAGATAGAGTCAGGGTCGAGTCGGTCGACGGACTGACGCTGGTGGTGACGCCGGTGAGCGCAACCGAGGAGGAAGCGAACTAGATGGCAGCACTGATCGCATTGGTCGCGGTGCTCGCGATTCTCTTCGTCGTCCTGGCTTCCTCGGTGCGGATCCTGCGCGAGTACGAACGCGGCGTGATCTTCCGTCTCGGACGCCTGATCGCCCAGAAGGGGCCGGGGCTGATCCTGCTGATTCCGTTCGTCGACCGGATGGTCAGCGTCGACCTGCGGACCGTCACCCTCAACATCCCGCCGCAGGAGGTGATCACCCGCGACAACGTCCCCGCTGGCGTCAACGCGGTCGCCTACTTCCGCGTGATCGACCCGCGCAAGGCGATCACCGAGGTCGAAAACTTCCTCCTCGCCACCTCGCAGATCTCGCAGACGGCGCTGCGCTCGGTGCTCGGCAAGGCCGAATTCGACCAGCTGCTCTCCGAGCGCGAGCGGCTCAACGAGGAGCTGCAGACGATCATCGACGAGTCGACCGAGCCCTGGGGGGTGAAGGTGACCGCGGTCGAGATCAAGGACGTCGAGATCCCCGAACAGATGCAGCGCGCGATCGCCCGCCAGGCCGAGGCCGAGCGCGAGCGACGGGCCAAGATCATCAACTCCGAGGGCGAGTTCCAAGCCGCACAGAAGCTCACCGACGCCGCCGACATCATCAGCACCAACCCGGCTTCGCTGCAGCTCCGCTACCTGCAGACGCTGTTGGAAATCGGCAGCAACCAGAGCACGACCGTCGTCTTTCCGCTGCCGATGGACCTGCTCGAGGCCTTCATCGGCCGTAGCCAGGGCGGCGCCGCGCCGACGCCACCGGCCCGCCCTCGCCCGCCGGCTCCCCCCGAGCCGCCGCTGCCAGACGACCTTCCCCCCTCCCGGTCCTGAGCGCCCCCGAGATACGAATCGATCAGCTGAGCGGGCTGAGGACGATCCTCGCCCCGGGTCGGGCCGACCGTCCGGACAACTTCTCGGCGCCGACCAGCGAGCCGAAGGGTCCCGAGAACTGTCCCTTCTGCGAGGGACGCGAGGACCGGACCCCGCCCGAGCTCTACGCGCTGCGTCCCGGCGGCGGCCCGGCCGACAGCCCCGGCTGGGAGACCCGGGTCGTGCCGAACCTCTTTCCGGCGCTGGGATCCCCACCGCGTGGTTCCTTAGACACCAATGACGTGCAAAAGGAACCGCGCGATGGAACTGGGGCCGAAGCGGGCGCCTTCGCCAGCAGCGGCGACCCGCTGCTGGCCTCGCGGCGGGCCGGCGAACCGGACCTCTTCTCCTCGCGTCAGGCCACCGGCGCGCACGAGGTGCTGATCAACTCGCCGCAGCACGTGACGGCGATGGCGGAGCTCGACGAGGAGCAGTTCGCCGCCGCCGTCGCCACCTGGCGCGAGCGGATGCGAGCCCATCCCGAGGCCTCCTACGTGCAGGTGATCGTCAACGAGGGCGGCGGTGCCGGGGCTTCGCTCGAGCACAGCCACGCCCAGCTCTACGCGCTTCCCTTCGTGCCGGCGGCGGTCGCCCGCGAGCGCGAGCGGGCGGGGGCCTACGGCGAACGCACTGCCGGCGGCGGCCTTCTCAGCGACGTCCTCGTCGAGGAGGTTCGCCGCCGCGAGCGCCTCGTCGCGATCGACGACGAGGCGGCGCTGATCTGCCCCTGGGCCTCGCGCTCGCCGTTCGAGCTGCGGGTCGTCCCACGTCAGCAGAACGGCAGCTTCTCCGAGGACGGGGGCGGCGCGGCGATGATCCGCACCGCGATGCGGGTGCTGGCCGCCCGCTTCGACGGTCGGCCGGAGCTGAACCTCTGGGTCCGCACCGCTCCCCGCGGCGCCGAGCCGTTCCACTGGCACGTCGACATCGCGCCGCGGCTGACGACCAAGGCCGGCTTCGAGCTCGGCACCGGCGTCGACATCAACATCTACCCGCCGGAGCGCGCCGCGTCGGACCTGCGGGAATGCCTCTGAACTAAGCGGAGACGGCTTCGAGCACCGCGTCGAGCAGGCCGGGGAAGCGGGCGTCGAGGCCCTCGCGGCGCAAGGAGTTGAGGCGGGCGGTGCCCTGCACCTGGCGCTCGATCACCCCCGCATGCGGAGGACGCGGAAGTGGTGGGTCAGGGTCGACTTGCTGACGTCAAGTCCGAAGCTGCCGCAGCGCCGCGGCTCGCCCGGAGTCCTGGTGCCGCTCGCCGTCGCCGCCGCGATCCTCGGTCTCTTCGTCCTCGTCGAGGGCCGGATCGCCCGCGGCCCGCTGGTCCCCCTACGGGTGTTCCGGATGCCACTGCTGCCCGCCGCCAACATCGTCGTCGCCCTGCTCTTCGCCGGCATCGCTGCAATGTGGTTCTTCCTCTCCCTCTACCTGCAGCAGGTGCTGCACCAGGACGCGCTCGAAGCCGGTCTCTCCTTCCTGCCGATGACGCTGGGGCTGATCGCCTCCTCCACCCTGGCGCCGCGCCTGGTCGCCCGCTTCGTGGTCAGGCCGGTCCTCGCCTTCGGGATGCTCACCGCCGCCACCGGGCTGGCGCTGCTCGCGGGAATCAGCCCCGGCGGCTCCTACCTCAGCGACGTGCTGCCCGGTGGGGTCCTGGCGACGCTGGGAGTCGGCTGCTCGCTGGTGCCGGCGACGATCGTCGCGGTCAGAGGCGTCCCCACAGGCGAAAGCGGCCTCGCCTCCGGCATCGTCAACACCTCGCGCTTGGCCGGCGGGACCCTCGGCCTCGCCGCCCTGACGACGTTGGCGACCTCCCATACCAACGCCCTGCTGGCGTCCGGCTCCGGCTCGCTCGCGGCCCTCACCTCCGCCTACGAAGTGGCGTTCCTGCTCGGTGCCGCCTGCTGCGTCCTCGGCGCCATCGTCGCCACGGCCCTGCTGCGTGAGCCGTGGAGCCTCGGTTCGGCGAGCGACCTCGAACCGGCCTGAGCAGGCCCGTGTAGGGTCCGGGCGTGCCGCCGAACCCACGACCGATCCCGCACTTCATCGCCGACACCACGCAGGAGGGGATCCCGCACGGCCGCTTCTCGGAGCGCTTGAGGGAGGCCTTTGCCGCCGCCGTCAAAGCGGTTGACGACCTTCCCGCCGGTGTCGAGCTGCCGGCGGAGCTCGACTGGTTCCCCGAGCGCGCCTGGGGCGGCCGGGTCTGGGTCCCCTGCTCGGCCCGCAGCGAGAGCGAGGAGGGAACGCTGGAGTTGTTCGGCCACGTCTCCTACGTGCAACCCGCCGGCGGCGAGCCCTCCGACTTCGCCGCCAAGGCTGACTTCACCGACGTCCTCGCCGAGGACAACGCGGACTGGCGAATCGACCTCAACGACGACGTGATCGGACGCTGGCGAGGTGAGAACGGACGTGCCGGTGCCGTCACCCTGGTCTGGGGCCGGCCCCTCGTCCGCGGCGCCGTCGCCGCCACCGCCGAGCTCGACGCCGAGACGGTCGACCAGGAAGAGATCTCCCAGGACCGCTTCACGCTGATCGCCCTTGACGCGCTCGAGGGCTACGGCGACGAGGTCTTCATGGAAGTGAAGCTCTGGAGCCGCCGGGCCCTCGAGCTCGCCTCCGAGAGCCTCTACGCTGCCTGAACCAGCTCGATCTCGGCCCGCACTCCCGGCGCCTTGGCGAGCCGCGAGTCGAGGGTCACGAGCGGCACTTCGAGCTGCTCGGCCAGGGCGACGTAGAGCGCGTCGTAGAAGCTGACGTTCTCGCGCAGCTCCCAGGCCCGCTCGGCGAGGAGATGGTGGGAGACCCGCTGCAGCCGCATCTCCATCAGGTCGACGAGGGCGGCCCGGGCGGCCTTGGCGGAGAGCTCCCCGGCGCGAACCACGCTCCGCAGCGCGTGCCCGACCTCGGCGTCGACCAGGTGGGGCGCCCAGAGCCAGCCCGGGCTCGCCGCGATTCGGCGCCGCGAGGACTCCGCCTGCTCACCGTCCGTCAGGTACTCGACCAGGACCGAGGCGTCGAGCACCTTCATCAGTCGCCCCGACTCTCCCGCAGGATCCTGATGATGGTCTCCCGCTTGACCTTGGAGGGCCCGCGGGCACGGATACGCGCGTCGATCTCCTCGAGGCTGGCCTTCGCGGTGACCCCGCCGAGTTCGCGCTTGATGTAGTCGGAGAGCGAGATCCCCTCCGCCGCCGCGCTCGTCTTCAGGGCTCGGTGCATCTCGTCAGGGACGTTTCTCACCTGGATCATCTTGGACATGTGCACCACATTAACCTGGGTGCCGGACACGTCCAGTAGCTGGGTTCGGCTCATGCACGTAATCCTGCCGATCAAGGTGTCGCGCGTGGCCCGCTGAAAGCACCGACTCCCGCACGAAAACCGCATCTGAGAGAAAATCCGCCCCGCCAGCCCCGATAGCTCAGCTGGATAGAGCGATCCCCTCCTAAGGGATAGGCCGCAGGTTCGAATCCTGCTCGGGGCATGACTCGCCGGGCGTGGGGTGCAACTTCCGGGGCCCGGGCCCGTTGTAGCGAGAGGCCATTGATGAAACGACGACGCCATCCACGCTGCCCGCGGGCCAGCCAGATCGGGCTCGCCGCGATCGCGCTGCTGGCGACCTGGCAGGTCCTGCTCGCGCCCGCGAGCGCCACGGCGCGGGAGCTGCACTTCGGTGCCAAGACCGTCCACGTGCCCGCGTCCTGGCCGGTCTACCGGCTCTCCCGGCATCCGGGGATGTGCGTGCGGCTCGACCGCCGCGCGGTCTACCTGGGCTCCCCCTCCCCGAACCAGCGCTGCCCCGCCCAGGCGGCCGTCGGGAGGCGGCGCGCGATCCTGGTCGAACCGGACTCCGCTCGGGCCGCGAAGCGCTCGGCGCTGCGGACGGCGCCGCGGAAGGTCGCCTCGGCCTCGGCCGGGGGCAGCGTCTTCACCGGCCTCGGCTTCGATGCCTGCAGCACTCCCTCATCGCCCACGATGGTGGCCTGGGAATCGTCTCCCTACCGCGCGATCGGCGTCTACATCGGCGGCGCCAACCGGGCCTGCTCACAGCCGAACCTGACCTCCTCCTGGGTCGCAGCCCAGACCGCCGCCGGCTGGCACCTGATCCCGACCTACGTCGGCCTGCAGGCGCCGACCAGCAGCTGCAGCAGCTGCGCCAAGCTGACCTCCGGTCAGGCGACCGCCCAGGGAATCGCGGCGGCCGTCGACGCGGTCGCCCAGGCCAGCGCCGTCGCGATCGGCCCCGGCAGCCCGATCTACTTCGACATGGAGTCCTACACGCCCGGCTCCAGCGCCAGCTCCGCGACCCTCGCCTTTCTCGAAGCCTGGACCAGCAAGCTGCACTCGCTCGGCTACGTCTCCGGCGTCTACAGCAGCAGCGCCTCGGGCATCGTCGACCTCGCCGGCCGGCTGGGCAGCGGCTACCTCGAGCCCGACGACCTCTGGATCGCCAACTGGAATGACCAGCAGAGCACCTCCGACTCCGTCGTCCCCGCCAACGCCTGGGCGCTTCACCAGCGGATCCACCAGTACCACGGCGGCCACGACGAGACCTACGGCGGCCAGACGATCAACATCGACAACGACTACGTCGACGGAGCGACGGTCGGTAGCGCGACGCTGGCGGGCGAAGAAGACCCGATCGGCTACCTCGACCTGACCGGCTCGCCGCAGCCGGGCCAGGTCCGAGTCAAGGGCTGGGCCTTCGATCCGAATGCCCCGACGGCGCCCCTCGGCATCCGCCTCTTCGTCGGCGGCCGCGAAGGCACCGCGGGTGCGCTCGAGTACGAACTCGGCCCGATCGCGACCAAGGCGCGGCCCGACGTCGCGGCCAAGTACCCCGAAGCGGGGACCCGCCACGGCTTCGACGTCAGCATCCCGACCGTGAAGTCGGGCCTGCAGCCGATCTGCGTCTACGCGATCGGCATCGCGCCGGGCGCGGACCGCCTGCTCGGTTGCAGGGCAACCACGATCCCGGTCGCGATAACCCTCTCCCACCTGCGGGCGACCTCCACCGGGGTCCGGGTCCGGATCGCCTGCGAATGGCCTGCCGGAACCGCCTGTCCTGGCCAGTTGGCGCTGCGCACCCGCTTCAAGCAGGCCGTGCGCAGCGGACACGGACGGCCGCCGCGTACCCGGGTCGTCACCCGCCCGCTGGGGCGCCGCCCCTTCCAGCTCAGCGGCAGGCACTCCCACGCCTTCGTGATCCCGCTCAGCGCCGGCGGGCGGGCGCTGCTGCGAGCGCACGGCCAGCTGAGGACGCAGCTGATCGCCTCCATCCCCGGCGGGCGGCGGACTCACACCTTTGGCCTCCGCTAGCCGCGGCTAAGCGTCGTCCGGAGTCTCGCCGAGGGCTTCCCGCAGGCTCGCCAGCTCGCCGCGCAGCGCGATCAGCTCGCGTTCGAGGCGGGCGAGGCGCTCGTCGTCGGCCGGCAGTTCGCTCTCGTCCGGCACGGCGAGCCCTCCGACCGCGGCGTCTTCCCGCGCGGGAGGCTCGGCGGCGGAAGGCGCCGGCTCCTCGCCGCCGAGCAGCTGCGAGTAGCGCTGCTCGTTCTGGCCCGGCCGCCGCTCCCGGCGAGCGACGTGACCCCGCGCGATCAGCCCGTCGAGCGTATGCTGCACCGCGGCGAGGTCGGCGAAGCCGTGCAGGCGCTCGGCCCGCTGCTTCAGCTCGCCCGGCGTCTGCGGGCCGCGCAGCATCAGCACCGCCAGCAACGAGACCTCGGCGGAGTCGAGGTCGAGCGCCTCGGGCAGCAGGTGGCGGTACTTGCGGGCGCGGCTGCCGGCGCCGCTGGCAAGGCGGGTCCAGCCGCGCAGGGCGAGCCGGCGCAGGGCATCGCTGACGGTCGCCTCGTCGTACGCGACGACGGGATCGCGGTTGGTCGACTGGTTGCAGGCCAGCCGCAGCGAGTTCAGCGAGAGCGGGTAGGCGTCGGGAGTGGTCCGCTGCTTCTCGATCAGACAGCCGACAACGCGGATCTCGACGGCATCGGGCTCCACTGCCGGAATCCCCTCAGCCGCGGTCCGGGCGGTCCGGGTAGATCTCGTCGATCGTGACCAGCGCGCGGTAGGGCGCCCGCGCCGCCGCTTCGATCTTCTCGCCGCCGCCGGCCAGGCGGTCGACGACGGCGGCGACGCCGGCCACCGTCAGCCCCTCCTCCTGGATCCGCCCGATCGCCTTCGCGGTCGAGCCGCCGGTGGTCACCGTGTCCTCGACGACGAGGCAGCGCATCCCCGGCGAGACCGGGCCCTCGACCCAGCGCTGCAGACCGTGCTCCTTGCGCTCGCCGCGGACGAAGAAGGCGAGGAGGTCGGCGCCGGCCGGAACCGCGATCGCGGCGCAGGCGGGCGGGATCGCCGCCGTGGCTGGGCCGCCGACGGCCTCGGCGCCGACCTCACCGGCAACCGCTGCGATCAGCTCACCGGCAGCGCGAAAACCGGCCGGGCGCATCAGGGCTCGCCGCGCGTCGACGTAGTACTGGGCCTTGGCGCCACTCGAAAGGGTGACCTCACCGAGAATCAGCGAGTGCTCGCGAAGCTCGGCGAGCAGCGTCTGCTTGGCGGCGTCGAGGTCGGTCACGGCGAGCAATCCTATGTCCAGTGCGCCTCGGACACCGCACGGCGGGTCGGGCCTGCAGGAGCCCGGTGCGACTCAGGCGGGCGAGTCGCGGAAGCCCTGGCGCCAGCTCGCGTGGGCGGGTTGCCAACCGAGCTCGCGCTTGGCCTTGGCGTTGGACGCTCCTCGCATCTGCAGCGCCGCGTCGGCCGCGGCCGAGCCGGCGACGAGGCGCGCGAGCCAGACCGGGACCCGGCGCGGGCCCTTGACGCCAAGGGCCTCGGCGTAGACCGGCATCCACTCCCGCAACGGCGCCGGCTCGTCGTCGACGACGTTGTAGACGCCGGGGTCGCCCCGCTCGACCGCGGCCACGGTCGCCGCCGCCGCGTCGTCGACGTGGACGAAGGAAAAGGTGCCGGTGCCCTTGCCGACGATCGGGATCCGTCGCCTCATCGCTTCCTCGGCCTGCTGACCGCCGCGGTCGTAGTAGGTGCCGGGCCCGTAGAGCCAGCCGAAGCGGAGGACGATCCCGTCCACGGCGGCGACCTGGCGCTCGAGGTCGGCCACGGCCGTCAGCGCGGCGCCAAAGCTCCCCGGGATCCCGGCCAGGACCGGCGCCTCCTCGTCCTTGACCCAGCTCCCCTGCGGGGCGTAGATGAAGGCGATGCTCTCGGCGACGAAGCGCCGCGCCCCGGCCGCCCCGGCCGCGGCGATCAGGTTGCGGGTCCCCTCGACCCGGATCCGGTTGGTCGCCGCCAGGTAGTCGCTCTTCGGGTCGTAGCGGGCGGGCAGCGCGGTCAGCGCGTGCACGACGGTGTCGGGCGCGGCGTCAGCCACCGCGGCGCGCAGGCCATCGGGGTCGTAGACGTCGCAGACGACCGCCTTCGCACCCGCCGCCCGGATCTCCCCGGCCCGCTCCTCGCGTCTGGTCATCCCCGTCACCTCGTGCCCAGCCGCGACCAACTGCCGCACCAGCGGCCTCCCGATCGCCCCGGAAGCCCCGGCCACAAAGACCTTCATCCCGGTCCTCCCGTTCCAGCTTCCGCCTTCCCGACCCTAGTCCCCTGGAGTGAAATTCTCCCGTTGTCTAAAAGACGAAGAGGCTGTCGCCGTAGTGCAACTGTTCGTAGATCCGCGGCTGGTCGGCGATGAAGGTCCGCACGCAGCCGTGACTGGCGGCGTAGTTGGGGACTTCGTGGTAGCCGTGGACCGCGTAGCCGTTGTGCCAGTAGAACGAGTAGTACATGCCCTCGGCGTTGTAGCCCGGTTCCTGGCGATAGAAGCTGTAGTGCCCGGTGATCGTTGGCGTCGAGGGCTTGCCGGTCGAAACCGGGTAGATCGCAAACGGCCTGTCGCCTTTGAGCAGGACCAGGACCTGCTTGTCGAGCGAGACCTCGGCGTGTTCGCCGGCGCTGGGGTACTTGGCGCGGTAGCCGCCGCGGCCGCCGAAGACGCTTTTGACCAGCCCGGCGCCGGCCTTCTGGCTGCGGTTCATGCCGTTGACTTTGCGGTAGGCGAGCACCTCGCGGCCGAGGCGGCCGTTGAAGCAGGAGCCGCCGCCGGAGACGTAGCCCATCTTCGCCATCTCGTCTTTGAAGCCCTTGACGACCTTGCCGCATTCGCCCGGGTGCAGCGAGGGGAAGCTGACCCGCCAGCTCTTGCGCACGGTGGTGTCGGCTCCGAGCGCCTTGGTCGCGGCGTGGCGGGCGCTGACCGCGTACTTGCCGTCCTCGCGGAGGATGACGCTGTCGCTGAAGGTGCCGGTGTCGCCGCTGCCCTTGCTGACCGCGACCCTGCGGCTGACCAGGCGGTGGCCGTTGAGGTAGTAGGTGACTTCGACCTGCTGGCCCGGTGCGAACGGGGAGATCGTCCCGCTGACCGGCACCGTGCCCCAGATCGGGGCGCTGCCGCCGTGGAGGCCGCCGACTTCGATCTTGACGGTGGCGTTCGGGACCGCCGGGATTTCCTTTTCCGCCTTCGGCGCAGCGGCGGCGGAAGCGGGTACGAGCAGCAGGCCGGCGACGGCGAGAAAGGACGCGACGCGACGATTCACCGGCGGAATCCTACTGACCCAGCAGGGCGACGGAGTTGTTCAGCATGTGCAGGAGGATCCCCGGCAGGATCGAGCCGGTCTTCTCGTAGAGCAGGGCGAGGATGAAGCCAAAGGCGATCAACGGCGGCACCGCGGTGACGCCGGTGAGGGCGTGCAGGCCGCCGAAGACGAGGCCGCTGAGCAGCGCCGCCCCGAGCCGCGGCAGCTTCTCCCGCAGGCCGCCGAACAGCATCCCCCGGAAGCAGACCTCCTCGCTGACCGGCGCCACGATCACGATCAGCAGGATCTGCACCGGGATCGTCCCGAACCCTTCGGCGATGTCCTTCTGGTGGGGCTGGACGATCAGCAGCGAGTAGAGGGTGGCGAAGAGCAGGTAGGCGCCGACCGCCGCCGCCATCCACTTCGCCGCCGAGGGCTTGAAGCGGCGCACCCCAAGGCGGGCCAGCACCTCCCCCAGCGACGACGCCCCGCGCCAGGAGGCGATCGCCATCGGCACCAGCAGGAACCCGAGCGCGGTCGCGGCCTGGACGAAGACGTTGCCGAAGGTGGTCAGGTCCCCGTTCGCCTTGTGGCCGAGGAGCACGCCCGGAACGCCGATCACCACACCGGCCCCGAGCGCGAGGATCACCCCGAGCACGGCGGCGAGCGGGCCCCAGTTCGAGTAGGGGAAGGAAGTCGGACGCTGCTCGACGCCCTCCACAGCTAGGTTGGCCTCCATGTCGCCGGCAGTTTCACAGGTCTCCCGCTCGACCAAAACCCGCCTGCGGTTCCTCCGCCGCCTGCTCTTCCTGGCGGTCTTCCTCGTCATCGCCGCGATCGCGCTGAGTCAGTTCACCGAGCTGAAGCGGCTCGCCACCGGGATCCTCGCCTCGACGGCGGTACTCGGCCTGATCGTCGGCTTCGCCGCCCAGCACACGATCGCCAACATGGTCGCCGGCGTTCAGCTGGCGATCTCCCAGCCGTTCCGGATCGGCGATCGAGTCAGCTTCGAAGAAAACGACGGCAGGGTGACCGACATCACCCTCTCCTACACCTACGTCGATCCCGGCGACGGCACCTCGATCGTGATTCCGAACCAGCTCCTGGTCGAGGGCATCGTCCACAACCACTCGACGGACGACACTCAGGCCTGAGCACCGCGAAAGCGAAGTACCCTCTGGATCGATGACGCAGCGCACGCGGCGACGTCAGCGACGCCGGGGAGGCATCGGCACCAAGCTGCTGTTGGTTTTCGGCGGCGTCGTCGTCCTTGTCGCGATCGCCGGCATCGCCATCACCTCCTGGGTGCTCGGCGTGGCCGCCGACGCGCCCCCGCTCTCCAGCTGCCGGCCGATCGACCGCGGCGGCAACTCGACCGTCTACGCCGCCGACGGCAGCAAGCTGGGAGTGATCGACTCCGGCGAAGCCCGCACCCCGGTCGGAATCAAGCGCGTCCCCAGGAGCCTGCAGCTGGCGACGGTGGCGATCGAGGACCAGCGCTTCTACGAACACGGCGGCGTCGACCCCGAGGGCATCGTCCGTGCCGGGATCAAGGACTTCGAAGCCGGCGAAGCGGTCGAGGGCGGATCGACGATCACCCAGCAGCTGGTTCGCAACCTCTGCATCCAGAACCCGGAGCGCAACCTCGAACGCAAGATCATCGAGGCGAAGCTGGCCGAAGAGTACGTCGAACGGCACAGCCCGCAGGAAATCCTCGGCTCCTACCTCAACATCGCCTCCTACGGGACGATCGAAGGCAGCACCGCGATCGGGGTCGGGGCGGCCGCGAAGATCTTCTTCTCGAAGCCGGTCTGGAAGCTGAACCTGGCGCAGGCGGCGCTGCTCGCCGGGCTGCCCCAGGCGCCCTCCGAATACAACCCGATCCTCAACCCCGGCCTGGCCAAGGCGCGGCGCAACGAGGTGCTGCGGAAGATGGACAAGCTCGGCTTCGTCAGCCACGAGCGCGCCAGGGCGGCCGAGGGCAGCGGGCTCGGGGTGAACGTCTCCGACAGCTATTTCAAACATCGCCAGCCCTACTTCTTCGACTACGTCGAGAACAAGCTGATCGAGGACTACGGAGTCAACACGGTGCGCCGCGGCGGACTCGACGTCCACACGACGATCGATCCGGGCCTGCAGCGGGTCGGCCTCGAGGCGATGCGCTCGACCCTGCCCTACTCGACCGACCCGGCATCGGCGCTGGTCTCGATCGACCCCCGCAACGGCGACATCAGGGCGATGGTCTCGAGCACCCACTACGCCCAGAGCCAGTTCAACCTCGCCGCCCAGGGCCACCGCCAGCCCGGCTCGGCCTTCAAGGCCTTCGTCCTCACCACCGCGATCAAGCAGGGAATCGACCCCTACTCGACCTACTACACCTCGAAACCGCTCGACCTCAACCTGCCCCAATGGGGCCACTGGGAAGTCCACACCGCCGACCTCGGCTACCAGGGGACGATCAACCTGAAGCAGGCGACGGTGACCTCCGACAACACCGTCTTCGCCCAGCTCGACCTCGACGTCGGGCCGGCGGCCGTGGCGCAGACGGCGAAGTCGATGGGAATCACGACGAGGCTCGACGGGATCCCGGCCGAGGGCATCGGCGGCCTGCGACTCGGCGTCTCGCCGCTGGAGCTGTCGGACGCCTACGCGACGCTCGCCTCCGGTGGCATCCACCACAACCCGGTCGCGATCGACAAGGTCGTCTTCCCCAACGGCCACGTCGACCGGCCCGAACGGCCCGACCCGAAACGGGTGCTGCCCGAAGCGGTCGCCTACGAGGTGACCCGACTGCTCCACGACAACATCACCGAAGGCACCGGCACCGCCGCCTACACCGGCTGCGTGGGCCAGGCCGGCAAGACCGGGACCACCGACGAATACACCGACGCCTGGTTCTCCGGCTACCAGCCCAACCTGGCGACGGCGGTCTGGGTGGGTTACCCGGAATCGAACGAAATCTCGATGTCGAGCGTGCACGGGATCATCGTCTTCGGCGGCACCTTCCCGGCGGAAATCTGGAACTCGGTCTACTCCGAAGGCGGCGTCCCCTGCGAGGAATTCAGCCCGCCGGCCCAGCCGATCAGCTGGGCGCCTTTCTTCGGCCAGTTCACCCGGTCCAATCCACGCGATCATTCGGGGAGCGGCGGCGGGGCGCCGCCGCCGGGAACCGAAGCGGTCGGGGGCTACGACCCCAACGCCTACGCCCCGGGGGCGGGTCAGGAACCGGCTCCGCTTCCTCCACCGCTGCCGGAGCCGCACCAAAGCGGCGTCGGCGGTGGCGAATCCGCCGGCAGTGGGTAGCTGAGCATCGACCCCGGGCTCGCCTACGGCCTGATCTGGGCCGGCTTCGCCGCCTACCTCGGCTTCCTCGGCGCCGCTCCGGCGCTGGGCGGGCGCGTCGTCTGGGCGGCGATCGTCGTCCTCGTCGGCGCCTTCGCCTTGGCCCCGGTCCTGCTCTCCCACGACGTCTTCAGCTACGTCGACTACGCCCGGCTCGGCGTCGTCCACGGCCTCGACCCCTACGTCACCCGGCCTGACGCCGTTCCCTCCGATCCGGCCTTCGCCGGCGTCACCTGGATCGACGCCCGCAGCGCCTACGGGCCGCTGTTCACGCTCGCGACCTATCCCCTGGCGTGGCTGCCGGTGGACGCCGCGGTCGCCGTCCTGAAGGCGGTCGCGGCGCTCTCGGTCCTCGGGCTGGCGGCAATCGTCTCCCGGCTCGCCGCCTGGCGCGGGGTCGAGCCGCTGCGCGCCGCCGTCTTCGTCGCCCTCAACCCGCTGGTCCTGGTCCACGTCGTCGGCGGCGCCCACAACGACGGTCTGACGATGCTGCTGGCGATGCTCGGCGTCGCCGCCATCCTCAGCGGCCGCGAGGTTTCGGGCGGAGCCGCCCTGGTAGCCGCGATTGCCGTCAAGGTCTCAGCCGCCTTCATCGCCCCCTTCGCCCTCCTCGCCACCCTTAGACCACCGTCGACGGGCCTTCCCACCTCGAACGGGAGGTACTCGAGACCCGTCAACCGCCTGCTGCTCGGGGTCGCGGTGGCGGCGGTGGGGATCGGCGCGGCGGCTTACCTCGCCTTCGGCTGGGATTGGCTGAACGCGCTCGAACTGGCGGGGGAGAACCAGGGGCGAACCAGCCACCTCAGCATCCCCACCACGCTCGGCCGCATCACCGGTCTGGGTCCTGACCCGCTTCGAATCGCCGCCCTGGCCGTCTACGCCGCCGCCCTCTCCTACCTCCTCGCCTGGACCTGGCGCGGAGGCGACTGGGTCCGCGCCGCCGCCTGGGCCGCCTTCGGCCTCCTCCTGGCCACCTCCTGGCTCCTCCCCTGGTACCTGATCTGGCCCCTCCCCCTGGCCGCCATCTCCCGCGACCGCCCCCTCCAGCTCCTGATCCTCGCCCTCACCGCCTTCCAACTGGGCGCCCGCATCCCCCTCTGACCGCGGCACGAACATCGCGGTCGTAGTTGTTTCCGCATACCGGCAAGAAGTACGACATCGGCAGCACTGGTCGCAATCGATGTCGTAATTGCCTCCGGATACCGACAACAACTACGACCTCAACCCGTCCCAAGCGAGCTTCGGGCCGCCCCGGAGACCCTCGCCCGAGCCTCTGAGCGGCCTCGTGAGGAGAGGGCGGGACCCCCTCCGAACGTCTTCCGCTTCTCGCCCACCGCGAATCTCGGACGGCTCCCCCGTCCCAGCGAGCAAGCGAGGGAGGGGGGGCCGCCCTCTCCCCGCCCCCGCTAAAGAATCTCGGGCGAGGGGCCCCCGGTATCCGGCCCCGCCTGCTGCTCCTCCGGCGACGGATGCAGGATCCCGGTCGGGATGCTCCAGCCCTCGCGCCGGCCGAGGATCGTCACCGCGCCGACGTAGAGCAGTTCCCCCACGGTCATCACGCCGCGAACGGCGATCGCGATCAGCGATCCGACCGCGAAGCTCCTGCCGGGAACCGCCGCCTTCACCGCCCAGGCGAAGGCGGCGTCGCGAACGCCGAGGCCGGCCGGGGCGACGAGGGTGACCAGCGCCGCGAAGTAGCCGATCGCCTGCGCGGAACCGACCAGGAGGATGTCGTTGAAGGGGATGTAGGTGACCGAGCGCGCCACGCAGTAGATGCCGAAGGCGACCACGACCCAGTTGAGCGAGTAGAAGACGAGCAGGGCAAGCACGCCGCGGAGCGAGATGACCCCCGGCAGCGGCTCGCGTCCGAAGGCCTTCAGCGCCCGGTTGGCCAGTGGGCCGAAGACCCGCGGATGCAGCAGCGTGATCGCCGCCGGGATCAGCAACAGCACCGCCCAGCGCTCCGGCTGTCCCTGTAGATCGGGGTGGTTGATGATGAAGTAGGCGGCGACGACGATCGCCGAGGTGGCGGAGATCGCCTGTTCGTAGACGATGCTGGCGATCGTGATCCGGCGCGGCACCCCGGCTCGCTCCGAGAGCAGCACCCGTCCGAGCACATAGAGGACGCTGCCCGGGACATAGCGCGCCAGCATCGGCTGCCCCCAGGCGACCTGGGCGCGGCCGAACCCGATCCTGTAGCCGAGGAAGCGGAGGGTGAAGTCCCAGCCGAGCGCACTGAGCACGTAGAAGACCGGCAGGATGACCATCGCCGGGATCAGCCAGACGACGTGGAAATGCACGCCTTCGCTCTTGATCTCCGACCACTGGTTGATGACGGTGAGAACCAGGAAGCCGAAGATGACCACGGCGAGGCCGATCTGGAGAGCGAGACGGACCCGGCGGCTGCGCGGCGGTCGCGATCCGAACCGCGCCCCGGCCTCACCGATCCGGTGCAGAAGTGGTTGGCGGCGCTCCACGTTCGTCGCACCTTAATGACGTGGCCAGAGCCGAACAGGCCGCCACCCCCTGCTCCGTGCCCCGGCCAACGGGTTTGGGATAGTCAACCCATGGGCGAGTTCGAGCTGCTGGCGAAGCTGCGTGAGCGTCTTCCCGCGCCCGGCCCGAGGATCCGGGTGGGCAGTGGCGACGACGCCGCGGTCACCGTCCCCGGCGGCGCCACCGCAACCTCCGTCGACGCCGTCGTCGACGGCGTCCACTTCCACCGCGACCAGGCCACGCTGGTCCAGATCGGTCACAAGGCTCTTGCCACCGCCCTCTCCGACCTCGCGGCGATGGGAGCCGAGGCCGGCGAGGCCTACGTCGTCCTCGGGGTGCCACCGGACCTTGGCGAGCAGGATTGCCTCGAGCTGGTCGACGGGATCATCGCCCTCGCCGTGGAGACCGGCACGACTCTGGCCGGCGGCGACGTCACCCGAGCGCCGGCGCTGAGCCTGGCCGTGACCGTCGTCGGGCACGCCGCCACGCCGGAGCTGCTGGTTGGCCGCGACGGCGCCCGGCCCGGCGACGCTCTGGTCCTGACCGGCGAGCTCGGCGCCGCCGTCGCCGGCCTGCTGCTGCTGGAGAGCCCGCGGCTGGCCGCGGCCGTGCCAGCAGCGACGGCGGAGCGACTTCGTCGCCGCCAGCTCGAGCCGGTCCCGAGGCTGGCGGCGGGAAGGGCCCTGGCGAGCGCGGGAGCGCGGGCGATGATCGACCTCAGCGACGGCCTCGGCGGCGACGCGGCCCACCTCGCCGTCCAGAGCGGCGCCTGCCTGCGCATCGACGCCACCGCTCTGCCGATTGCCGAGGGCGTCGCCGAGGTGGCCGCCGCGGTCGGCCGCGATCCGCTCGAGCTCGCCGCATCCGGTGGCGAGGACTACGAGCTGCTGGCGGCGCTGCCGCCGGAGCAGCTCGGCATTGCGGCCGCCGCAATCGGCGAAGGCGGAGAAACGACGCTGACGCCGGTCGGCGAGGTCATCGCCGGCAAAGGGGTCGAGATCAGGCTGCCTGGGGGGGCGCTGCTGAGGACGAGCGGTTTCGACCAGTTCGGTCCTTGACCGAGCGGCCCGCGACCAGCAGCTCCCTCACGCCGCGCCGGCTCAACATCGCCAGGGCGACCCGTGAGGGATCTGGCTTGTAGTGGCCGGACTCGACGAGGCTTTTCAGTTCCTGTGGCTGCATTGACCTCTTTATCGGCTCCGTCTCGGAGATCATTAGTTCTCGGTATCGCACATGCGTCCAACCCTGTGACCCGATTACTCTTGAGTAGTGGCTAATGGGTCGGCCCGCATACTCCTCGTCGACGACGAGCAGTCGATACAGACGTTGTTGAGCTATCCCCTTCGCAAGGACGGCTATCACGTCACCTCGGCTCTCGACGGTAGTGAAGCCCTGCAACGATTCGATGAGGGACGCTTCGATCTGGTCATCCTCGACCTGATGCTGCCCCGGCTCGACGGGGTCGAGGTCTGCCGCCAGCTGCGCTCCCGCAGCCAGGTTCCGATCATCATGCTGACCGCAAAAGGCAGCGAGACCGACAAGGTCGCCGGGCTCGAGGTCGGTGCCGACGACTACATCACCAAGCCGTTCTCGATGCGCGAGTTCCGCTCCCGGGTCAAAGCGGCGCTGCGCCGCTCGCGGATGGGCGGCGAGGTCGCCGAGGAGGAGTCGATTGAAAGCAGCGACCTGACGATCGACTTCGGCCGTCGCATGGTGACGCTGCAGGAGGAGGAGATCCGGGTCACCTACGTCGAGTTCGAGATCCTCGGCGCGCTCGCGCGCTCGCCCGGTCGCGTGCTCGCGCGCGAGACGCTGCTCGAGCACGTCTGGGGCGACTCCGAGTACCGCGACCCGCGCACGGTCGACGTCCACATCCGCCACCTGCGCGAGAAGCTGGAGCAGGACCCCAAGCAGCCGGAGTTCCTGTTCACGGTCCGCGGCGTCGGCTACCGGTTCAAGGAGTAGGCGGGGTGAGGCCCTGAATGCGCCGCCTCAGGCTCAACAACCTGGGCAGCCGGATCACCGTCGTCGCGGTGGGCATCTGCCTCGGGACGGTTCTCGTCATCTACCTCTACGCGGTGACGATCGCCGGCGGCGCCAGCGGCCTCTCCTCGGTCAAGCTCGAGATCGTGATCGGCGGCCTGATCGCGGCCGCGATCGCCACCATCCTCGGCCTCTACTACGCCCAGATGACCGTCAGCAACGTCCGCCAGCTCCAGGAGGCCGCACGGAAAGTCGCCGACGGGAACTTCGAAACGACGATCCCGGTCGCCTCGGCGGGCCAGCTCGCCCCGCTCGCCCGCACCTTCAACGAGATGCAGCGGCGCCTGGCCGAGCTCGACAGCGCCCGCAAGCAGTTCATCGCCAATGCCTCACACGAGCTGCGGACGCCGATCTTCAGCCTCGGCGGCTTTGTCGAGCTGCTCGAAGAGGAGGACCCCAGCCCCGCGGAGCGGGCCGAATTCGTCCGCACCATGCGCCAGCAGATCGAGCGCCTGACCAAGCTCACCGCCGACCTCCTCGACCTCTCTCAACTTGACGCCGGGGCGATCGTGATGCACGCCCGCAGCGTCGACCTCAGCGCCCTCGCCCGCGAGGTCACGCGCGAGTTCGGCGCCCGTGCCGAACTGCGCGGTTCCCGCCTCGAGCTGCGGACCCCCGAGCAACCGGCGATCGCCCGCGGCGACCCCGACCGCGTGCGACAGATCATCCGTATCCTGCTCGACAACGCCCTCACCCACACTCCCGAGGGCACCAAGGTGACCGTGACCACTTATTCCGCCAACCGCCGCGCCGAGCTGATCGTCTCCGACGAGGGGTCGGGCATCCCCCAGCGCGTCCAGAGCCGGATATTCGAGCGCTTCTACACCGCCGATACGGCCGGCGGCTCCGGTCTCGGCCTGGCGATCGCCCGCGAGCTCGCGCAGCGGATGGACGGGCGGATCACGATCAGCTCCAGCCGCCGCTTCACCGCCTTCACCCTGGACCTGCCGCCCGCCCGCGAGGCGGCCGACCCGCACCCGACCCGAGCTCCCGCCAGGAACGCCGCGTGAGACGGCGTGCGGCGCTCGCCGCCCTGCTGCTCTGCCTTGCCCTGCTCGCCGGCTGCGGCTCCGGCGGCAACAGCTCCGGCACCCAGGCTCCCGCCGACGCCAAGCCCCGGGTCATCGTCGAGACCGCCGCCAGCGGCTTCGACGCCGCCAGGGTCTACCGCGAAGCGCTCCCGGGCGTGGTCACGATCCGCTCGATCTTCGCCGGCGGCGCCGCCGAGGGCTCGGGCTTCGTCCTCAACACCGAAGGCAACATCGTCACCAACGCCCACGTCGTCACCGACGAATCGAGCGGCAGGCGCGTGCCGGCCAGGGAAGTCTTCGTCGAGTTCCCCGACCGCAACGTCGTCCCGGCCGAAATCGTCGGCTTCGACCCGTTCGCCGACGTCGCCCTGCTCAAGGTCAGGCCGGACAGCCTCAAACTGCATCCGCTGCAGCTGGGGAGCGACAGCGACATCATCGTCGGGGAGCCCGTGGCGGCGATCGGCAGCCCGTTCGGGGAACAGTCGTCGCTCTCGGTCGGCGTCGTCTCCGCCGCCAATCGCTCGGTCAAATCCCTGACCGAATTCCAGATCGAGGGGGCGATCCAGACCGACGCCTCGATCAACCCCGGCAACTCCGGCGGTCCGCTGCTGGACGGCGGCGCCAGGGTTCTCGGGATCAACCAGCAGATCGAGACCAACTCCGGCGCCAACGACGGCGTCGGCTTCGCGGTGCCGATCTCGGCGATCAAACGCTCGATCGCCCAGCTCGAGGCAGACGGCAGCGCCGAATACGCCTACATCGGCGTCTCCAGCCAGGCGCTCTACCCGCAGCTGGCCGAAAAGCTCGGCCTCGACACCACCTTCGGCGGACTTCTCGCGACCGTGGTCCCAGGCGGGCCGGCGGAGAAGGCCGGCCTCGAAGGCGGCAACGAAAAGCTCGACTTCCAGGCCGGCGAATACCGGACCGGCGGCGACGTCATCCTTCAGGTCGACGGCCATGACGTCGTCCAGCCCGACGACCTCGCCCGCTTCGTCGCCGCCAAGAGGCCCGGTGAAAAGGTGACGCTGACCGTCCTCCACGAGGGCAGGAAGGAACAGGTCGAGGTCACTTTGGGCAAGCGCCCTGACACGGTCTCCCCCGGCTAGAAGTCGCCGCGGCGGCCGGGCCTGTAGAACTTCGGACTTGCTCCAGGAAGTCGCCCTCGGCCAGAAGTCCCTCACCGACTACACCCACATAGTCGGAAAAGAGATCACCGAGCGCATCCGCGAGTTGGCCGGGCCGCTGAAAGGCAAACGCGTCCTGCACGTCAGCGCCACCGCTTTCGGCGGCGGCGTCTCGGAGATCCTCTACACGATCGTGCCGCTGATGCGGGACGTCGGCATCGACGCCCACTGGCACGTGATCTTCGGCAAAGAGGAGTTCTTCAACGCGACCAAGCTCCTCCACAACTCCCTCCAGGGAGCCCCGGAGAGCCTCAGCGAGGAGCAGTGGGAGCTGTTCGACGAGATCAACGCGATGAACGCCGAGGGCCTGCAGGGCGAATGGGACGCGGTGATCGTCCACGACCCGCAGCCGATCGGCCTGCGCCGCGGCGCCTTTGCCAAGAGCAAGCGCTGGATCTGGCGCTGCCACATCGACCTCTCGACTCCCAACCCGGCGCCGATCGAGCGCCTGCTGCCGATGATCGAGGAATACGACGCCAGTGTCTGGCACCTGCCGACCTACGTCCCGGCCGCGATGGACCACAAGGGCGTCAACATCATCCCGCCGGCGATCGACCCGCTCTCGCCGAAGAACATGGCCTTCTCGCCCGAGGACGCCGCCTTCGTCTGCCGCCAGTTCGGCATCGACGTCGACCGGCCGCTGATCACCCAGGTCTCCCGCTTCGACCCCTGGAAGGACCCGATCGGCGTCATCGACGCATACCGCGAGGTGACCGAGCGGATCCCCGAGGTGCAGCTGGCGATGGTCGGGTCGATGGCGACCGACGACCCCGAGGGGCGCGAGTACTTCCAGAAGACCTTCGAATACGCCGACGCGGATCTCGACATCAAGATCCTCAGCAACCTCAACAACGTCGGCGCGATCGAGGTCAACGCCTTCCAGTCACAGTCCGACGTCTGCCTGCAGAAGTCGATCCGCGAGGGCTTCGGCCTGACCGTCACCGAGGCGCTCTGGAAGGGGCGGCCGACGGTCGCCGGCAACGTCGGCGGGATCCCGCTGCAGATCGAGGACGGGGTCAGCGGCTTCCTCGTCAACTCGCCCTCCGAGTGCGCCCAGCGCTGCCTCGAGATCCTCGAAAACCCGGCCCTGGGAAAGAGCCTCGGCCGGGCGGGCAAGGAACACGCCCGCGAAGAGTTCCTCTCGCCGCGCCTGCTGCGCGACTGGCTCGGGCTGCTGACGGATCTGGATACCTGAGCGCGTAACCTCTCCGGCGTGGATTCCTCGCCTCTGATCATCGTCTCGAATCGGGGTCCGGCCCAGTTCGAGCGTGACGAGTCCGGCGAGCGCACCGTGCGCCGCGGCGGTGGCGGCCTGGTCACCGCGCTCTCGGGTCTCGTCTCCCACCGCGAAGCGCTCTGGATCGCCTCGGCGATGACCGACGAGGACGTCGCCGTCTCCGAGGAGAAGGGCGGTCCGGTCGAGATCTCGATCGACGGCATCGAGTACCGGGTGCGCCTCGTCGGCAGCGACGCCGAGGCCTACGACCGCTTCTACAACGTCATCGCCAACCCGATCCTCTGGTTCATCCAGCACTACCTCTGGGACCTCTCCAACGCGCCGGACATCCGCCAGGAGGAGCTCGACGCCTGGGACTTCGGCTACCAGACGGTCAACGGCGACATCGCCGCGGCGGTGCTGGAGCAGATCGACGGTCAGGAGCGGCCGCTGGTGATGCTCCACGACTATCACCTCTACACGGCGCCGAAGATGATCCGCGAAGGCCGGTCCGACGTCTTCCTCCACCACTTCGTCCACATCCCCTGGTCCCAGCCCGACAGCTGGCGAGTGCTGCCGCGACGAATCCGCGAGGCGATCTTCGAGGGGATGCTCGCCAACGACATCATCGGCTTCCACACCCACGCCTACTGCATCAACTTCCTCCGCTGCTGCGACGAACTGCTCGACGGCACCGATGTCGACTACGTCAACGCGGAGGTCCGCTACGACGGCCGCAAGACCCTCGCCCGTGCCTACCCGCTCTCGATCGACGCCGAGCGGCTGCAGCGGGCGGCCGACTCGCCGGAGGTGGCCGAAGCCGAGCGCGAGGTGCTCGAGCGCCGCCGCAAGCACCTGATCATCCGCGTCGACCGCGCCGACCTCTCGAAGAACGTGCTGCGCGGCTTCACCGCCTTCGACACCTTCCTCTCCCAGCACCCCGAGTTCCGCGAAGAGGTGACCTTCGTCGCCCACCTGCAGCCCTCGCGCCAGGACGTGCCGGAGTACGCCGAGTACCTGGAGCGGATCGAGGCCCTGGTCGCCGTCGTGAACCACCGCCACGGGACCACCGACTGGATGCCGATCGACCTCAAGATCTACGAGAACTTCCCCGAGGCCGTCGCCCGCTACAAGCACTTCGACCTGCTGATGGTCAACGCGATCTTCGACGGCATGAACCTGGTCGCCAAGGAGGCGCCGGCGGTGAACACCCGCGACGGCGTCCTCATGCTCTCCGAGAACACCGGCTCCCACGAGGAGCTCTACGACTTCGTCATCACCGTCAACCCCTTCGACATCCAGGCGCAGGCCGACGCGATCTACCGAGCTCTGACCATGCCCGCCGAGGAAAAGCGACGGTGGTCCCAGGGGCTGAAGGAGATCATCTTCTCGCGCAATCCGGGCGACTGGATCGACGACCAGTCGCGCGACATCGCGAAGTTGCGCGAGTCCCTCGCTTAGGGGGCGAATCGCCGTCGGCTGGCGCCTTGAGCGGGAGTGGGTGGGATCCGGATTCGGTGGGGAGCCTTGGGCAGGGTCGCGGCGACCGCCGTCGGCGGGCTGCTGGCGCTGCAGATCCTGCCGGGGCTGCTGAGGCCGCCCGAGCCGCCGCCGCTCGCCGCCGACATCGGCTTGCCGCGCCGGGCAATTCGGCCGGAGGCAGGCCAGGCGCCGCGCCCCCAGCCGAAAGCCGCCCTGCCAGCCAAAGCGGTACCACGGCCGAAGCGGCGCCCGGGGCGTCCCCATTCGCAGCGCCCGAAAGAGACTCCCGAGACGACCCCACTGCCGTCCGGAGTCATCAGCTCCACTCCCCGGCGCCATGCCGCCCGCACGGCGCCCCCAAAGCCGGCGCCGGCGCCCGATCCTCCCGTCCCCGCGAGCCCGCCACCGGCGCCCGCGCCACCCCCTCCCGCCCCCCAAACGGAGCCGCCGCCGGCGCCATCACCGGAACCGCCGCCGCCGGCGAACGACGGATCGGTTGAGTTCGCGCCCCACTAACCGCACGGACCCGCGCGATTTCCACCGCTATAGTCCCTCGCCGTTTTGGCAGCCCCACGCGAATACGAGCTGGTCCTGATGCTGGACCCCCAACTTGACGCCCCCGCACGAGACGGGCTGGTGCAGGATGCGCGCGGCCAGATCGAGGCCTCCGGCAGCCTCAAGCACGAGAACAGCTGGGGCCTGCGCAAGATGGCCTACGAAATCAACAAGCGCACCGAGGCCGACTACCGCTGGATGCGCTTCGAGGCACCGAGCGGGCTGCTCGACTCGCTCGACCACAACCTGAAGATCGCCGACGGCGTCCTTCGCTTCCGCATCTTCAAGGTCGATCCCAGCGCCCCCGTGATCGTCCCGCCCGCGACCGCCGCCCCCACCGGGCCGCGCGAGCGCAGCGCCCACGGAGCCCGCGACGATCGCGGCGACTCCCGCGACGACTCCGACGAGTAGCGCCACTCCGCCGCCGCTCTTTGCGGAGTTCCCCCCGGCGAGGGGGAGAAGTCGCGCCGCCGCCACTCTTAGACTGGAGTTCAGAAAGCAACTTCAAAGGGAGTGAGTGCCTTGGCAGCTTCGAACGTGAATGTGGTGGTCATCACCGGGAACCTGACGCGGGATCCCGAGCTGCGGCACACCGGGGGCGGGACGGCTATCTGCGAGCTTCGCGTCGCCGTCAACAGCCGCCGCAAAGACGGACAGAGCGGCGAATGGGTCGACAAGCCCAACTACTTCGACGTCGTCGTCTGGGGTGCGCAGGGCGAGAACTGCGCCAACTACCTTGCCAAGGGCCGCCCGGTGGCCGTGGAAGGGCGCCTCGACTGGCGCGAGTGGGAGGCCAAAGACGGCAGCGGCAAACGGCAGGCGGTCCAGATCGTCGCCAACACGGTCCAGTTCCTCGGCTCGCGTGACGGCTCGGGCGGCGGCAACGGCAACGGCGGCGGCTTCACGCCGAGCAGCGACGTGCCCGCCGACACCTCCGACTTCGAAGGCGCCTCCGCCGGCGCCGGCGGAGGCGGGGGCGCGGAAGACGACATCCCGTTCTAGTCAGACACCAGGGCGTCGCCAAGCGGCGCCCTGGTTGATGTCTGTAGCATCCCGCGCCGAATGGCTAGAGCAAGAGAGAGTTCCTCGGACAACAAGCGGGGCCGTCGCGGCGCCGACCGGTCGCGTCCGCGCAAGTACACGCGCGTCAACGCCGAGACCATCGATTACAAGGACCTCAACCTCCTGCGCCGCTTCCTCTCCGACAAGGGGAAGACCCGCGGCCGTCGCGTCACCGGACTTTCCCGCGCCCACCAGCGACAGCTCTCGGTGGCGGTGAAGCGGGCGCGCGAGATCGGCCTGCTTCCCTACGTCGGAGAGCGCTGATGGCACAGGCCATCCTGCTCGAGGACGTCGAGTCACTCGGCCAGCGCGGCCAGGCGATCGACGTCACCCCCGGCTACCTCCGCAACTACCTGATCCCCCGCAAGCTGGCCCAGCCGGCGACGGCCGCCGCGCTCGAGGAAGCTCAGCGTCGCCGCGAGGTCTTCGAAAAGGCCGAGAAAGCGCGGGCCGAGCGTGAAGCCGAGGCAGCCGGCCTGCTCTCGAAGACCGTGATCACGATCCACCAGCGGGCGGGCGAGGATGGCAAGCTGTTCGGCTCGGTCGGCGCCAAGGAGATCGTCGACGCGCTCCGCGACGCCCGCGACCTGAGAATCGACCGCCGCAAGGTCCGGCTCGAGCAGCCGCTGCGCGAACTGGGCACCTTCATGGTCGAGATCGAGCTGGCCGACGACACCGTCGCCTCGGTCAAGACGATCATCTCCGAGGAGAAGTAGCCCGTAGACCGGGTGGGCGTGGCCCGGGGCAAGGCGCCTGCGGGCGAGGTGTTCGTTCTCGGCACCTCCCCCCGGGGGTGCCGGGGTAGGCTCAGTAGCCAGTGGCTTCTCTGAGACTTCCGACCCGGATCCGCCGCCGCGCGAGGGCGCGGGCGCGGATCGGCTGGGCACGCTCGGAGCGGGCGACGGTCGGGCTCGCCGTCGTCGCAATCGCCGGCAGCGGCGCGGTGCTGGTCGACCAGTTCGGCCGAATGCTGCGGCGCCGCTCGCACGAGCGCGAAAGCCGCAATCCCGAGGTCCTGATCGAAGCCGCCCCGACGGCGGCGATCGACACCGTCGGCGTCGCCGTCCGCGGCTACACGGCCGCGCCGCGCAGCGAGACGGTCCTCTTCAACCTCCTGGCCGGATTCCTCGGCTCCTTCGCCTTTGTGCGGCTCTCAACCTGGGGGCTGCGGAAGCGCTGGTTGCGCGTCGGCGAGGTCAGCATCCGCGGCCGCCACATCCACCACTTCGTCCCCGGGATCCTGATCGCCTTCGCCTCCGGCACCGCCGCCCTGCTGACCGACGACGACGAGCTCGAGCAGCGCCTGGCGCTGCCGATGGGTGCCGGCATCGGCCTCACCTTCGACGAGGCGGCGCTGCTGCTCGACCTCCGCGACGTCTACTGGACCCGCGAGGGCCTGCTCAGCGTCCAGCTCAGCCTCGGCGCCACCGCGATCCTCAGCATCGCCATCCTCACCCAGCGAATGCTGCGCCGCGGCGAGCGCCAGCAGGAGGAGGAGGGCCTGATCCCACCCGCCACCGATCATCTCTCCGCCGGAGCTGGCGCATTGGCGTAACGAAAGCGTCAATTCCTTTTCACGGGAATTGCACGGAAGGGTGACTTGCCGGCACCCGGGCTTTGGTTTGCTTGGGAGCCCCTGGGGTTTCCGCGCCGGATCCGCCGGAGCGGGGCCTTAACTGTCACCGATGCCCCAACCTCCAGCCACCCACGTACCGCCGCAGAACATCGAGGCGGAGGAGTCCGTCCTGGGGGCGATGCTGGTCGCCGAGCCGGCGCTGACCCGGGTCATCGACGAGGTCAAGCTCAACGCGGCGGACTTCTACCTCGACCGCCACCGGGCGATCTTCGAAGCCGCCCACGACCTCTACGCGGAGTCGAAGCCGGTCGACGAGCTCAGCGTCAGCGAGGCGCTGACCCAGCGCAACATGATCGACCAGGCGGGCGGCAAGCACTACGTCTCCGAGCTGGCGGCGAAGGTCCCAGCGGCCGGCAACGCCAAGCACTACGCGGAGATCGTCCAGCAGAACTCGCTGCTGCGGCGCCTGCTCGGCGCTGGCCAGGAGATCCAGGGCTGGGTCAACGACCGGGCCGGCGAACCGCGCGAACTCTCCGAGCGGGCCGAGAAGCTGCTCTTCGACGTCGCCCACAGAGAGCAGGCCAGCGACTTCCGGCTGCTCTCGGAGATCCTCCACGACGAGGTGGACCGGCTCGAGAAGCTCTCCACCGGCGAGATCGAAATGACCGGCACCCCTTCGGGCTTCCGCGACATCGACGCGATCACCGGCGGCTTCCAGCCCGGCAACCTGATCATCGTCGCCGCCCGGCCGGCGATGGGCAAGAGCGCCCTGGTCGCCAACATCGCCGAAAACGTCGCCGTCAAGCGCAACAAGCCGGTCGCCTTCTTCTCGCTCGAGATGTCCGAGGTCGAGCTTGCCCAGCGCTTCATCGCCTGCCGGGCGCGGATCTCCGGCGACAAGCTGCGCAAGGGCCAGGTCTCCGCCCGCGACTGGCCGAAGGTGGTGCGGGCCTGCAACGAACTCGAGGAGGCGCCGCTCTGGTTCGACGACTCCTCCGACCTCGGCATCCTCGACCTGCGGGCCAAGGCGCGGCGCCTGCACGCCCAGGAACAGGACCGCGGCGGGCTCGGCCTGATCATCCTCGACTACATGCAGCTGATGCGCTCCGACGACCACCGCGCCAACCGGGTCGAGCAGGTCGGCCAGATCAGCCGTGGGCTGAAGATCCTCGCCCGCGAGCTGGAGGTCCCGGTGGTCGCGATCTCCCAGCTCTCCCGAGCTCCCGAGCAGCGGACGCCGCCCAAGCCCCAGCTCTCCGACCTGCGTGAGTCGGGCCAGATCGAGCAGGACGCCGACGTCGTCGCCTTCCTCTACCGGGCCGACTACTACCGCGATCCCGACGAGGAGCCCGACGGCCTCGCCGACCTGATCATCGCCAAGCACAGGAACGGCCCGATCGGGACCCGCTCGCTGGTCTTCCTCGACCGCTTCCCCAAATTCGCCGACCACTCCGGCCAGGAAGCGCCGATCGAGCAGCCCGTCGGCGAAGGCCCGCCGCTCGAGGACGCCGCCGTCGCGGGACCTGACTTCTGATGCCGGCGATAGCTCGCAGCGAACCGTTCCACAGCAGCGGGCCCTGCCCGCTCGGCGTCTGCGACGGCTCCGGCTGGATCCTCGGGCCCGAAGACGTGGCGCGGCCCTGCGAGTGCCGCGCCGAGCGCCTCAACCGCGGCAAGAGCCGCGGCATCTCCTCGGTGATCCCGCCGCGCTACCGCGGCGTCTCCTTCGATCGCCCCCCGGTCTCCGACATGGCGCGGGACCTGCAGACGAAGGGAGCGGTCTCCGAGGTGCGGGCGTTCGTCGAGAACCTCGACGAACGGCTCGAGGAAGGCCGCGGTCTGTGGCTGTTCGGAGATACCGGCACCGGCAAGACGACGCTGGCGATGCTGATCTCCAAGGCGGCGCTCGAAGCCGGCAAGACCGTTGCCATCTATTCGCTGCCGAAACTGCTGGCGCGGATCCGGCGCACCTACGATTCCGAACCGGGCGGCGACTCCTACCTCTCCTTCTTCGAGCGCCTGACCTCGGTCGACCTGCTCCACATCGATGACCTCGGCGCCGAGAAACGCTCCGACTGGGTGCTCGAGCAGCTCTACGCCCTGGTCAACGAGCGCTACGAGACCCAGCGCTCGGTGCTGATCACGACCAACCTCGGACACGAAGAGCTGGAGGAGCAGATTGGCCCGCGGACGGTCTCCCGCCTAAACCAGATCTGCGACGAGGTCGCCGTGCACGGCGACGACCGGCGCTACGGCAAGTACCGCAAAGCCGCCTAGCCCCGGCGCCACTGCGCGCCCGCCCGTCGCGACCGTCAGAATCACCCGCTGATGCCAGGCGTGGTCATAGTCGGCGCCCAGTGGGGCGATGAGGGCAAGGGGAAGATCACCGATCTGCTCGCGGAGAACGCCGAGGTGATCGTCCGCTTCCAGGGCGGCAACAATGCCGGCCACACGATCGTCCGCGACGGCGAGGAGTTCAAGTTCCACCTGATTCCCTCGGGGATCCTCCACTCGACGAAGACCTGCGTGATCGGCAACGGAGTCGTCGTCGACCCGCGGGTGCTGCTGGGCGAGATCGACGGGCTCAAACGGGCGGGGGTCAGCGTCGGCAACCTGCGCCTCTCCGCCAACGCGCACCTGATCATGCCCTACCACGTGCTGCTCGACCAGGCCGGAGAGACCAAACTCGGCAAGCTCTCGATTGGGACCACCCGGCGCGGAATCGGTCCCTGTTACGCCGACAAGGCGCTGCGGCTCGGCATCCGCGTCCAGGACCTGCTCGACGAGAAGATCCTGCGGACCAAGATCCGCGCCGCGCTGGAGCCCAAGCAGCAGGCCCTGCGCGAGCTCTCGGTCCAGCGCCGCAAGCTTCGCAAGGAAGCCGGTGAGGAGGCCAAGGCGCCGGCGGGCCCGGCGCCGGGGGCCCCCGACCCGCGCCTGGATCTGCACACGATGGTCGAGGAACACGTCAACTACGGCCACCGGCTGGAGCCGCATATCGCCGACACGGCGAAGCTCTGCTGGGACGCCCTCGACGCCGACCAGACGGTGATCTTCGAGGGCGCCCAGGCGACGCTGCTGGACCTCGACCACGGCACCTATCCCTTCGTCACCTCCTCGAACCCGATCGCCGGCGCGGCCACGGTCGGCGCCGGCGTCGGCCCGACCGACATCACCGAGGTCTGGGGGATCGCCAAGGCCTACGCGACCCGGGTCGGCGCCGGCCCCTTCCCGACCGAGCTCGAGGACGAGACCGGTGAGCGGATGGTCGAGCGCGGCCACGAGTTCGGCACCACCACCGGCCGCCGCCGCCGCTGCGGCTGGATGGACCTGATCGCCCTGCGCTACGCGGTCCGGCTCAACCGCATGGACTCGCTGGCGATCACCAAGCTTGACGTGCTCAGTGGGCTCGGGCCGCTGCGGGTCGCGGTCCGCTACCGCTCCAAGGAGGGCGCCGTCCTCGACAGCTTCCCCTACCACCAATCGATCCTGCACTCGGCGACACCGGAGTACGAGGAGCTGCCCGGCTTCGACGAGGACCTCGGCGAGTGCCGCGAGGAGAAGGATCTGCCGCAGGCGGCCCGCGACTACCTCGACTACATCTCCGATTTCGTCGGCGTTCCGATCCGCCTGGTCGGAGTCGGGCCGGACCGCGCCCAGACGATCCGGATCGACGCTTAGCCCCGCTTCGCACCTTCACCTCTGCACTACAGTCTGGACGTGGCTTCCAGCAGACGCGCCGCCAACTTGAGTGAGCGGCTGCCCCGCGGCAGACACGGCCTGCCACGGGAGGCGGTGACCGAATCCCAGCGCAACCGCATCCACCAGGGGATGATCGAGGTCGTCTCCGAGCGGGGTTACCCGGAGACGCGGGTGGTCGACGTGATCGGCGTCGCCGGGGTCTCGCGCAAGACCTTCTACGAACTCTTCGACAGCAAGGAGGACTGCTTCCTCGCCACCTACGACGCGCTGCTCGCCAACCTCCTCGGCGACACCGCCAACGGCTTCGAGTCGAGGCAGGGCGCTCCCTGGGCGGAGCGGATCGCGGCCGGGCTGGGGGCGCTGCTGGAGCACCTCGCCGAGCACCCCGACGAGGCCCGTTTCGCGATCGTCGAGGTGCTGGCCGCGGGGCCGAAAGCGCTGGCGCGGCGCGACGCCGCCCTGCGCCAGTTCACCGGCTTCCTCGAGTCCGGGCGAGCCGAGACCTCGGTCGAGCTGCCGGGGATCACCTCGCTCTCGCTGGCGGGGGGAGTCAACGAGCTGCTCTACAGCGAGATCCTGCACGGCGCCGCGGCGCGACTACCCAGCCGCCTGCCGGACCTGATGTTCTGGATCACGCTGCCGTTCCTCGGCGCCGACGGCGCCGCGGCCGAGCGTGAGCGAGCGCGCCTCTCGATGCTCGAGACCTGATTCCCGCGCCTGTTAAGGCGATCTTTTCTATGTATTCCCGGGTTTATGAATTGGGAGAAGTTGGTAGTTTGAGCCGCGGAGGGAATGTTCCACCGATTTACGCAAGCGTTCGACGGCTTTGCCCCGGAAGGGCTGGTCGCACAAAGGAGAGATATACAACGAGTTCGCCGTGCCGGCGGCCGGGGCGCCGCTGTTCCAGGCCGCGACCGCCAACCTCAACCCCTGGACCGAGGCCAAGGTAAACAGCAAGAACCCCGACCGCGGGCCGCTGCTGATCATCTCCGGCGAGAAGGATCACACGGTGCCGTGGGCGATCACCAACGCCTCCTTCAAGAAACAGAAGCGGAACGAGGGCGTGACCGAGATCAAGGAGATCCCGAACCGCGGCCACGCGCTGACGATCGACAGCGGCTGGCGCGAGGTCTGCGACACCGCGCTCGAGTTCGTCAAGCGGTTCGC
>JADGPJ010000074.1 GCA_017882505.1 Solirubrobacterales bacterium | reverse complement strand
TGAACGGCAGCAGCCCGAGCCCGTCGAGCCGCTGCGGGGCGCCGTGGAACCCGGTGACCGCCTCGGAGAACCAACACAGCGAGCCGGCCGAGAGCCCGCAGAGGATCACTCCGGCCTCCCAGGCTTCGCGCAGGATCACGTCGATCCCGTGTGCCCGCCAGACGCCGAGCAGGCTGATCACGCTGCCGCCGCCGACGTAGATCAGATCCTGGGAGAGCAGGTGGCGGCGCAGGTCCTCAGGACCCTGCTCGCGACGGAACAGTGAGATATGGCTGGCCTCGCAGCGGTGGGCGGAGAAGGCCCTGTAGAAGCGGACGATGTAATGGTCGGCGTCGCCGCTGGCCGAGGGCAGGAAGCACACCCGAGGCCGCTCGGCGCCGGTCAGCGCCAGAACGTAATCATCGAGCAACGGGTTTCCCGACTCCATCGAGAAACCGCCGCCACCGAAGGCGACTATCTGCCGCGGTGCAGTCTTCATTACCCAATAGTCGCCGCGAGGGCGACCGGAGTCGTTGTACAGCGGTCCGAAGTTCCCCCCGCGGCGCTCGCCCGTGTGTACAGGGACCCTGATCGCGAAAATCGCCTTCGGGGCGCTTACTGGAGCACGTAGGCCCGGCGCAGCTTGTCCCGCGCCCGGTGCAACCTGACCTTGGCGGTGCCCTCCGGGATCCCCAGCTTCTGCGCGATCTCGGCCTGGGTCAGGTCCTCCTGATAGCGCATCTCGAGCAGCTCGCGGTCGCGGTCGCTGAGCCGCTTCAGCGCCGCCCGCAGGTCGGCCCGCTCGACCGTCGCCACCACCTGCGCGTCCTCCGCGCCTTCGTACCCCTCGATCGCCGCTGTCGGATCGGGCCGGACCCGGGCGTGCTGGCGGAAGGCCTCGTTGCGGACGATCGCCGCCAGCCACTGGTTGCGGCGATCCGGCTCACGCAGAGTGCAGCGACGACGCCAGGCGCGGAGCAAGGCATCCTGGGCTATGTCCTCGGCTTCGCTCGGATTGCTCGCGTAGCGATAGGCCAGACGGAGGCAAACCCTGTGTGCCTCATCCCACTCCCAACCATCGTCGATCCCACCGCGATGCCCCGTTGGAGTGCTGATCAAACGAACTTACATAAGTGGTGACCAGGAGAGTGATCTTAAGCGCTGTAACTGTTCTGATCGAAGCTGGGTCTCATCTCCGTGGAGGTCACCACCGGAGGGGAGCGGGGATCGGGCTGGGCGGAGATCGCCTATGAGGCGATGGCATCCGTCTACGACGATTTCACCGCCCACCATGACTACGAGCTGTGGCTTGGAAGCCTGTTGCCGAAGGTCGAACGCCACACCCTGCCAGGACGGCGCCTGCTCGATGTCGCCTGCGGCACCGGCAAGAGCTTCATCCCGATGCTCGACCGCGGTTGGGAGGTAACCGCCTGTGACATCTCGGCCTCGATGGTGGAGATCGCCCGGGCCAAGGTCGGCGACGCCGTGAAGCTCTCGGTGGCCGACATGCGAGAGCTGCCGAGGTTCGGCGAGTTCGACCTGGTCTGGTGCCTCGACGACGCGGTCAACTACCTGCTCGGCGTCGAGGAACTGGAGCGGGCGCTGACCGGGATGCGGCGCAACCTCGGACCCGGCGGGCGGCTGATGTTCGACGTCAACACGATCGACACCTACCGGACGTTCTTCGCCGAAGAGGTGGTCGTCGAGCGGGATGGGAACCGCATGCTCTGGCGCGGCCAGGCCAGCCCCGACCAGGAGCCGGGATCGATCAGCGAAGCGCGCTTCGAGGTCGAGCCCATGGAGCCCGGGGGCGGGCTGACGATCCCGGCGCAGATGCACCGCGAGCGCCACTTCCCCGAAGCCGAGGTGCTGGCGGCACTCGAGGTGGCGGGGCTCGAGTGCCTCGACGTCTTCGGACACGCCGACGACGCGGTCCCGCAACAGCCGCTCGACGAGCTCCGCCACAGCAAGGCCGTCTACATCGCCGGCGCCGCTCAGCCCTAGGCTAGGCGGCCTCGGACGAGAAGGCGGGCTCCGGAAGCTCCTCGACTCCCTCACCGACCAGTGCCTCTCCCTCGGCGGCGGCGACCGGCTCCAGCACCAGGGCCGCCACCGCCACCGCGACCGCGACCAGGCCGGCGCCGATCAGGAAGGCGAGACGGTAGCCGCTGGTCAGAGCCGCGGCGGCCGAGTCGCCGCCGGCAAGCAGATCGCTGCTGCGGTTGGTCGCCATCGTCGCCAGGACGGCAAGGCCGAGCGCCCCGCCGACCTGGAGGCTGGTGTTGACCATGCCCGAGGCGAGCCCCGCCTCCTCCGGCGCGACGCCGGACATCGCCAGGCTCATCAGCGAGGGGAACGAGAGCCCGGCGCCAGCGCCGATCAGGACCATCGCCGGCAGCACGGCGGTGAAGTAGCTGGCGCCGACGGTGATCTGAGAGAGCACCAGGAGACCGGCGCCGATCGAGACCAGCCCCGGCAGCAGCGTCGCTCGCGGACCGAACCGGAGGTTGAGCCGAGCCGAGAACCCGAGCGAGAGCAGACCGATCAGCCCGGTTACCGGGAGGAAGGCGAGGCCGACCTCGAGCGAGTCGAAGCCAAGCACCCGCTGGAGGTAGAGGGCGCCGAGGAAGAACATCCCGAACATGCCCGCGACCATCAGCGTCTGGATCGCGTTGGCGCCGGAGAGGTTGCGGGATCGGAAGATCCCCAGCGGCACCAGCGGGTTCTGAGCCCGGGCCTCGCGGGCGATGAAGGCGGCGAGGAGCACCAGCGATCCGGCGCCGAAGCCGAGCGTGTGGGCGGAGCCCCAGCCGTAGTTGGTCACCTCGACGATCGTGTAGACGCCGAGCATCAGCGCCGAGACGATCAGCAGGGCGCCGGGGAGATCGGCGCCCTGGTCGAGGCCGACGCCGCGGTCGCGCTTCAGCACCCGCATCGCGAAGACGCCGGTGAGGGCGGCGATCGGCAGGTTGACGAAGAAGATCCAGTGCCAGTTGATCGCCTCGGTGATCGCGCCGCCGGCGAGCAGGCCGATCGAGCCACCGGCGGAGGCGACGAAGCTGTAGACGCCGATCGCCTTCGCCTGCTCGCTCGACTCCGGGAACATCGTCACGATCATTCCCAGAATCACGGCGGAGGTCATCGCGCCGCCGACACCCTGGACGAAGCGGGCGACGACGAGGGTCGCCTCGCTCTGCGCCAGCCCGCAGGCCAGCGAAGCGAGGGTGAAGACCACGAGTCCGGTGAGGAAGACGCTGCGGCGGCCGACCAGGTCGCCGAGCCGGCCGGCGAGGAGCAGCAGTCCGCCGAAGGCGATCAGGTAGGCGTTGACGACCCAGGCCAGGCTCGATTGCGAGAAGCCGAGGTCGTCTTGAATCGAAGGAAGGGCAACGTTGACGATCGTCGCGTCGAGGACGATCATCAGCATCCCGATGCAGAGCACCACGAGGGCGATCCAGCGGGAACGGTCGGAGGTTTGCGCTTGCTCTAGGCTGTTATTTGTAAGTTGCATAAGGGACGATCACTGTATCAGGGATAATCACTGGAGGGGTTACGGTCTCGGTCGACCCAGGAATCAGCCATGAATCCAGCAACCGCCACCGGCACGATCAGCCTTCTGACCCAGCTTTCGCGGGTCGTCTACCGGCGCGCGACCGAGGACGTGATCGGGATGCGGCTGAAGCAGCTGATCGCCCTCGACCACCTGCGCGACAACGAAAGCTGCCTGCAACAGGGGCTGGGCCAGATGCTGATGCTGGATCCCAACAACTGCGTGCTGCTGTTGAACGAGCTCGACGAGTCCGGCTACGTCGAGCGCCACCGCGACCCCGAGGACCGGCGCCGCCACATCGTCGAGATCACCCCCACCGGCCTCGAGGCCCTGGCTACGGCCGAGCACAAGCTGGAGACGCTCGAGGACGAGGTTCTCGACGGCCTCAACGGACCCGAGCGCTCCCAGCTGCACGACCTACTGGCGAAGGCGCTCGGCGGCAGCAAGGCGGCGTGAGCCGGTGAGCGCCGCGACCGCGGTAACCGGCGTCGACTTCGTCACCGTCTTCGTCGAGGACCACCCCGCCGCGCTGGAGTTCTACGGCGAGCTGCTCGGCCTCGAGCACTCGGTCGACTACGAGCGCATCCCCGGCGGCGAGTTCGAGACCGGGAACCTCACCCTGCAGGTGATCGATGCCGCCTCGGTCGGCCGCGAGTTCAAGCCCAGTGGCCACCCGATCGCCCTCCACGTCGACGATGTCGAAGCCGCCCGCGCCAAGCTCGAGGCCGCAGGGGTCGAGTTCCACGGCGAGACGATCGACAGCGGCGTCTGCCACATGGCCTTCTTCAGCGATCCCGACGGCAACGCGCTGATGTTCCACAACCGCTACGCGCCGAAGACCTCCTAGACCCGCGGGCGGAGTCAGGCGACGGGCGTGAGGCGGCCGAAGTAGCCGAACCCTGGGTCGGGACGAGGTTGTCGAGGCCGCTTGCGGTCGCGCCCCGCATCACGTGGTCGAGGAACTCCTGCTGGAGGTCGAAGAGCTCGAGCCTGCCGTCGGGGCCGACCCAGCCGGCGATGTCGTGGCTGTAGTAGCCGGTGCCGACGCCGATCTCGAGAATCCGCTCGCCGGGCTCGGGGCGCAGGACCTCGCGCAGGCGGCGGCCCCCGCCAGCAGGCGCCGGCGCATCAGCCGCTGCCGAAGCCGACGCGGTGGGGCCCGGACTCGATGCGGAGGAAGGCGACCTTGCCGAGGTAGACAGCGATCACCCCGTCCTCCGTGTGCAGATCGTGCCAGCCGCCCTTCTCGAGCTGCTTGCGAAGGTCCTTGAGGTCATCGTCGGCGAGGCGGGCCGAGATCACCTGGCCGCCTTCGAATCCGATCTCGACTCTCTGTGCGTCAGCCATCAGTGCCCTCCCGCGGGTTCGACGATCTCGGTAAGTACCCCGCCGGTCGAGCGGGGATGAAGGAATGCGACGCGGCTCTCGCGGATGCCGATCCGCGGCTTGGTGTCGATCAGCTTGACGCCGGCGGCGGCGATGCGCTCGAGGGTGGCGTCGATGTCGTCGACGGCGTAGGCGACGTGGTGCAGGCCTTCGCCGTTCTTGGCCATGAACTTGCCGACGGGGGTGTCGGGACCGAGCGGCCGCAGGAGCTCGACGTGGCCCTCGCCGACGTCGAGCAGGACCGCCTCGACTCCCTGGGAGTCGACCGTCTCGCGGTGCGCGAGGGCCATCTCGAAGCTGCCCTCGTAGAGGGCCATGGCGGCGTCGATGTCCTCGACCGCGACTCCTATGTGGTCGATCCTTCCGAACACGGCGGCCAGTCTATGCGGCCGGCGGCAGGTCGCCGTTGCCGTTGCCGCGCTCGACCCGGAGGATCTCGGCCATCGCCGCCAGGCCGACCTCGAGCTGCTCGGGCGTCGGCTCCCTGGTCGCCCAGCGGCGCTGGATCTCGCGGCCGGGAGTGTGGAAGGCCTCGGCCAGCGGGTCGCCGTGGTGGCGGTCGCTCCAGGCGAACATCTCGACCGCGATCGAGGCACCGCCGAGGCCGACGCCGGCGCGGGCGGCGGCGCTGGGCTGATCGACCAGCCGCTCCAGCAGCACCGTGCCGCCGGCCGAGAGCAGCATCATCGGGACGACCAGGTTGGAGCCGCAGCGATCGTGCTCTTTGGGCACGCTGGCGACGTCCTCGATCCCCTGCTCGTAGGCGGCGATCGCCTTGTGCTCGACCCCGTGGTAGGCGGCGAGGTCGCGGTCCATCAGCGCCACCATCGCCGGCACCGCGCCGATCGCCTGCACCAGGCCCTCGCGCAGCGCCGAGGCCGGCGCCCGCCGGCGCAGCAGCCCGGTCGCGGCCAGGGTCGCGGCGACCGCGGCGGCGACGCGCCAGTCCTCGAAGGGAAGCCTTGCCGACCGCAGCCGCCAGCGGGCCAGCGGCAGCACCGCCATCGCCTCTGCCAGTTTCAGCGGGCCGCGCAGCCCCGGCATCCTCGCCACCAGCCCGGGCGCGAGCTCCGGCTTGCGGTCCGAGGCGACCTGGATCCCACCGGCCGCGTCACGCACCGCCACCGCCCAGTGAGTCGGGCCGTGGATCAGCAGCCCGTTGCGAAGGGCCATGCCGCCGAGTCGCAGGCGCTGCGGGGGGCTGGTCTCCATCCGTTCACCTTAGAACCTGTCTCAGAACCCCGCGCACACGCCTGGCGGCGGAGGACCCGAGGGGGTCCCCCCTCGGCGTCCCCTCCCCCCCGGTGTAAGTCCCGGCCGGAGACCCCCAGTCCAGGCCTCCGGCCGGTGTGTCGGCTCTCCCTGGCTCTAGCTTGGAAAGCCGACCTCTGAAACACCGTGTTCCCGACGAAGTTGCGTGGCGTTTATGACTTGCGAAGCCTCTGCCGGAGCGCGGCCAACCGGCGGCCCAGCTCGGCCTCGAAGCCGCGCTCGGTCGGGACGTAGAAGCGGCGGTTCTCGAGGCCATCGGGAAGCAGCTGCTGGTCGCTGACGCCGCCGGGCTCGTCGTGGGCGTAGCGGTAGCCGCTGCCCCGGCCGAGCTTCTCGGCGCCGGGGTAGTGGGCGTCGCGCAGGTGGTCGGGTGGGGTCTTGGCGCCGTTGGCGCGCACCTCGGCGCGGGCGTCGGCGAGGGCCTTGTAGGAGGCGTTCGACTTCGGCGCCAGGGCCAGGTGGACGGCGGCCTGGGCGAGGTTGAGCGCGCACTCCGGCAGCCCCACCCGGTCCACCGCGCGGGCCGCCGCGTCGGCCACCAGCAGCGCCTGCGGGTCGGCGTTGCCGATGTCCTCGGAGGCGAGGATGACCATCCGGCGGGCGATGAAGCGCGGGTCCTCGCCGCCCTCCAGCATCACCGCCAGGTAGTAGAGCGAGGCATCGACGTCGGAGCCGCGGGTCGCCTTGATCCAGGCCGAGACGTAGTCGTAGTGGCGGTCGCCCTGGCGGTCGTAGTCGAGTGCCTTGCGCTGCAGGGCGTCCTCGATCGCGGCGATATCGATCGCCCTGCCCTGGGCGCGCTCGACCGCGCGCTCGAGGGCGGAGAGGGCGACGCGGGCATCGCCGCCGCTGCGCTCGGCGAGCATCGCCAGCGCCGTGTCCTCGACCTCCGGCGGTTCGGCGATCCCGCGCTCGGGATCCGCCAGGGCCCGCCGCAACAGCTCTTCGGTCTGCCCCGGCTCCAGCGGCCGCAGCTCGTAGATCTGCGCCCTCGACAGCAACGCCGAGTTGACCTCGAAGTAGGGGTTCTCGGTGGTGGCGCCGATCAGCGTCAGCAGCCCCTCCTCGACCGCCGGCAGCAGCGCGTCCTGCTGGGCCTTGTTGAAACGGTGGATCTCGTCGAGGAAGAGCACCGTCTGGCGACCCGCACCCTTACGCCGCTCCCGCGCCCGCTCGATCACCGCCCGGATCTCCGCCCGCCCCGCATTGACCGCCGACTCCTCCTCGAAGGCCCCCTCGGCACCGACGGCGGCAATGCGAGCCAACGTCGTCTTCCCCGCCCCCGGCGGCCCATACAAGATCGCGCTGTGGGGCTTGCCGCCTTCAATCGCGGTCCGCAGGGCCGACCCCGGCCCCACGATGTGCTCCTGCCCGATCATCTCGTCCAGATTCCGCGGCCGCATCCGCACTGCCAGGGGAGCCCCGGCAGGGACCCTCGGCGGCTGCGAGGTGCCGCTGTCGCCCGTATCGAAGAGCTGATCGGCCACCGCGGCTGAGTATGAGGGAGTGAGGGGAGGTCTCGACGGAACCTCCCGCTGTTCGTGACGGCGAGACCTCCCCTCACTCCCCATGCCCTGCGCGACGGAGAGACCTCCCCCGGCTCCCCCTTAAACCCCACGTAGAATCGAGTAATGGAGAGCGCTACGCAGGTCGAAGAGTCCCTGTCCACCCTGGAGTCGTTCAACCCGGCCACCGGAGAGCTCGTCGGCTCCGTTCCGACGATCACCCCGGACCAGGTCCAGGCCGTCGTCGACGACGTCGCCCGGATCCAGCCGGCCTGGGCGGAGCTGCCGCTGAGGACGCGGGCGACGTACATGCGTCGGGCCGCCGACGCTCTGCTGGACGACATCGACGAGATCGCCGAGCTGCTGGTGCGCGAGCAGGGGAAGCCGCGGGCGGAGGCGTACACGATGGAGCTGCTGCCGACGGTCGACGCGCTGCACTGGTGCGCCAAGGCGGGGCCGAAGATCTTGGCCGACGAGAAGGTGAAGATGACCCAGGCCTTCACGCTCAGCAAGAGCGGTCATTTCTCGTATGAGCCGATTGGGGTCGTCGGCGTCATCGCCCCCTGGAACTACCCCTGGTCGATCCCCTTTGGCGAGGTCGCGATCGCGCTGATGGCGGGCAACGGCGTCGTCCTCAAGCCGGCCAGCCTGACGCCGCTGCTGGGCGAGCGGATCCGCACCGTGTTCGAGAAGGGCGGCCTGCCCGAGGGCCTGATCCGGGTCGTCCACGGCGGCGGCACGGTCGGCGACGCGCTGGCCAAATCGAGTGTCGGCAAGGTCTTCTTCACCGGCTCGGTCGAGGTCGGCCGCAAGGTCGGCGAGGTCTGCGCCAGCGCGCTCAAGGGCTCGGTCCTCGAGCTCGGCGGCAAGGACCCGATGATCGTCTGCGCCGACGCCGACCTCGACAACGCCGTCTCCGGCGCGGTCTGGGGCGGCTTCGCCAACGCCGGGCAGACCTGCTCGGGGATCGAGCGCGTCTACGTCGTCCGCGAGGTCGCCGAGCGCTTCATCGCCGGCGTCGCCCGCGAGGCCGAGAAGATGCGGCTCGGCGACCCGCTCGAGTGGGAGACCGAAATCGGCCCGATGACCTCCGACGGTCAGTACGAGATCGTCGCCGAGCTGATCGAGGACGCGGTCACCTCGGGCGCCACCAAGCTCTGCGGTGGCCCAACCGAGGTCGCCGGCCTCCCCGGCCGGTTCATCGCCCCAACGGTGCTGACCGGGGTCACCCACCAGACCCGGATCATGCGCGAGGAGATCTTCGGCCCGGTGCTGCCGATCGTCGTCGTCGAGAGCGAGCAGGAGGCGATCGACCTCGCCAACGACTCCGAGTTCGGCCTCGGTGCCTCGGTCTGGACCAGGGACCGCCAGCGCGGCGAGCGGATCGCCCGCCGGATCGAAGCGGGGATGGTCTGGATCAACGACCACTCCTTCAGCCACGGCGCCTGCCAGTGCGCCTGGGGCGGCGTCAAGGACTCCGGTCTCGGCCGCTCGCACTCCAAATTCGGCTTCTACGAGTGCGCCAACATCAAGATGAACGCCTGGGAGCCGGGGCTCACCCGCGACTTCTGGTGGCACCCCTATGACCGCACCCTCGGCGAGGCGGTGCGGGCCTCGGCGAAGATCCTCTACGGCAAGGGCGAGACCCGCACCAGGGCGCTGCGCGAGGGCGCCGGCCCGCTCCTCGCGGTGGGCCGGCGCACGCTGCGCAAGCGTCGTTCAGCCAGCTAAGCCGTCGGTTCTATCGTCCTCGATTTGGCGGCCTGGCAGACGTAGATCGTGCCCGCCGTCCCCTCGCTCAGCATCTTCACCTTGGCGTAGAAGCGGGCGAGGCTGATCCCGGCCGAGCCCTGCGGGGTGATGTTCCAGGCGCCATGGTTGCTCGTGGTGTCCTGACCGACGACCTGGTCGGGCCCGCCGCTGACCACTTTGTAGAGCAGGACCTTGCGCTGCTGCTCACACGGCTCGTAGACCGCGGCGGTGCTCACCTCGCCCGAGAAATGCAGGCTGTGGCTCTCGATCGAGATATGCGAGGGGACATTGATCGTCCGCGTCGCGGTGGCGGTGCCGCCGAGAACGGCGAGCGCGGCGGCGCTGAGCGCCACCATGGTGAAGGCTTTGCGGGTGAGTCTCGTCATCGCTCCTCCTTGAAGATGGGACGCGGGGCACGGAGCGCACCCCGGCGATCAGTCTCAAGCAAGTTCTGCCCGCGGAGCGCCGGACCTTCACAATCCCTCGAGATGGGCACCGAGAAACCTCCCGCTGCGGAGCTGGCGCTGCGGCTCGCCGGCCTGCGCCGCGATTACGGCGATCGAACCGCGCTGGACGGCGTACGGCTGGAGCTGGGCGCCGCCGAGTCGCTGGTCGTCGTCGGCCCCAACGGCGCCGGCAAGTCGACGTTGCTGCGCGTCCTCGCCACCCTGCTGCGGCCGAGCGGCGGCGAGGTCGTGGTGCTCGGCTGCTCGCTCCCCGGCGAGGCCTGGAAGCTGCGCGGCCGGATCGGCTACCTCGGCCACGAGCCGCTTCTCTACCGCGACCTCAGCGGTCGCGAGAACCTGCGCTTCCACGCCCGCCTGCACGGGATCAGAGGCGACGCGGCCGAGGCGCGCATCGCCGAGCTGCTGAGCGCCGCCGCGATGGAGCGCCGCGCCGACGAGCGCGTCGCCGAGCTCTCGGCCGGGATGCGCCAGCGTCTCGCGGTCTGCCGCTGTGTCCTGCACGAGCCGGAGCTGCTCCTGCTCGACGAGCCGGACTCAAACCTCGACGCCGAGGGGCGCGAGCTGGCCCGCGGCCTGATCGGCCCCGGCGGCGGCCGCGCCCGGGTCGTCGTCACCCACGACCCCGAGCGAGCGCTGCCGGATGCTGACCGGGCGCTCGTCCTCGGCCACGGCGGCCATTCCGTGCGCGAGTGCGCGGCCGCCGACCTCGACCTCGACGAGGCCCGCCTCGCCAGCGCCGGAGCGTCGCGGTGACCCCCTCCCGCGTCGCCTTCGCGGCGATCCTCGGCAAGGATCTGCGCTCGGAGCTGCGGACGCTGCAATCGCTGCCGGCGATGGCGCTGTTCTCGGTCACCACCTTCGTCATCTTCCGCTTCGGCCTCGACCGCACCCACCTCTCCGGCAGCCTCGCCGCCGGCGTCCTCTGGGCGACGCTGCTGTTCGCCGCGGTGCTCGGCATCAACCGACTCTTCGTCGCCGAGCGCGAGGAGGGCGGCTTCGACGCGATCCGGCTCGCCCCGATCGACCGCAGCGTCCTCTTCACCGCCAAGGTGACGGCGCTGCTGATCTACCTGCTGGCGCTGGAGCTGATCGCGGTGCCGATCTTCGCGCTCTTCTTCCTCGACTCCGCGGCGGCGCTGGGGCCGCTGGTCTCGGTCCTGCTGCTGGCCGACGTCGGGCTCGCCGCGACCGGCACCCTGATCTCCTCGATGGCGGTCAACTCGCGTGCCCGCGACCTGCTCGTGCCGCTCGTCCTGCTGCCGCTGGTGGTGCCGCTGATGATCGCCGCAACCGGGGCCACCGAGCCGCTGCTGGCGCTGGGCGGACCCGGTTATCACCGCTTCGGGACCTGGCTGATGGTGCTCGGGCTATACGATCTGATCTTCGCCCTGGTCGGCTACGCGGTATTCGATTTCCTCCTCGAGGACTGACCCGCCAAAGCCGGCTCCCCACCTCTCGAGCATGTACGGCAAAGGACTGAAACCACTCTCGATCGCCGCCGTGGCGATGCTTGCCGTATCGCTATCGCTCGTCTTCTTCTACGCGCCGCTCGACGCCGACCAGGGCTTCATCCAGAAGATCTTCTACATCCACGTGCCGCTGGCGACCGTGGCGCTGCTCGGCTTCATCGTCGGCGGCCTCTTCGCGGTCGCCCACCTGCGCACCGGCAACAGTCGCTGGGACGCCTACTCCTACGTCTCGATCCACATCTCGGTGATCTTCGGCGTCGCCGTGCTGATCACCGGCGCGATCTGGGCCAAGGCCTCCTGGGGCCACTGGTGGGTCTGGAACGAGCCGACCCTGGTCAGCTTCCTGATCGTCTTCCTCCTCTACTGCACCTATTACCCGTTCCGCTACGCGATCGAGGACCGCGACCAGCAGGCGCGCTATGCCTCGGTCTTCGCGGTCACCGCCGGCGCCTTCGTGCCGCTCAACTTCCTCGCCGTGCGGATGGCGCAGAGCCTGGTGCATCCACGCGTCTTCGCCACCACCAACGGCGGCCTGCCCGGCTCGATGATGCTGACCTTCCTCTGCTGCCTCGCCGCGGTCGCCCTGCTCTGGGTGACCTTGGTCAAGTTCGAGCTGGCGGCGAAGAGCGCTTCCGGCCAGGTCAAGCGGCTGCGTCGCGCGATCGACGCGCCGAGCACCGGTCCCAGCTCGCGGATCGCCCCGGAGGTCAGCTGAGTGATGCTCTGGCTGCTCGCCGAGGCGCCGGCACTGCCGCTGGACGAGGCCGGCAAGTACGTCGCCGGCGCCTACGTCGTCTTCGTCGTCCTGCTCGTCGTCTACGTCGCGATCATGGCCGCGAAGCTGTCGCGGATCGAGCGCGAACTGCGCGAACTGGCCGGCTTCGCCGAGGCCCGCGGCGAAGATGAGAAAGCCGCCCCCGGACGCGGGAATGAGGAGTCATCCATATCTGATTCTCTGGCTCCTCATGGGAGCAGAGGAGGCGGCGCCTAATGTCCGAGTTGCTGGCGCTCGGCGTCTCGCACAAGACGGCGCCGCTGGACCTGCGCGAGCGGCTCTCCCTGACCGAGGGCCGCGCCGTCAGCGCCCTGCGCGAGCTGACCGAGGCGGCGGGGATCCACGAGGCGGCGGCGATCTCGACCTGCAACCGAACCGAGCTCTACCTGATCGTCTCCGACCCGGTCGACGCCGAGTCGACCGCGCTCGGCGTGCTGACCCGCCAGGCCGAGATCCGGCCGACCGAGCTGCTCGGCCACCTCTACTCGCTGCGCTCCTCCGAAGCCGCTCGCCACCTGTTGCGGGTGACCGCGGGGCTCGACTCGATGATCCTCGGCGAGGCCGAGATCCAGGGCCAGGTCAAACGCGCCTACGAGCTGGCGCTGGTCGAGGGCGGCACCGGGCCGATCCTCAACCGCCTCTTCCGCGGCGCCCTCACCGCCGGGGGCAGGGCGCG
>JADGPJ010000116.1 GCA_017882505.1 Solirubrobacterales bacterium | reverse complement strand
TCGTCGTCGCCCCGCGTGGGTACGCGGCCGAGAGCCACGACGCCATCCGGCTGATCGCCGTCGCCTACGACGGCAGCGCCGAGGCCAAGGCGGCGCTTCGCCGGGCGGAGGCGGTCGCCCTGGCGACGAATGCCAAGCTCCGAATCATGGTCGTCGTCGCACCCGCGGTCGCGAGCCCGGAGATGAGGGGATACGTACCGCCCGAACCGCCCAACCCGGAAGAGATCGCGAAAGAGGCGATTCGCTCGCTCGACCCGAAGCTGAGCGTCGAGAGCGACCTGCTGGAAGGGTCGCCCGCGAGCACGCTGGCCAGAGCCTGCGCAGACGACGTCGACTTGGTTATCGCCGGATCGCACGGATACGGGCCGCTGATGCGGGTGCTGCTCGGTTCGGTCTCCCGCCGGTTGATCCACGATGCGTCATGCCCGGTGCTCGTGGTGCCGAGGCCCTAGCCCGGCGCGGCGGAAGGAGGAGCATCGTGTACAGGATGATTCTTGTCGGCTTCAAGGGCTCCGAGGAGGGCCGTGATGCGATCGAGCTCGGCGAGGCGGGCGGAAAAGGGGCGCCGCGCTGTCGCGGTCTGATTGCCGGGTCGCCTGTTGTCGGTCACGGCCCAGCACACAGCGGCATCGATGACAGGTGACCGTGCCACGCTTTGGGTGATTCCGTGAGCGGCCCTGGGTCGCCTCCCGACCCGAGCGAGCGCATCGACCTGCTGCTGCGTGACCTGCGCACCTCGCGCGGGGGGCTATCGGAGCGCGAGGCCGAGCGCCGTCTGCTCTCCAGCGGCCCCAACGAGCTGCGGCGGCGCGCCGGACGGCAATGGCCACGGGAGCTGGCGCGGCAGCTCACCCACCCGTTGGCGCTGCTGCTCTGGGGGGCGGCCTTGCTCGCGGCGATAGCGGGGATCGTTCCGGTGGCGATCGCCGTGGTCGTGGTGATCCTCCTCAACGCCGCCTTCGCCTTCGCCCAGGAGCAGCAGGCCGAGCGCGCGGTCGAGGCCCTCCGGCGCTACCTGCCCGTTCAGGCGACCGTGCTGCGCGATCGCCGGCTGTCTCGGGTCGAGGTCTCGCGGCTGGTCCCGGGCGACGTGCTCGCGATCGCCGAGGGGGAACGGATCTCGGCTGATGCCCGGTTGATCGAGGGCGCCCTCGAGGTCGACATGTCGACCCTGACCGGGGAGTCGGCGACGGCGATGCGCTCGGCCGACCTCCTCGACACCGACCGGCCGCTGATCCAGGCGCAGGATCTCGTCTTCAGCGGCACCGACTGCACCGGCGGCGAGGCCAGGGCGGTGATCTTTGCCACCGGGATGGGAACCGAGTTGGGGCGGATCGCCGCGCTTTCGGAGCGGGCAGAGCGGGAGGAGAGCCCGCTCGAGCACCAGGTGCGCCGGGTCGCCTGGCTGATCGCCGGGATAGCCCTGGTGATGGGTATCGCCTTCATCCCTCTCGCCTCGCTGGGCGCGGGTCTACCCGTCGGCGACGCGGTGGTCTTCGCGATCGGGTTGATCGTCGGCAACGTGCCGGAGGGGCTCTTGCCGGTGATCACCCTGGCCCTGGCGGTGGGAGTCCGCGGCCTGGTCCGCCAGGGCGCCGTGGTCAAGCGCCTCAGCGCTGTCGAGACGCTCGGTTCGACCGACGTCATCTGTACCGACAAGACCGGGACGCTGACGGAGAACCGGATGCGGGTTACGCGGGTCTGGAGCGCCGGTCGAGAGCTTGACCTGGAGGCCGGGGGAGAGGCGGTGCCCAGCGACGCTTCCCTCCCGACCGCTCGCTCGCTCGGCGAGGCGATGGCTGCCTGCAACAACGCTAGCCTCGCCGGCGGCGGCGAGCCGAGCGGGGACGCGACCGAGGTCGCGATGCTTGTCGCCGCGCGGCGGCTCGGCGCTTCGGCCGGGAACGACGGGCGCCGTCACGAGTTCCATTTCGACCCCGTCCAGAAGCTGATGTCCACGGTCGACGAGCGCGATGGGCAGCTCCAGGTCCACACCAAGGGAGCGCCCGAGGCCGTACTGCCGCGTTGCGCCATGCTCGCCGAGGCCGATGGTGGTGAGGCTCCGCTCGACCCCGCGGAGCGCCAGCGGGTGGAAGCGGAGGTCGACGGCTTCGCCGCCCAGGGCCTGCGGGTGCTGGCGGTTGCCGCCCGGCCGCTGCATGGCGGCGTTCCCGAGCGCCGCGAGGAAGCCGAGTGCGACCTCGTCCTGCTCGGTCTGGTGGCGATGATCGACCCGCCCCGCGCCGAGGTCGCCGAGGCGGTCGTGCGCTGCCACCGGGCCGGGATCCGGATCGTCGTCATCACCGGCGACCACCCGCTGACGGCGGCGGCCGTGGCCCGCCGGATCGGGATCGCTCGCGGCGAGCCGACGGTGGTCACCGAGGAAGAGCTCGACCGGATGAGCGAGCCGGATCTCGACCGTCTGCTGCGCGGGGGCGAGGAGCTGATCTTCGCCCGGGCGACGCCGGAGGCGAAGCTGCGGATCGCCGACGCGCTGCGGGCGGAGGGGCACGTCGTGGCGATGACCGGGGACGGCGTCAACGACGCGCCGGCGCTGCGTCGCGCCGATATCGGCATCGCGATGGGCCGCTCGGGAACCGACGTCGCCCGCGAGGCCTCGACGATGGTCCTCACCGACGACAACTTCGCGACGATCGTGGCTGCGGTCGCGGCCGGTCGGCAAATCTACGACAACATCCGCAAGTTCATCGTCTACATCTTCGCCCACGCGACGCCGGAGGTGACGCCGTTCCTCGTCTTTGCCCTCGCGGGCGGCGCCGTTCCGCTGCCCCTCACCGTCCTCCAGCTCCTGGCCTTCGACGTCGGCACCGAGACGCTGCCGGCGCTGGCGCTGGGTCGCGAGCGGGCCGAGCCGGGGATCATGAGGCGGCCTCCGCGTGCCCGTGGGCAGAGCATCATCACCCGCTCGATGCTGCTGCGATCCTGGCTGTTCCTCGGTCTGATTGCCGCCGCGCTCTCGATGGCGGCCTACTTCTACGTCCTGCTCAAGGCCGGTTGGAGCCCCAATGATCCGGTCGAGAAGGGGGACCCCCTGCACCACGCCTATCTGCAGGCGACGACGATGACCTTCCTCTCGATGGTCTTCGCCCAGATCGGCACCGCCTTCGCCGCCCGCACCGAGCGCGCCTCCCTGCGCTCGGTCGGATTCCTCAGCAACCACCTGCTGCTCTGGGGCGTCGCCTTCGAGCTGGTGCTGGCGGCGCTGCTCGTCTACGTGCCGGTATTTCAGAACCTGCTCGGCACCGCGCCTTTGGCGCCCACGGACATGTTGATCCTGCTGCCGATGCCGTTCATCGTCTGGGGAGCGGACGAGTTGCGCCGCTACGTCCTGCGGCGAGGAGCAGAGCGGGGGAACTCCGACCCCGCCCCTCCGTCGCCTGGGAGCTCGTCCTGACAGCAGAAGTGCTCGCTTACGCCGGAGTGGGGCTCTCCCTCACGACTCGGTAGAGACCGCACCGGGAGGTCGCGATCGGGATACGCAGTTGTCGGAGTTCGGGTTTTCCCCGATGACGTGGGCGAGGAGCGCGGCTAGGTTCGTGACGAAGTCGGAAGGATCAAGAGATTTGTCATGCGACAAAACGATCAGGAGGGACAGATGGCTACGAAAGCTGCGAAAAAACCTGCGAAAAGGGCCGCGAAAAAACCGGCTGCCGCGAAAAAACCGGCTGCCAAGAAAGCCGGAGGTAACCGCGCCAGAGTCGAGAAGACCGCCGACCTGTCCGAGCGGGTGCTCGATGAGGCCAAGAGCGGTCAGCAGAGCGCGATCGAGGCGGTGCGCCACTTCATGGAGTCCGTCGACAAGGCACTGCCACCGCATGGCGAGAACCCGTCCAGGCGCCA
>JADGPJ010000073.1 GCA_017882505.1 Solirubrobacterales bacterium | reverse complement strand
GCCGAAGAGGCTCGCCCCCAGGCCCGCCATCCACAGCCCCATCGCCACCGCGACGGCGTAGAAGGCCCACATGTTGCCGACCCCCTTGGTGATCAGGGCGGCGAGGTGGCCGTTGAAGCCGACGTGCTCGTCGTCGATCTTCGGCGGCGGCGTCTTCATTCTCTCGGCGATCCTGGGGTGCGGTTCGTATTCGAAGACCTCCGCATCTGCGGCCATCGCTCCTCCTTCTGCTTTGGATTGGATTTGACCTCGGCGCTACTCGGTCACCGCCGCTTCGTCACCCAGACGCCGGAAGGCCGAGCCGCCGCGACAGCATCGAATGTGTACTCCCGCCGACCGCTGGACGCGTAGCTTGGCAAGGGAGGGACCGTGGACGAGGCACCGACATGGCGACATCGCCACCGACACCTTGGCCGTGCGGGCGCTGGTGGTCGGCGCTACTGATGCCTCCCGACATCTCCGGGCCTTGAAACTCGCCTGCCACGATGGGCTCATCGCGGTAGAGACGAGATACACCGAATCGACCCCCACAGACGATTGGCGCCGGCTGCAGCTGCGTTCGGCGGCAACGATGCCAGCCGAGGCCGTCCTCGCCGCCCTGGCAAGCAGTCGCGAGGGCCTTTCCGGCGCAGAGGTGAAGCGCCGCCTGCAACAGGTCGGGCCAAACGCGCTTCTTAGTCACGGGGCGCGCCCGCTGGCGGTGCTCTTGCGCCAGTTGAGGAATCCGCTGCTGATCCTCCTCGTTGCCGCGGCGCTGACGTCCTTTTTCGTCGGTGAAGGAACCGATGCCGCGATCATTCTCGCGATCATCTGCCTCAGTATCGGCCTGGGGTTCTTCAACGAGTACCGTTCCGAGCGGGCGGTGGAAGCACTGCACTCCCAACTGCGCCACACGGCGCTCGCCATGCGCGCCGGCAAGCCCACGCCGATCGACGTGACCGAGCTCGTTCCCGGTGACGTGGTGCGGATCGGCGTCGGCGACGTCGTTCCGGCCGACCTGCGATTGCTGCAGGCGGAGGGTTTGGAGTGCGACGAGGCGGTACTGAGCGGCGAGTCGCTGCCCGCTGTGAAGCAGGCAGGAGAGGTTATTGCCCCCGACTCGCCCCTGGATCTCGCCGCCTGCGGGTTCATGGGCACGGTCGTGCGGGACGGCAGCGGGCTTGGGGTGGTCGTGCGGACCGGCGGGGAGACGGAGTTCGGGGCGATCGCGCTGCGGCTCGGAGACCGCCAGCCCCAGACCGCATTTCAACTCGGCCTGCAGAGCTTCTCCCTGCTCCTGGTGCGGGTCACCGCCGTCCTGGCCGGCTCGATCCTGGTCCTCAACATCTTGATCGGCCGCTCGGTGCTGGGCTCTGTCCTCTTCGCCCTGGCGATCGCGGTCGGGCTGACGCCGCAGCTGCTGCCGGCGATTGTCACGATCAGCCTCTCGACGGGAGCGAGGCGCCTGGCCCAGCGCTCGGTGATAGTCAAGCGGCTGGTCGCGATCGAGGACCTCGGCAACATCGAGGTCTTCTTTACCGACAAGACCGGGACGCTGACCGACGGCCAGATCACCTTCTCCGCGGCCCTGGACCCAGACGGCGTGAGCTCTGACGCGGTTCTGCGGGCCGGGCTGCTCTGCAACGAGGCGTCCTTCGCCGACGGCCAGGTCGTGGGCGGCAACCAGCTCGACCAGGCGCTCTGGGCAGCGCCGAATGCGCATGAGGTCGGGGTAGCCGACTCCCGTCCGCTGGCCAGTCGGCCATTTGACTACCAGCGCCGGCTCTCCTCGGTTCTGGTGGCTGACCGCGACGACCACCGTCAGGTGATCGTCAAGGGCGCACCCGAGATCGTCCTCTCGCGCTGCCGGGGGGTCACCCCTGCCGCCCGGCAGGTCTTGGATCGCCAGTTCGCCGCCGGCAGTCGCGTCATCGCCGTCGCCACCCGGGCAGCGGACGGACAAACGGATCTGGCACCTGGCGACGAGCGCGACCTCGAGCTTGCCGGTTTCCTCAGCTTTCTCGATCGCCCCAAGGCGGATGCATCCGAGGCGCTGGAGCGGCTGAAGCGGCTCGGCGTCGAGGTCAAGGTGATAACCGGCGACAACGACCGCGTCGCCCAGAAGGTCTGCGCCGACCTCGACCTGCCCGTTCTCGGGACCCTGGTCGGCACGGAGCTGGATCGGCTGGACGACGAGCAGCTGGCCGCCGCCCTGCCGCGCACGACGATCTTCGCCCGCGTGACCCCCGAGCAGAAGTCGCGGGTGATCAAGGCTCAGCACCAGCTCGGCTCCACCGTCGGCTTCCTCGGCGACGGCGTCAACGACGCGGTCGCCTTGCACGACGCCGACGTCGGGATCTCGGTGCAGACCGCGACCGACGTGGCCAAGGACGCCGCCGACATCGTCCTGCTCGACAAGGACCTGGGGATCCTCGCCGGCGGTGTCGTCGAGGGCCGCCGCATCTTTGCCAACACGATCAAGTACGTGCTGATGGGGACCTCCTCGAACTTCGGAAACATGTTCAGCGCCGGCGGGGCCTCGTTGTTCCTCAGCTTCCTGCCGATGCTGCCGACCCAGATCCTCCTCAACAACCTGCTCTATGACGTCAGCGAGATGATGATCCCGACCGACAACGTCGACGAGGAGGCGCTGCTGCGCCCGGCGCACTGGGACACGGGGCTGATCAGGCGCTTCATGACCTTCTTCGGGCCGATCAGCTCGATCTTCGACTTCGCCACCTTCGGGATCATGATCTGGGGCTTTGGCGCCGGAGCGACCTTGTTTCGATCCGGCTGGTTCGTCGAGTCCCTGGCAACCCAGAGCCTGGTGATCTTCGCGATCCGCACCCACCGCGTCCCCTTCTTTCGCAGCCGGGCCAGCAAGCCCTTGACCATCTCCACCTTCCTCTGCGTCGGCATCGGGGTGCTTCTACCTTTCTCGCCGCTGGCCGGGGTGCTCGGCTTCACCGCGCTGCCGGCCAGCTTTCTCGCGGCGCTGGTAGCGATGATCTGCCTCTACCTGGTGCTGATCGAGCTCGGCAAGCGTCGCTTCTACCGGCTGCAAGGGGAGGGGAGGCCGATTGCCCGGCCCGGTCCGCCTCGCGAGCGACGTATTCACCACCGTGCCTCGCGCTGGAGCATCCCGGGCCGACCCCGCGGTCGCTCGAAGGCCGCCACGTTGCAAGCAGCCGCCGCCGCACCTTCGGTGCTCCCGTGAGTGCGGCAGGCGCTCGAAGGGGTGTACGTTGGTGCCGCCCGCCCGGAACTCGACGCAAGCTGGACAGGGACGCCTGATTCGAAGGTGCCACCCCGCAGTCAACGCGCGGTCATCGGGCTGTTACCGCTCGGTGCGGGTTCGGCCCCTCGATAGAGGGAGGTCCGGAAGCTACGTTCTCTTCCGACCTCAGATCTCGCTGCCGGTTCATTCTCCTGAGCAACTTCCCTGGGCTCTTCGGACCCGTTGTTTGGCTTGAACAAGCGGTCCAGTCGGCCTAATCGCCGGTCTCGCCTTAGCGCGGACCCCAGATCGGGAATTCGTAGCCAGTTCGGAGGGCCAGCCTGCGTTCCCTTTGCGGCGCTTCGAGCGATCGCGACCACGGCTGTCCACCGATGCCACTGCTCGACTTCGTGAAGAGGATGTGGCGCCCGTCGGGTGAGAAGGACGGCTCGGAGGCTGACTCGGGTCCCCGGGTTAGTCGTCTAAGCCCGGAGCCGTCGCGGCGAACCTCGAAGAGGAGGCTGTGGTCCTTCGGAAGCGAGTCTCGCTCCTGGAAGACGATCCGCTTCGCGTTGGCTGAGAAGCGCGGATTCACGTAGTAGCGCTGCCCCCGCAGCGGCGGGGCAAGGGGGCGAACGATCTTGCCTCTTGCGTTCAGCAGAAAGAGCTCATGCGCTTCCGCGCGGGCGCTGGCGTAGGCGACGAACCAGCGACCGTCGCGCGAGGCGGTGATCTCCTGGCGAGCGAAGAGTCGGCGCAGATGAGAGCCGTTGGGATCGACGACGAAGGTACCGCCCCTGCGACTGACGATGAAGCTCGAATCCGGAGGGTGGTGGATCGTGGGGCCGTCAAAGGCGATCTGGCCGTCGGCGAGGTAGGTCGGATGGATCGGACGATGGTGGGCGGTCGGGACGACGTGCGAGCGCCGATTGGCGACGTCGACGACCACCAACGCTTCCCAGGGAACGCCGCCGACCTGGGCGACGACGATCTCCTTGCCATCGCAGGAGAACGAGGGATCGGAGAGTCGGAACTGTTCGTGGAAGTCGATGCGTTTGGTGTAGGGGACCTTGTAGATGCGGGTGAAGCCACCGCCCTTGAGCAGGCCAAGTTCGTCGCCGCCGGATTGGCGGCGGATCACTGCAATCTTGCCGTTGCGCGCCGAGCAGGCGCTGCGACCCGCGCCCTCTGCGTTGCCCGCGAGGGGGCCCAGGCAAGTGGTAGCGGCATACAGGCCGACAGCCAGGTAGAAGAGAAAGGCTGATCGCTTGAGCATCAAAGTCCTCCTGTCGCTGGAACGTTGCAGACGAGCGATCGATGCTCCTGCCTGGCGCCGAGCTCGCCAAGGACAATGCGGCGCCAGGACGGGTCAGGTTCGGCCCACATCGAGCCATCCAGACCGCACGAAGCTCTTCGCGGAAGCTCGACCTTATGCGCAGGCGATGCACGGTCGCAGTCCAGCGGCATCTCTCCGTCGTCTCAACTACGCCGGTGGTCGCTTGGTGCGGGCTATGGTCGTACACCAACACGCGGCTCCTACAAGTCGAGCCTTTATGCGAGACGCTCGCCAGCTCGCCAGCGCGGCCGCTATTTCGTGCTGGTCGTGTACGGAGTGTTGCCGCCGCACTTGGAGGGCTCGCTCGGCCTCGGGCTGGACTTGACTACGCCCTGCTCCTTGCCGCCCGATAGGAACTTGCCCGTAACCGTCGCGCTCCATGAGCCAGGCCAGGTTCCACGGAGACCCTGATCTACCCCCGATGAAACGGAGTCGGGATTCTGGAGTCAGGCGGCCTCCTGGGTCGTGTTGTGTAGATCCTCGTATTCGGTGGGGCTGAGCATCCCGAGCGCCGAGTGCCGGCGCCGGGTGTTGTGGAAGAGCTCGATGTAGGTGCCTCCGGAGGCCCTGTGGACATCGGCGATCTCGCCGGCCAGCCAGATCCGCCGCAGTGTCGCGGGGCATCTGAATCCTCCTTGGGGCCGAAGGACTCTAGAAACCGGACTCCATCAGAACTGGGGTAGATCACGCTTGTTCGCGGCCCATGGCTCGGAACTCAACGCGCCGGAGCCGGTCCCTCGTCAGATTGCGGCACAGCCGAGAAGAACGGTGAGCGCCAAAGGTTCTCGAACTCCGCCCGCCAAAGGTCGGCCTCTCCATCACTCAGCCGCGCGAGGCGCAGCGGCGCCTGGCCGAAGGTCGTCGGAGACCCTCCGAGCGAGAGCCCGCCTCCATCCCAGAGGTAGATGCGATCGTGGATCGGCGCCTCCGGTCGAAAACGCGCTTGTACGTTGCCTCCGAGTTTCGCCTTGACGACCTCGCCGTTGGCGAGTTTTCCGGTGAGAACGCGCACCGGCACGCCAGCCTGACACCACAACTTGCGACTTGACTCCCCGCCCCCTCGCAGATGCGGCGGCTGACCTTGGTCTGGCAGCGATTGTTTGGCCCGATCCCTGTTGGCGCCGATGGCTTCAGTGGCGAGTCAGCGCGGGCCGACATGCTCATGTAACCCTCGAGTCTGGACTGGATCAGGTGACAGAGGCGGGATCACCGTCTGAACGATCGGGCCCACCTCCGCGTATGCCGTCGATGACGCTCATTTGAGTCCAGCCACGCTGCCCATCAACAGACAGGAGCATTGCCCATGCGTAGACCCTCGGTTCTTTTCATCGCGATCGCGATGCTGGCGATTGCCGGATGTGGAGGATCGAGCAATAGCGGCAGCTCGGCGTCCACCTCGACCCCAGCCGCCGGCGCAGGCTCACCGGCTGCTGCGGCGGGCCAGGCGGCATTCATCGCCCCGCTGAAGACGATCAAGACGGTGGCCTCCACGGTCCCCGCCAACGGGGATATCAACCCCTACGGCATCGTCGTGGTCCCGAACTCGGTCGGCAAGCTGGTCGCCGGCCAGCTGCTGGTGAGCAACTTCAATGACAAGACCAACAAGCAGGGAACCGGCACGACGATCGTCCAGATCAGCACGGCTGGCAAGAGTTCGCTGTTCGCTCAGATCGATCCACAGGCCTTGCCGGGAAGCTGCCCCGGAGGAGTCGGCCTGACGACGGCGCTGAGCGTGCTGCCGGGCGGGTACGTGGTCGTTGGGAGCCTGCCGACGACCGACGGCAAATCCGCGACCGCCAAGCCGGGCTGTCTGATCGTGCTCGACAGCAACGGCCGACCGGTGAGCACGATCGCCGGTAACCAGATCCAGGGCCCCTGGGATATGACCTCGGTCAGTCATGGCGCGACCACCACGCTATTCGTCAGCATGGCGCTGAACGGCGGCGCCAAGCAGGGCGTGCACAAGGACAAGAACTCCACCGTGCTGCGGATCCGTCTGCATTCGGGCCCCGGGCAGCCGCCGAAGGTGCTTAGCGAACAGGTGATCGCCAACAAGATCCCCTGGATCGACAGCGCCGAAGCGCTCGTGATCGGTCCAACCGGCGTCGCCCTCGCGAGTAACGGAACGCTGTATCTCGCAGATACGCTCGAGAATCGGATCACCGCGATCCCGCAGGCAATGACCCGCACGACGCCGGTCAACGCCGGCGGAGAAGTCGTCTCCCAGGGCGAACATCTCAAGCAGCCGCTGGGGCTGGTCATGACCCCGAGCGGCAACATCCTGACCACCAATGCCGGCGATGGGAACATGGTCGAGACCACGCCCGCCGGCAAGCAAGTGGCGGTACGCACGGCGGACACGAAGACCGGCGAAGGATCGCTGTTCGGGCTGGTCGTGAAGGGGAACAGCGTCTACTACGTCGATGATGGCGAAAACACGCTACGGCTACTCCACTGAGGGTTCAGCCTCGCCGACAATGCACCCAGTCATCGAAAGCTAGCTACTTCCCGCGGACAAACACCGGGAAGTGAACACGGCCGCGCCGGGGTGCCGGCGCGGCCGTTCCCGCTGCAATCGAGGCTGCCGTCCAACGGATCGCCAGAGACGGACCCCCTCCTGCCGAGCGAAGAAGTGATGAAGCCGCTGGTCGAACCGGAAGGGTTCGGAATCGGCTACTACGCCCCCTGGTTTTGGCGCGCAGCCTTCGCCTATCCCTCCTCGCAGACGAGGGGCGTTCTTTGCTGAGCGACCGGCTGGGGCGGCCTGCGGTTCGATCGCCTGAAGTTGCCAAGAAGCGCGCCGAAGGCAAGTCCAGCAGGGCGGCGTGGCGCACCGCCTGGAGCTTTCCGTCGAGTTTGAATCTTCCCCGTCGGAGCTACGTTGCAGCTCCTGCGGACGCGGGCGCTGCTGCCGAAGCAGGCTGCTTGGTCGGAATCCGCCCGGTGAAGAACAGTCCGATGAGCGCGAAGATCGCCAGTATCGACAGAGCCGTGCGCAGCCCGACAAGTCGCGCGGTTTCGTTTTCTTCGACGATCGCGTCAGTTGCCCTGGGCGGAACGTGGGCCTGGTCGAGCGCGGTCTTCAATTCCTCGTCGGAGAGGAAGGGGATCCCGCCGGACAGCTCGCTCGTGGCCTTCGATTTCACCGGCGCGGGTACAGCCGGGTTTTCCTGGACCCCGGTGAGGAAGGACGAGCTGAGGGCGGCGATGACGATTGCGCCGGTCAGCGCCGTGCCGACAGAGATGCCGAGGTTCGTGATCGTGTTCTGCAGGCCGCCGACCTCGCCGCTCTGCTCGTCGGGAACCGAGGACACGGTGACGCTCCCGAGCTGAGAGGCCAACGACCCGATCCCGAGGCCGGCGAGCAGCATCGGCCAGGTCGTTACCTCGGCGCCCGCGCCCGCGTCGAGGGCGGCCACCATGATCACCAGGCCACCGAACATCGCCAGGAAGCCGATCTGAACCACCCGGCGCGGCGAGGCATCGGGGAAGACTTTCGGGATGCCCGCCGCCGAGAGGATGAGCGTGAACGAGAGCGGCAGCAGCCGCACGCCCGTTTCGATCGCGTTGAGCCCGAGTGCAATCGAGAGGAAGAGGGGCACCGCAAAGAAGAGGCCACCCTGGAGGAAGTACTGGAAGAAGAACGAGGTCAGGCCACCACGGAGGACTTTCGTTCGCAGGATCGCCGGATCGACGAGGGGCTCGGCACCCCGCGCAACCAGACGGTTCTCCCAAACGGCGAAGAGCCAGACCACGACCCCTCCGGCAAGGATCAGCCAGATCGTCGGCGAGAGGCCGAGCCATTCGGGAGCCCCTGGCTTGGCCTTGACGAACCCCCAGGTTCCCGAGCGGAGGATTCCGAAGACGATCAGGCCGAGGCCGAGGGCCGAGAGCGCGGTCCCGACCAGGTCGAGCTTCACCTTCTTCTCGGGTCCTCCGCCGGAGATCCGGCGGGCGAGGAGGAGGATCGCGATTACGACCACGACCTCGCCGGCGAAGACGTAGCGCCATGAGAGGTAGGTCGTGCAGAGCCCGCCGATGATCGGGCCAACCGCGACAGCAATCGCGGCGGCAGCCGCCACCAGGCCATAAGCGCGCGGCCTTTCATCGCGTCCGAAGTTGGACGCGATGAGGGCGACGATCGCGGGCAGGATCAGGGCGGCGCCGAGGCCCTCCAAGCACGACCACCCAATCAGCAACACGCCCAGGCTCGACGCGAGCGCCGTGGTGAACGATCCGGCGCCGTAGATGACGCAGCCGATTGCGAAGGCGCGCTTGCGGCCGATGATCTGCCCGATCTTGCCGCCGGTGATCATGAAAGCCGCCATCACCAGCGTGTAGAGGGTGATCGCCGTCTGGATTCCGGTGACGGTGGTGCCGACGTCCTTGGCGACCGTGGCGATCGAGACGTTCATGACGGAGCTGTCGAGCATCATCAGGAACTGGCCCGCGCAGAGGGTCATCAGGATCAGCCCAGCAGCCGCACTCGCCTTTCGTTCCACGTGTCATCTCCTCCTTCTGGATGCCGATGATCTGTCGGCTAGCTTCGCTCATAAGCATCCGGTTTGCTCAGGTTCGCGCCTATGCCGGCCGTTTGAGGGAAGCCCGTTGAGTCCCCGGCATCGCGTCATTGGCACCACTTTTTGTCGTCGAAGGCTGAGGGGCCAGAACTTGGCCCCACAACAGAAGACGCCCCTCCGGGAAGGAGGGGCGCTTCTGGGGTTACTACAGGGAGGAGAGAAGTGGACTGCTTAAGGCGTAGGGCCAGATTTGGCTTGCTGATGCGGTTCTTTGTCCGGTTGTGTCCGGCTGAACCCCGTAGATTTCGGGTCTGACTGGCGCACCAAGCGGCAGCGAGAGCCAGCACGAACCCTCCGCTGAGAATCGTAGTGTCGTGGGTTCGATTCCCACCCTCGCCATCGCATTGCAGAGCCGAAAGCGCCGCCTTCCGAGGCGACGCTTCGCAACGCCGGGTCAATAGCTTGCACCCCTGGGCGGCTGGCGGCGGCGATATCTATGAGTTCGAGTGCGAGGAGTGCGGGGCGGCTCGACCATTGGCAGATGCAGAGCCAAATGGCTGCCCACTACTACCTCGTCCGCTTTCTCAGGGCAACGCCTAGGGCAGCACTATGCAGCGCCGAGGTCGCTGTGCGACACACCGGGTTGTCTTGCCATGCAGAAGGTCGAGGGTTCGAATCCCTTCAGCCGCTTCCGATTGCAGAGCCGAATGCGCGCGCCCGAGGGGGCGGCGTTCTTCGTCTCGGATCAACAGCCAGGCCAACGGCTTGCGGCGCCGAGGTAGAACCGCTTCTTGCCGATTCGTGGATCGCGACCCCTGTAAGTGTCGGATGCGCTGTCCCGCCGGAAGTTCTCGAAGTCAAGGTAGGGTCGGCGGGAGGAGACCAGGCCAGTCGGGCCACAGGTGCCGCACGGCTCAGGCGCCTCCCGCCGACCTACTGTGACCGTTCTCGACTACTCCTGGGAGCCATAGCAGCGCGGCTTCGGCGTCGCTCTTCTTGGTGATTCGAGATCCCGCGCCCAAGCCCTGATCTTCACAGGATCTGTATAGCGGTCGAGCAGTTCTTACGCCTTCTTGACGGTTGCGAGTCTAGGATCGGGGGTTGACCCCCAAATGGCCAATCTGAAGACTCGCGGGCTGCGCAAAACGGTCGGGGTACCGGGCCTGTTCGCGACCGCCTACGGCAACGTCGGCTCCTCGATCTATTACGCGCTCGGCTTGGTGGCGGCCCATGCGCTCGGCCTGACCCCGTTGGTATTCCTCTTCGCGGGCGGGCTGTTCGCCCTCACCGCCAAGACCTACGCCGAGGGAGCGGCGATGTTCCCGGAGGCCGGCGGCTCCTCGTCATTTGCGCGGCACGCCTTCAACGAGGTCGTCTCCTTCATCGCCGGCTGGGGGCTCTCCCTCGATTACATCCTGACGATCGCGATCAGCGCCTTCTTCGTTCCCCACTACCTCGCGGTCTTCTTCCCGGCACTGGGCCACTCGCCGGGAGACATCTTCGGCGGGGTCGCAGTGATCGCCCTCCTCGCCCTGGTCAACATCCGCGGCCTCGGCGAGTCGGCGAAGCTGAACATCGGCCTCGCGATCCTCGACCTCTTCACCCAGATCGCTCTGGTCGGGCTCGGCGCGATCCTCGTCCTTCATCCCTCCGTGCTCATCGACCAGATCCACCTTGGCACCGCCCCGAGCTTCTCGCAGCTGATCTTCGCGGTCTCGATCTCGATGCTCGCCTACACCGGAATCGAGACAGTCTCCAACATGGCCGAGGAGGCACGCGACCCCGGTGAGCAGGTTCCGAAAGCCGTCAACCTCGTCCTGATCGCCGTGCTCGGCATCTATGCCGGGATCTCGATCGTCGCGCTCTCGGCGCTGCCGGTCACCCAGAACGCGGCCGGCCACTACTCGACCGCGCTCGGCACCACCTACAGCGACGATCCGGTGCTGGGGATCGTCTCCGCCCTCGGACTGCACGGGACCGTCTCGACCGTCGCGCGCTATTACGTCGGCACCCTGGCCGCGACGATCCTGCTGATCGCCACCAACGCTGGGCTGATCGGCATCTCGCGGCTCTCCTGGTCGCTAGCGGAGCACCGCCAGCTCCCCGGCGTCTTCGCGAAGCTGCACCCCCGCTTCCAGACCCCGTGGTTCACCATCCTCTTCTTCTCGGCAATCGCGGCGGTGCTGGTGCTGCCGGGCAACACGAGCTTCCTCGGCAATCTCTACAGCTTCGGGGCGATGCTCTCCTTCACCATCGCCCACCTCTCGATCGTCTCGCTGCGCCGGCGCCAGCCCGACCGCTACCGGCCCTACCGGGCGCCCTGGAACGTGCGCTGGCGAGGCGCCGAGGTGCCGCTGACCGCAGTCTTTGGCGCCATCGGCACCGGGGCGGCCTTCGTCTCGGTGATCGTCCTCCACCCCGAGGCGCGGATTATCGGCAGCGCCTGGGTCGGGATCGGCCTGATCGGCTACCTGCTCTACCGCCGCCACCTCGGCATCGACCCGCGCGAGATGCAGCAGGTGCGCCGGCAGCAGCGGCCCGTCGGCTTCCTCGAGGTCTCCTACAAATCGGCCCTGGTGCCGATCTTCGGCACCGATATCGACGCCGACGCGATGCACCGGGCGGCGGCGGTCGTCGACCCCGACGCGAGCGTTGAGGCATTTTACGTGCTCAAAATTCCCCGCAAGCACGAGCTTCCCGACGGCGGCTTCGACGAGCTGGAATACGAGGCGCGTTGCGCACTCGAGGAGGTCCGCCTACAGGCCCGCGCCCAGGGCCTCAAAGTCCGGGTCAATCTGGTCCGCACCCGCAATCCCGGGCGCGCGATCGTTGAAGAGGCATTGGAACGAGGCTCGGACCTGATTTACATCAGCACCGAGCACGCGCCGAGCGACGAGCGCCTGCTCGGTCCGACGACGCGCTACCTGCTCGCCAAGCGCCCCTGTCGGGTGATCGTCGAGGGCGGAGGGGTCGGTGCCGGCCGCACGCCGTTGTCTGCAGGCATGCAAATACCGATCGCCTAGGCCAGATCAAGGCATGCTCTCTCGCGGGACTAACCGGATCAAAAGCGACCCTCCCTACCTGGCAATATGGCTGTCTCGGAGGTATTGCCCTAATGCAGCCATAGCACCTGAGGAAACCCTCCGGGAACGTCCTCCCGGCCCATGAGAATCCGGTTCCCATCGTGAGTAACCGCTGAAGAAGCGAGAAGATCGCGAACCCTCAAGCGGCCCCGTGTGGTTTGGTTGAGGCATGCCCTACGTAATTCAAGGCGACCTCAACTGCTGGATCTGGACCGGGCGCTGCCACGCGAACGGCACCCCGGAGATCCGCACCCGCGACAAGCACACGACCGCTCGCCGCTACTACTGGGAACGCGAGAACGGGCCGATCCCGGAGGCGCGCCATCTCGGCCGCCACCTGCGGCGTGATCCGGGGGCTGCCGGCCTGAGATGGCCTGTCGCCTTCGAAGTACCGGATTTGGGTCGAGTCGAACTGGGCGCGGGTGTAGTCGTCGCCGCAGGTGGGGAAGCACTGAACGTCGCCAGCCGCGTCTCCAGGTGGTCCTGCCAGTTGAAGACCAGCGAGGGCCAGGCGGAGCCGACTCCTCCGGGCCGGGGGGCTAAGGGCTATACGACTCAGGCGGCGCCGAGTGGTCCTTTGGTTCCACTTGATAAGCCGTGCCGGGGGGGTGGCCGCGGAGCTCGGCCACCTTCCGGGCGGCACCCGGGGCAGTCGCGGCCTCGACGGTGGCAAGCTTGGTCTCGGTCCTGCCGTCCCAGCAGGAGACGTTGAACTTCATGAGGCGAGCCTACTCCGGTGTTGAGCCAGGTTTAGTGGGGTGGTCAACCTGGCCGCGGCGGCCGCGGCATCCGAGGACAACTGGCGGGCGATCTGCGGGGCGCTAAGAGGGGCTGCGCCTAATCGTAGCTGCGGTAGACGTGCGCCGTACGTGGGTGCAGGTCGCCGACCACCTGGCCGTTGACCCATGCGTGCCCAGCGGGCGATTTGTCCGACCACGCGTCTGGCCGGCCACCGGTGGCTACTTGACTCTTGCGATCGACCCAGGCGACAAATGCTCCCAGCACCCGCGTATATGACGTGGTGTTGCTCACGGATGCGACGCTACCAAGACTTTCTTCAGCCGGCGTAAAATCCTGAGATTGCGGGCCGGAAGTTTTCATTCTGATCTGCAGCCTGTCTGGAGCCGCCG
>JADGPJ010000001.1 GCA_017882505.1 Solirubrobacterales bacterium | reverse complement strand
GACTCGCCAACCCCGGCGCGGAGCCGGCGACGGCGATCTGGTTCGTGATCGGGCGCCGCCAGAGCGACCCCCGCTCACTCAGCTTCGACGGGGACTAGCCAGCAACGGCAACGCCGAGGCGCCGGCGGACGGCCTCGGCAACCGAGTCGGCGCTGGGCAGGAAGGCGTCCTCGAGCGCCGGGCTGAAGGGAATCGGCAGGTCGTCGGTGGTGATCCGCCAGGCGTCGTCGCATGATAGACGGAAACTGTCTGCTATAGCTAAACAGCATCCGGGAATCGTGCCCGGAGAGCCAGATACGCTGTCGATCGTCTTCTCCCAGCAGCCGTCCCGACGCAACTGCGTGATCTTCGGGCTGGACGTGTGTTGGAGCCGGTAACCACCGCATTGAACCCAGGCGGTGTGATGTCGAGTAGTCCACTGAGAACCAATCGCGATGTCCCCGCCCCCCGCAGAGCAGCTCGCCTCCCGGATCTTTCTCGGGCCGGCGCTGCGCGCCCAGCCGGACCGGCGGTTGGTTCGGTTGGTGCGTGAGGGATACGAGACGGCCTTCGAGGAGATCGTTCGCCGCTACCGCAAGCCGCTCGACCGCTTCGCCGCCTCGATCGTCGGCGGGCGCTCGGAGGACGTCACCCAGGACGCCTTCTCGAAGGCGCTGCTGGCGCTGAGGGGCTCCGAAGCCGAGATCGAGCTGCGACCCTGGCTGTACAGGATCGTCCGTAACACCGCGCTCAACGACCTCCGCGACCGGCCACCGGCGACCGAGCAGCTCGGCGAGGCGATCCCCGGTGGGCGCAGCGCCGCCGTCGAAGCCGAGCGCAACGAGGAGATCAGGGAACTGATGGGGCGACTGCGAGCGCTGCCCGAGCCGCAGCGAGCCGCGATCGTGATGCGCGAGCTGGAAGGGCTGAGCCATGACGAGATCGCCTCGGCGCTGGGACTCAGCGGCGGCGGCGCGCGGCAGGCGATCTACCGTGCCCGGACCGCGCTCCGCGACGGGGTTGGGATGCTGGTCCCACTGCCGCTGCTGCGAGCGCTCTTCGACCACGGGGCCGACGCGGTCGGTACCGGCGGCGCCGTGGCGGCGGCGGGAGCGGCCTCCGCGGCCGGCGGCGCCGGGACGATGCTGGGCGGGTTCGGCGCCGTGGGGGCGCTCAAGGTCGGGGTGGCGACGGTGCTGATCGCGGGCTCGGTCGGGGCCGGTGTCGCGATCCAGCAGGATCGGGGCGGAAACAGGGGCCCGGAGGCCGCAGCGGCGGCGGAGCTGCCCACCGGCGCGGGTGCGGGGGGCTCGACTGGATCTTCGGCCAGCTTCGCCACGGGTCGGTCCTCCGCGGTGGGCCCGAGTCGGGGTCAGTCCGGTCCCGGGTCGCGGCACGGTGGCGAATCGAAGGGCGGATCCTCGGGCGGTGGCCGATCGGACCAGGGCGGCTCCGGGGGCTCGACGGGAAGCGGCGGTGGTGGTCCGGGCGACTCTTCGGGTCACAGCGGCTCGCAGGGAGGCTCCGGGCGGGGCCACGACGGTAGCGGCGATGCCGGGCGCGGCGAAGACTCCGGCGGTCACCACTCCGGCGAGGGACTCTCCGGTGGCGATCAGTCCGGAAGCGGGCGTTCCGGGGGTGATGGCTCGGGTGGAGGCGATGGCAGCGGCTCCTCTCAGGACGGCAGCACCAGTGGCGGCTCCGGCTCCGACGGCTCCGGCGACTCGACGCCGGCGATCGCCCCTCCTCCGGTGACCGAATTGGAAACCGAAGAAGAAGAATCAGAGAGCCGGTCGAGCGGCTCCGGAAGCAGCGGTTCGGGGAGCTCCGAAACCGGTTCGTGATCTTTGCGCCCGCCTCGGGTTGCAGGAGGTGACATGTCCCGAATCGAACCAGGAGGAACGCTATGACCCGCACCAATGGAAGGCGCGCCCGCCTCGGCAGCCTGCTTGCGCTGGCGCTGGGCGCCTTCGCGCTGCTGGCCCTGCCCGGCATAGCCGCCGCGAAGGACCGCAACCACGACCACATCCCCGACCACTGGGAGAAGCGCCACAACCTCTCCCTGCAGGTCAACCAGGCCGGGCGCGACCAGGACGGCGACCACCTGCGCAACCTGGCTGAGTTCAAAGCCGAAGACAACCCGCGCGACGCCGACACCGACAACGACGGGATCACGGACGGCGAAGAGAACGCCGGAACGGTCGCCAGCTTCGACACCGAAAGCGGCAAGCTCACGATCAGCCTCTTCGGCACTGAAACGATCAGCGGCCTGGTCACCGAAGGGACCGAGATCGAGTGCCACGGAACTCAGTCCCCGGGCGCCGGCACGAGCAGCGACTCGAGCGAATCCAGCGACGACAACGGCGGCGACAACTCCGGACCGGGCTCGCCCGGCTCGGGTGATGGCGGAGAACTCTCCGGCACCCCTTGCACCGTCTCCGACCTGGTCCCCGGCGCGGTCGTCCACGAGGCCGAGCTGCAGGTCGAGAACGGTGCGGCGACGTTCGACAAGGTCGAGCTCGGCGGCTGAGCTACTTGGCGTCGAGCCAGTCCCGGCCGACGCCGATGTCGACCTCGAGCGGCGGATCGAGCTGGTAGGCGGCGCACATCTCGCGCCGCACCAGCTCGGTCGCGCCGTCCATCTCCTCCGGCGGGCCCTCGAAGAGGAGCTCGTCGTGGATCTGCAACACCAGCCTGGTACCACCACCCGTCTCCCGCAGCGCTCGCTGGCAGCGCACCATCGCCACCTTGATGATGTCGGCCGCGGTGCCCTGGATCACCGTGTTGACGGCGAGGCGCTCGCCGAGGCGGCGGGTGTTGGAGTTGCCGGAACGCAGCTCGGGGATCGGCCGGCGGCGCCCCATCAGGGTCGTCACGAAGCCCTCCTCCTGCGCTTTCTCGACGATCTCCTCGCGGAAGGCGCGCACCGCCGGGAAGCGCTCGAGATAGCGGGCGACGAATTCCTCGCCCTCCTTGCGGGGGATGTTGAGCCGGTCGGCGAGGCCGAACCCGGTGAGGCCGTACACGATCCCGAAGTTGACCATCTTCGCCTTTGAGCGCTGGCCGACGTCGACTTCGTCGCGGGAGATGTCGAAGACCTCGGCCGCGGTCGCGGCGTGAACGTCTTCGCCGGCATGGAAGACGTCTTTCAGCACCTGCTCGTCGGCGACGTGGGCGAGCACGCGCAACTCGACCTGGCTGTAGTCGGCGGAGAGCAGGCGGGCGCCCTCTTCGGCGACGAAGCAGGCGCGGACCGGGCGCCCGATCTCGGTTCGGATCGGGATGTTCTGCAGGTTCGGGTTGGTCGAGGAGAGGCGGCCGGTGGTCGTCGCCGCTTGGTTGAAGGTCGTGTGGACGCGGCCGGTGGCGGAGTCGATCAGGTCGGGCAGCGAGTCGAGGTAGGTGTTCTTGAGCTTGGTCAGCTCGCGCCAGGACTCGATCTTCTCGACGATCGGGTTCTCGTCGCGGATCTGGGCGAGGACGCGGGCGTCGGTCGAGAACCCGGTTTTGCCGCGGCGCTTGCGGGTCAGCCCGAGCTTCTCGAAGAGGATCCGACCGACCTGCTGCGGCGAGCTGATCGTGAACTCCTCGTCGGCCAGCTCGAAGATCTCCTGCTCCAGCGTCTCGATGCGCTCGCCGAAGCCGGCGCCGACCTCGGCCAGGCGCTCGGCGTCGAGCTTCAGCCCCTCGCGCTCCATCGCCGCCAGGACGTCGATCAACGGCAGCTCGACCTCGCGCAGCAGCGGCTCCAGCCCCAGCCCCTCGATCCGCGGCCGCTGCACCTCGGCGACGGCGGCCACGAGGCGCGCTTCCTCGGCGGGATCAAGACCGGCTTCGAGCTCCTCGCCCAGCGCCATCTGGCCGTCGTCCTCCGGGCTCGCCGCGGCGGCGCCCTCGGCGAGGCCGATGCCGGCGTCGGCCGCCAGCTCGGTCAGCTCGTAGGTGCGGCGCTGGGGCTCGATCAGGTAGGCGGCGATCATCGTGTCGTGGTCGAGCTCCACCTCGACCCCCTCGCGGGCGGCGGCCGCGAGCAGGCCGTGGCGGCCGCCGCCGAGCGACTTGACGTCGTGGCCGGCGATCGCATGGCCGGCCAGCGCCACCGCCAGCTCGTCCTGGGTCGAGGTCCCGGTGACGATCCGCTCGGCGTCGGCGGCGGCCCAGCGCTCGCCGTCGATCGCCAGCGCCACGGTGCCCTCGCCGATGTCCGCGGGAGTCCCCGCCACCGCCTCGATCTCGAGCTCGGTCTCGACCCTGCGCCCCGGCACCGCGTCTCCCTCCGGCAATGCTTCTTCGAGGCGCTCCAGAACCGCCCGCAGCTCGAACTCGCGCATGAAGTCGCGCAGGGCGCCGCGGTCGGGCTCGGACTCCATCGCCGCGGCGAGGTCGACCCCGGTCTCGATGTCGTACTGGAGCGTCGCCAGCGCCTTCGACATGCGGGCGTCGTCGGCGTGCTCGGTCAGGTTCTGCTTGCGTTTGGCGCCGGAGATCTCGTCGACGTTGGCCAGCACCTCCTCCAGCGAGCCGAAGCGCTGCAGCAGCTGCGAAGCGGTTTTCTCGCCGACCCCCGGCACGCCCGGGATGTTGTCCGAGGTGTCGCCGCGCAGGCCCATCAGGTCGGTGACCAGCTCCGGCGCGACCCCGTAGCGCTCGAGCACGGCGGCGCTGTCGTAGATCTTCGTCTCGGTGATGCCGCGCGAGGTGCTCATCACCCGCACCCCCTCGGCGACCAGCTGGTAGGCGTCGCGGTCGCCGGTGACGACCATCACCTCGATCCCCTGCTCGCGCGCCTGGCGAACCAGCGACGCGATCACGTCGTCGGCCTCGAAGCCCTCGACCTTGACGTTGGTGTAGCCGAAGGCCTCGACCAGCGGCATCAGGTGCGGCCACTGCTCGCGCAGAAGGTCGGGACGGGGTTTGCGCTGGGCCTTGTAGAGGTCGTAGGTGACCTCGCGGCCCGACATCCCCGCGTCCCAGGCGACGACCACCCCCTGCGGATGGTGCTCGTCGATGATTTTGACCAGCATCGAGGCCAGCCCGTAGATCGCGTTGGTCGGCCGGCCGTCGCTGGTCCCGATCGACTCCGGCAGCGCGAAGAAGGCCCGGTAGGCGAGCGAGTTGCCGTCGATCAGGAAGAGCTGTGGGGCGTCGGCGCTCACGGCGCCAACTTAACGGTCCCGCCCTACTCGCGGGGCAAGGTGATGCCGCGGCCGACCGTCTCGCCCCGCGACGTCTCCCCCCTCCGCCCGATCTTGCCGTCGACCACGAAGGCGGCGCCACCGACCATCCTTCGATCGGTCAGTTCGGCCCGCGGCGCGAGCAGGTCGCCGCTGGGGGGCCGTCGCAGTGCTCATCGCGAGCAGCGCCGCCACCACTTTGATTCATCCCCTCGCCACTACTCGGCCGATCCCACGCCAGGCGCGCCCGGGCCGACACGCTGAATCTGATTCGATAGCCGCGTGGCTGTCAGCGCCCAGTACAGCGTCGCGATCCGGGTCGAGCTCGATGCTCGCCAGGAGCCGCTGGGCAAACTGACCGCGGCGATCGCCGAGGCGGGTGGGCAGCTGCAGGGCGTCGACCTCGTTCCCGGCGCCGGGAACGAGGGCAAGCGGGTCCGCGAGTTCACGATCGACGCCGCCGATCGCGACCACTGGGAGCGGATCCTGCGGGCGATCGGCTCGACTCGCGGCGCCCGGGTGCTCGACTACGTCGACCGCACGATGCAGATGCACCGCGGCGGCAAGATCGACATCCACAACAAATACCCGGTGAAGACCCGCGACGACCTCTCGATGGCCTACACGCCCGGCGTCGCCAGGGTCTGCATGGACATCCACGCCGACCGCGCCAAGGCCTTCGAGTACACGATCAAGAAGAACACCGTCGCGGTCGTCTCCGACGGCAGCGCCGTGCTGGGGCTCGGCAACATCGGCCCCGAGGCGGCGATGCCGGTGATGGAGGGCAAGTGCATGCTGTTCAAAGAGTTCGCCAACGTCGACGCCTTCCCGATCTGCCTTGACACCCAGGACGCCGACGAGATCGTCCGCGCCGTCGAACTGATGGCCCCGACCTTCGGCGGCATCAACCTCGAGGACATCTCCGCCCCGCGCTGCTTCGAGATCGAGGAGCGGCTGAAGCGCTCGCTGGACATCCCGGTCTTCCACGACGACCAGCACGGCACCGCGGTGGTGACGATGGCGGCGCTGTTCAACGCGCTGAAGATCACCGGCAAGCCGATCGCGGAGCTGCGGGTGCTGGTGATCGGGCTCGGCGCCGCCGGGGTGGCGGTGACGAAGATGATGCTCGCCTCCGGGGTCACCCACGTCGTCGGCTGCGACCGCAAGGGCGCGCTCTCGACCGAGCGCGAGGACTACCTGTCGGGCGAGATGAACGCCAACAAGCGCTGGTACGCGGAGATCTCCAACCCGGAGAAGGTCAGCGGCCCGCCCGCGGACGCGATCGAGGGCATGGACCTCTTCGTCGGCCTCTCCGGGCCCGGATCCATCGAGGCCGAGGCCCTGAGCAAGATGAACGACGACGCGATCGTCTTCGCGATGGCCAACCCGACGCCCGAGGTGATGCCCGAGGAGGCCGCTCCTTACGTGCGGATCATGGCCACCGGCCGCTCGGACTACCCGAACCAGATCAACAACGTGCTCGCCTTCCCCGGCATCTTCCGCGGCGCCCTCGACGCCGGCGCCCCCAGCATCACCGAGGAGATGAAGCTGGCCGCCGCCAAGGGCATCGCCGAAGCCGTCGATGACGACGACCTCGCCGAGGACTACATCATTCCCAGCGTCTTCAACCGCGATGTGGCGCCGTCCGTCGCCCGCGCCGTGATCGAGGAGGCCAAGCGCGCCGGGATCGCCCGCTTCAACGACGAGACCGGGACCTTCGCCACGGTCGAGGTCGGCAAATGAGAGGCCGGACGCAAACGCCGTGAAGGTCCTCGTCACCGGAGCCACCGGTTTGATCGGCTCGGCGCTGTGTGACTCCCTGTTCGCGCGGGGCGACGACGTCGTCGGCCTCAGCCGCGACCCGGGCAAGGCCCGCGGCGCCAACCCGCGGGTCACCTGGCATGCCTGGGAGCCAACGCTGGAACGGCCGCCGGCCGCGGCGTTCGAGGGCGTCGATGGCGTCGTCCACCTGCTCGGCGAGAAGATCAGCCAGCGCTGGACCGGCGAGGCGAAGCGAAAGATCATGGAGACCCGGCGTAAGGGCACCCACAACCTGGTGGGGACGATCGCCGGCCTGGAGAGGCGCCCGTCGGTGCTGGTCAGCCAGTCAGCGGTCGGCTACTACGGCAACCGCGGCGACGAGGTCGTCGACGAGTCGACGGGTCCCGGCGACAGCTTCGACTCGGAGGTGACGCGGGAGTGGGAGAAGGCGGCCCGCGAGGCCGAGGCCGCAGGGGTGCGTCTGGCGATCATCCGCACCGGCCAGGTCCTCGACGCCGGCGGCGGCATGCTGGCCGAGCTGTTGACCCCCTTCAAGCTCGGCATCGGCGGCCCGATCGCCGGCGGCGATCAGTACCTCTCCTGGATCCACATCGACGACGAGGTCGGGATCCTGCTCTGGGCGCTCGACAAACCCGAGGTCAGCGGCGTCGTCAACGCGACCGCCCCGGAGCCGACCAGCAACCGCGACTTCTCGAAGGCGCTCGGCCGCGCCCTCGGCCGGCCCGCGATCGTCCCCGTCCCCGGGTTCGTCCTCGACCTCAAATTCGGCAGCGAGTTCGGGACGGTGCTCAAGGGCGGGCAGCGGGCGATTCCGAAAAGAGCCCAGGAGCTCGGCTACGAGTTCAAGCATCCCCGGCTGGACGAGGCGCTCGAAGACTTGATCTAGCGACGTCATTCGAGGGCTTCGCGCACGGCATCGCGGAGAGAGGTCGAATCCGACTCCGCGATTGCGTGAAGTACCCGCCCCATTGCCACTGCCCCGGAGCTTGCTTTGACGGAGGCGATCCCGGCGGATTCGAGGATGGGTTGCGAGAAGCGAACGGCTGGACCGGGCGGCTGGAGGAAGGCGATCGCGGTGGAGTCCTCGGTGGCGCGGCGGGCGTTCGCGCCGACCGTGGCGAGGGCCAGGCGCCCGGCGTGCTCGGCCTGGGCCAGGCAGACGGCGCGAACGTGGACGTCGCCGGCTCGGCCGCGCTCGCGCGCCAGCTCGCGCCGGGCCCCCGGACACAGCGGCGCGCCGACGTAGACGCTCACCGTGGCCCCGCTGGAGACGCCGTCGGAGCCGCCGCAACCGGCGATCGCGGTGGCGAGCGTGCAAGCGATGACGATGGCTGGAACACGGAGCACGGGCGTCGATCCTAAACTCGACCTCATGCGAATCGGAGTCCTCACCGCCGGCGGCGACTGCCCGGGCCTGAACGCGGCGATCCGCGCCGTCGCCCGCTCGGCGATCCAGCGTGGCGACGAGGCGATCGGGATCCGCCGCGGCTACCGCGGCCTGGCCGAGAACGACTACATAACGCTCGACATGCACACCGTCGCCGGCATCCTCCAGCTCGGCGGGACGATCCTCAGCACCTCGAGCTTCGAGCCGGTCCGGGAAAACGCCGTCGAGAAGGTCGAGCGCGCCTTCACCGAGCAGCGGCTCGACGCCGTCGTCGCGATCGGTGGCGAGCACACGATGGAGATCACCCGCCAGCTGTACGCCGATCACGGCCTGCCCCTCGTCGGCGTGCCGAAGACGATCGACAACGACGTCGGCGGCACCGATTTCACCTTCGGCTTCGACACCGCGGTGCAGACCGTCACCGACGCGATCGACCGCCTCCACACCACGGCCCAGTCCCACGACCGGATCATGGTCGTCGAGGTGATGGGACGCAACACCGGCTGGATCGCCGCCTACGCGGGGTTGGCCGGGGGTGCCGACGGGATCGTCATCCCGGAGACGATCACCACCGTCGAGGAGGTGGCGTCGGGCGTTCTTCGGCGTCACGACCACGGCAAGGACTTCTCGATCATCGTCGTCGCCGAGGGCGCCAAGCTGGCCTTCGCCAGCGGCGAGGAGCGGCTGATCCAGCCGGTCAAGGACACCGACGAGTACGGCTATCCACGGCTCGGAGGGATCGGCGTCGCGCTGGCCACCGAGCTGGAGTCCCGCACCGGCTACGAAACCCGGGTGACCGTGCTGGGGCACGTTCAGCGCGGCGGCACCCCGACCTCGACCGACCGCGTCCTCGCGACCAGGTTCGGCGCCTGCGCCTACGAGCTGGCCAAAACCGGAGACTTCGGCAAGATGGCGGCGATCCAAGGCACCGAGATGGTCGGGATCCCGCTCGAGCAAGCGACCAAGGTCAAGAGCGTCGACCTCGACATACTCGAGATTGCCAAGCGCTTCTACACCTGAGAGGCTGCTCCAGATGAACGACGCTCCCGATCTCGCCGCAATCACCCGGATGCAGCAGCAGACCTGGTCGGAGGGCGACTTCGCGATGGTCGCGAGCCTCGTCGTCAACGCCGCCGAGGTGCTCGTCGAAGCGCTCGAGATCGTGCCCGACGAGCGGGTGCTGGACGTCGCCTGCGGCAGCGGCAACGGCGCGATCGCGGCGGCGCGGCGTACCTGGGGCAACACGGTCGGCGCCGACTTCGTCCCGGCCCTGCTCGAGCGCGGCCGCGAGCGGGCGTCGGCCGAGCGGCTCGAGGTCGAGTTCGTCGAGGCCGACGCTCAGAACCTGCCCTTCGAGGACGCCAGCTTCGACGTCGCGATGTCGATCTTCGGCGCCATGTTCGCCCCCGACCAGGAGCGCACCGCGGCCGAGCTGCTGCGCGTGGTCAAGCCTGGCGGGCGGATCGGGATGGCCAACTGGACCCCCGACGGCGGCGTCGCCCAGATGTTCCTGACGATGCTCAAGCACACCGGCGGGCCGCCTCCCGGCGTGATGCCGCCGATCCTCTGGGGAACCGAGGAGCGGGTGCGGGAGCTGTTCGGCGAGGGCATCTCCGAGCTACGGGCCGAAAAGCTCAAGTCGCGCCAGGTCTTCCGCTCCGCCGACCACTACCTGGGGTTCTTCCGCGCCTACTTCGGCCCGATCAAGGCGGCCTACGAGAAAGTCGGGCCCGCTGGCGAGGCCGCGCTCACCGCCGACCTCCGCTCCTTCCTGGAAGAGGTCAACACGGCCGGGGAGCGGGCGCTGGTGATCGAACCGGAGTACCTGCAGGTCGTCGCGACTCGCGCCTGAGCGCCGCCAACCCTCGCTCCCGGCTCCTGCGGGCAGCTCAGGCTTTGGGCGCGAGAACGCGGATCGCGGCGCCGACCAGCAGCACCGTGAAGAAGACCAGGCCGGCGACCGGGCCACCCTGCCCGAGGGCGTAGCAGACCGTCATCGCGGCGAGAGCCAGAAATAGCGTTACGACCATTCCCATACGGCGGCAATCCTAATCGCTCACTCGGCGAGGGCGACGCGCGCCTCGCTGAGGAAGCCGGCGACGGCATCGGCGGCGGCCTGCGGCGAGCCCGCCCCGGCGGTGGCGCGGACGAGACGGCTCCCGACGATGACGCCGTCGGCGATCCGCCCCACCTCGGCGGCCTGGGCGGCGGTCCCGATCCCGAAGCCGACCGCGACCGGCGTCACCGCGTCAGCCTTGGTCGCCGCAACCAGCTCGGCCAGCGAGGCCGGGACCTCGGCCCGCTCGCCGGTCGTCCCGACCGTGGAGACGACGTAGACGAAACCGCGGGCGACGGCGCAGATCCGCGCCCGGCGCTCCGGGGGCGTCGTCGGCGCCACCAGCGGCACCAGAGCCAGGCCCGCGGCGGCAAACGCCTCGCGGACATCCTCGGCTTCGCCCAGCGGCAGGTCGGGGATGATCGCCCCGGCGGCCCCGGCGGCCCGCGCCAGGCGGGCGAACTCGGCGGCGCCGCCGTGGGCGAAGACCATGTTCGCGTAGATCATCAGCACGACCGGGATCCGTTCCGAGACCGAGCGGCAGACCTCCAGCGTCGTCGCCAAAGTAGCCCCCGCCTCCAGCGCCTTGGTGGCCGCATCGTGGATCGTCGGCCCATCGGCCAGCGGATCAGAGAACGGAACCCCCAACTCGATCAGGTCAGCCCCGGAATCAACGTAAGCAGCCGCGACCGCGAGCGAGGACTCACGGTCGGGAAAGCCGGCCATCATGTAGGGCATCAGCGCGGCGCGGCCTTCCTCGCGCGCCTCCCGAAAGGCCCCGGCGATCCGCTCCTCGCCAGTAGTGGGCACCGCGGTGACGGGGGCCGGGGGGTGACTCCCCGGAGCCTCCCCGCTGTTGCTCAGGGGGGTCACCCCCCGGCCCCCTTCCCGGTCTGCTCCAGATACTCGGCAAGGTCCTTGTCCCCGCGCCCCGAGAGACAGAGCACGTCGAATCCACTCTCACCCGGGTTCTCCAGGAGCCAGGCGATCGCGTGCGAGGACTCGAGCGCCGGGATGATCCCCTCCAGGCGCGAGAGCCGGCCGAACGCGGCCAGCGCCTGGCGGTCGGAGATGGAGACGTAGGTGGCGCGGCCGGTGTCGCGCAGCTGAGCGTGCTCGGGACCGACGCCCGGGTAGTCGAGGCCGGCCGAGACCGAGTGCGCCTCGAGGATCTGACCCTCCTCGTCGGCAAGCACGGCCGAGAGCGAACCGTGCAGGACCCCGGTACTGCCGGCGCCGAGCGAGGCGCCGTGGCGCAGCGTGTCGAGCCCCTCGCCCGCCGCCTCGACGCCGATCAGCGCCACCTCGGCGTCGGCGACGAAGGGGCTGAAGATGCCGATCGCGTTGGAGCCGCCGCCGACGCAGGCGATCACCCGGGCAGGCAGTGCGCCCTCGGCGGCGAGCGACTGCTCGCGCGCCTCCTCGCCGATCACCCGCTGCAGGTCGCGGACCAGAGCCGGGTAGGGCGCCGGCCCGACGGCGGAGCCGATCACGTAGTGGGTCGTCTCGACGTTGGCGACCCAGTCGCGGATCGCGGCGCTGACCGCCTCCTTGAGCGTGCGCGCGCCGGCCTCCACCGGCGCCACCTCGGCTCCCAGCAGGCGCATCCGCTCGACGTTGGGCGCCTGGCGGCGGATGTCCTCGGTGCCCATGTAGACGACGCACTCGAGGCCGAGCAGGGCGCAGGCGGTCGCGGTGGCGACGCCGTGCTGCCCGGCCCCGGTCTCGGCGATCACCCGCGGCTTGCCCATCCGCTCGGCGAGCAGCGCCTGGCCGAGCGCGTTGTTGATCTTGTGGGCGCCGGTGTGGGCGAGGTCCTCGCGCTTCAGGTAGACCTTGGAGCCGACCCGCTCGGAGAGCCGCTGCGCCAGGTAGAGCGGGGTCGGGCGGCCGATGAAGTCCCGCCGCAGGAGCTCGAGGCGGGCGACGAAGTCGGCGTCCTCGCGGGCCTCGATCCAGGCCGCGGTGAGCTCGTCCAGGGCCGCAATCAGCGTCTCCGGCACGTAGCGTCCCCCATAGGGCCCAAAACGCTCCTCGATCGCGCTCATGGCGCGGTGATGCCGGCCGGCTGAACGGCCTCGAAGAAGGCGGCCATCGCCGCGTGGTCCTTGCGGCCCGGCTCGGCCTCGACGCCGCTGGCGACGTCGACCGCGAAGGGCTGCGTGACCGCGATCGCCGCGGCGACGTTGTCCGGCCGCAGTCCGCCGGCGAGGATGTCCGGGATGTCGGAGCGGTGCCCGCGCAGCAGCTCCCAGTCGAAGCTCTCCCCGGTGCCGCCCCAGAGGCCCTTGCCCCGCTTGTCGAAAAGATGGAAGTCGGTCCGATACGACTCGGCGGCGTGAACATCGGCGGCGCTGGACACATGAATCGCCTTGATCACCTTTACGCCAGTTTTCCTCGCCACCTCGGCGCAGAACGACTCCCCCTCCGACCCGTTCAACTGCACCATCGTCATCCCCACGTTCTCGACCGCCTTCGCCACCTCGTCGAGGGTCGGATTGACGAATACGCCGACGACCTCGCACTTACGCCTGAACGCCGCCCCGATCTCAGCCGCCGCGCCGGGATCGACAGCCCGCGGGCTCCTGTCGTAGTGGATCAATCCGACGGCCCAGGCGCCAAGCAGCACGGCCTCTGCCGCATCGTCCAGATTCGTGATCCCACAGATCTTCACCCGCATCCCCCCAGACTACGGAACCTGAGTCACCGAGCCATAGCTCTGGCCCCGGTCGCAAGCGGTGGTCCCTCCCGAAGCCGAAGAGCCGCCCGGAGGGGGATCCAGGGTCCCCCTCCCTGCAGCCCTATCCGCCCGAGGTCGCTTCTTCGATCGAGGCCGGACGCTTTCCGAGCGTCACCGTGGCGTGCTTGGTCTGCCCGTCCCGGAGGATCGTCAGTTCGACTTCTTCACCGGGCTCGGCGGCGTTGATGATGTTGACCACTTCGTCCATCCCCGCCACCTTCTTGCCGTTGACTTCGGTGATGACGTCGCCGCCGAGACTGACTTGGGCGCCTTCAATCGTCGCCGAGGTGTTGCCGCCTTCGACACCGGCCTTGTCGGCCGGCCCGCCCTTGACGACGGACTGGACGATCACGCCTTCGCTCACCGGCAGGTTGAGCGCCTTGGCGAGGCTGGGGGTGATCGTGCCGCCTTCGATCCCGAGATAGGCGTGTTCGACTTCGCCCTTGGTCTCGAGCTGGTGGATCTCGGCGCGGGCGGTGTTGATCGGGATCGCGAAGCCGATGCCGACGTTGCCCGATGAGCCACTGCCACCGGTCTCGATCTGCGAGTTGATGCCGATCACCTCGCCTTCGGAGTTGATCAGCGGCCCGCCGGAGTTGCCTGGGTTGATCGCCGCGTCGGTCTGGATCACGTTCGAGATCGAGAAGCCGTTGGGCGCCTGGATCTGGCGCTGGAGCGCCGAGACGATACCGCTGGTGACGGTGCGGTCGAGCCCGAACGGGTTGCCGATCGCGACCACGGGGTCGCCGACTTCCATCTGGGCGGAGTCGCCGAGGGTCAGCGGGTGCAGTTCGGAGGCCGGCGCGTCGACCTTGAGGAGGGCGAGGTCGGAGGCCGGGTCGGCGCCGACGACTTCGGCGGTGTACTGGGTGTCGGAGGAACCCAGTTTGACCTCGATCTTGCTGGCACCTTCGATCACGTGGTTGTTGGTGAGGATGTGCCCTTCACCGTCGATCACGAAGCCGGACCCGGTCGCGGTGCCGCCGCCTTCGGATTCCGGTTCGCCGAAGGGCGAGGGGGTCGAGGTTTCCGTCGCCGGGATCTGCGATTCGATGAAGGCGACGCCGTTGCCGTCGGCCTTGTAGATCTGGTTGACGACGTTCGTGCTTTCGCCATCGGACTTGGAGGAGACGGGTGCGGTCATCGGCGCCGCGGTGGTCGTCGTCGAGCCGCCGTCCGACTTGACCAAGCCGGCCGAGATCGCGATCAGGCCGAAGACGGCGACGATCGCCCCACCGAAGAGGGCAGAAAAGAATGGGTTGCGGAAGACGCTCTTTTTCGTAGACATGGCGACCAGGATCGCGCTCGGCGCTGATCCATTTCTAAATGATCGCGAAAGATCTTCTAAAGACGCCGCACCCCGGGTGCGAGCGGCTAGTAGAGGTGCTCCCGGGTGCCTTCGTCGGCGCCGGTCAGCTCCCGCGTCTTGGCCTCGGGGTCGGCTGCGGACATCAGGGCGCCGCCGATCAGGACGGCGTCGACACCGACCCGCTCCAGCTCCTCCAGCTCGGCCCGTCCGGAGATCCCGCTCTCGGCGACGACGGTCTTGCCGGCTGGCACGTCGGGCATCAGCTCGAAGGTGGTGGCGATGTCCACGCTGCCCTCGTCGAGGTTGCGGTTGTTGATCCCGATCACCTCGGCGTCGGCCTCCAGCGCCCGATCGAGCTCCTCCTCGTCGTGGACCTCGACCAGGCAGTCGAGGTCAATCGAGCGCGCCTCTTCGTAGAGCGCCCGCAGGTCCTCGTCGTCGAGGGCGCGGACGATCAGCAGCACCGCGTCGGCGCCGTTGACCGCCGCCTCGTAGAGCTGGTAGCGATCGACGATGAAGTCCTTGCGGATGATCGGCATCCCGCAGGCCGCACGGGCCGCGCGCAGATCCTCCAGCGAGCCGCCGAAGTGCGGTTCGTCGGTCAGCACGGAGAGCGCCGCCGCGCCGCCGCGCTCGTAGGCGCTGACCTGCTCGGCGACGTCGGCCGAAGCGGAGATCTCGCCGGCGCTCGGCGAGCGCCGCTTGAACTCGGCGATCAGCGACAGACCGGGTCGTACCAGCGCCTCATTGAAGGGGCGATCCTCGCCACGGGCAGAGAGCCGCGACTCGAGTTCGGCCTGCGGAAGCTCGCGGCGACGCGCTTCCACTCCTTGCCGGGCCCCGGCGATCAGCTGCTCGATCATTCCCACTTGACTGGTAGAGCCTAGACGGCCGGGGGGACCGTTGCGGCGATCAGCTTGTCGAGAATCCCGGCTGCCGCCCCCGAGTCGATCGCCGCGGCCCCCTTGGCGACCCCCTCGTCGAGATCCGCGGCCAGGCCGCCGACGTAGATCGCGGCGGCGGCGTTGAGCAGGGTGAGGTCGCGCTTGGGGCCGGAATCGCCCGCCAGCACCGAGCGCACCGCGGCGGCGTTCTCCGCCGGCGTCCCCCCCGCCACCGCCTCCAGACTGGCCGGCGCCAGGCCGAACTGGCCGGGCTCGACGAACCACTCCGAAGTGCCGCCGTCGGCGACCTCGATCACCCGCGTCCGCGAGGAGAGCGAGATCTCGTCGAGGCCGTCCTCGGCGGCGACGACCAGCCCCCGCGCGCTGCCGAGTCCGACCAGCGCCTCGGCGATCGTCTCCTGGTAGTGGCGGTCGGCGACCCCGAGCAGCTGCCGGGTCGCCCCGGCCGGGTTGGTCAGCGGTCCGAGGAAGTTGAAGATCGTCCGCACGCCAAGCGCTTTTCGGGCCGGGACCACGTGCGCCATCGCCGCGTGGTGGCGGGGAGCGAACATGAACCCGAAGCCGACCTCGTCGATGCAGCGCCCGACCTGCTCGGGGTCGAGCTCGACGTTGACGCCGAGCGCCTCCAGCAGGTCGGCCGAGCCGCACCTGCTGGTGTTGGAGCGGTTGCCGTGCTTGGCGACGGCGCAGCCGGCGCCGGCGGCGACCAGCGCCGCCGCGGTCGAGACGTTGAAGGTCGAGGGCCCACCGCCGGTGCCTGCGGTGTCGACGAGGTCGGGCCGGCTGCTCGAAACCGGCGCCGCCAGCGAGCGCATCGTCCGCGCCAGGCCGACCAGCTCGGGCACAGTCTCGCCCTTGGCCCGCAGCGCGATCAGGAAGGCGCCGGTCTGGATCGGGTCGGCGCGGCCCTCCATGATCTCCGAGAGCACCGCTGACGCGTGGTCAGCGGTGAGGTGGTCGCCGGCGCAAACCGCGTCGATCGCCCGGCTGACGACGTCGTTGGGCATCACGCCAACCTGCGGTCGTATTTCCTACCGGTATCCGGCAACAACTACGACCGCTCCCCGAGGAAGTTGTTCAGCAGGTGCTTGCCGAGCGGGGTCAGCACCGACTCGGGGTGGAACTGGACTCCCTCGACCGGCAGCTCGCGGTGGCGGGCGCCCATCACGACGTCGCCCAGGCTGGCGCTCAGCTCAAGCTCGTCGGGAAGGTCGGGATCGGCGACGAGCGAGTGGTAGCGGCCGGCGACGAACGGGTTCGGCATCCCGGCGTAGATCGCCTTGCCGTCGTGCTCGACCTCGGCGTCCTTGCCGTGCACCGGCTCGCCCTGGATCACCTTGCCGCCGAAGACCTCGACCATCGCCTGGTGGCCGAGACAGACGCCGAGCACCGGTATGCCGGCCTCGGCAAAGGCGCGGATCGCCTCGCCGGAGATCCCCGCCTCGGCGGGCGTGCAGGGTCCGGGTGAGACGACGAGGCGGTCGGGACCGCGCTCCAGGAGCTCGTCGACCTCGGCCTTGTCGTTGCGGACGACTTCCATCTCCGCCCCCAGCTCACCCAGGTACTGGACCAGGTTGTAGGTGAAGGAGTCGTAGTTGTCGATGACCAGGACGCGCATGGCTCAGGCCCAGTCGGGTTGTTCGCAGGCAACCTCGACGGCGCGGAAGACCGCTCTCGCCTTGTTCACCGACTCGGTGTACTCGTAGGCGGGCTTGGCGTCGGCGACGGTGCCGCCGCCAGCCTGGACATGGAGCTGGCCGTCCTTGGCGACGACGGTGCGGATGTGGATCGCGGTGTCGAGGTCGCCGTTCCAGGAGAGGTAGCCGATCGCGCCGCCGTAGGAGCAGCGCTTGACCGGCTCGAGCTCGTCGATGATCTGCATCGCCCGCACCTTCGGCGCCCCCGAGAGGGTGCCGGCGGGCAGCGCCGAGCGCAGCACATCGAGCGCGCCGACGCCCTCGCGCAGGGTGCCGGAGACCTGGCTGACGATGTGGAGGACGTGGGAGTAGGTCTCGACCACCATCAGCTCGTCGACCGAGACGCTGCCGTACTCGCAGACGCGGCCGAGGTCGTTGCGGCCGAGGTCGACGAGCATCACGTGCTCGGCTCGCTCCTTGGGGTCGTTGATCAGCCGCTCGGCGAGGCGGCGGTCCTCGTCCTCACTGTGCCCGCGCGGCGAGGTGCCGGCGATCGGCCGCGTCTCGACCCGGTTGCCGGTGACCTTGACCAGCGGCTCCGGCGAGGCGCCGGCGATCTGGAAATCGCCGAACTCGAGGAAGTACATGTAGGGAGAGGGATTGACCGCCCGCAGGCCGCGGTAGACCGAGAAGGCTTCAACCGGCGCCGGGGCCGAGAAGCGCTGCGAGGGGACGACCTGGAAGGCGTCGCCGGCATGGACGTACTCGACGATCCGTTCGACCGAGGCTTCGAACTGCTCGCGCTCCATGTTGGAGACGAACTGCGGCGGCTCGACCACCGACGGACGGTCGGGAACAGGCACGGCACCGCGCAGGCGCTCGCGCATCTCGGCGATTGTCTCGGCGGCGCGCCCGTAGGCGGCGTCGATACCGCCGTCGTCGTCGGCGAAAGCGCAGGCGAGGATCGTCAGCTCGTGGCGGAGGTGGTCGAAGACGAGCATCGCGTCGGTCACCATCAGCGCCATGTCCGGCAACCCGAGCGGGTCCGGGTTCGGCTCTCCCAGCGGCTCCACCGTCCGCACCAGGTCGTAGCCGAAGAAGCCGACGGCGCCACCGACGAAGGGCGGCAGGCCCTCGACCGGGGCCGGGCGGTACTCGGCCAGGCGCGCCGCCACGGCGGCGTAGGGGTCCGGCGCGGGCTCGATGCGGCCCGGCGGCTCGCCGGCCGCCACCTGCTCCCCGCTCCACTCCGAGAGCGTGCCGTCGTTCCAGCGCAGCAGTGCCCGCGGCCGCAGCCCGACGAACGAGTAGCGGCCGACCTGGCCCTGCTCGGCGGACTCCAGCAGGAAGCAGGGAGACCCCTCGGGCTCACCGGCGCGGAGCTTGAGGAAGGCCGAGACCGGCGTCTCGCAGTCGTCGACGAAGCGGGCGCGGACCGGCACCACGTTGCCCTCGCGGGCGAGCTTGCGCGCCTGCTCGAGGCTCGGCTCGAGCCTCAGCTCGGAATCAGCCGCTACGGGCATTCAGCACCTCCATCACCGACGCCTGCGAGACGCCGCGGGAGAACAGCAGAACGCTGAGGTGGTACAGGAGGTCGGCGGCCTCTTCGGCGACCCGCTCGTCGGTCTCTTCGCGCCCGGCTCGGGTCACCTCCTCGGCCTCCTCCTCGACCTTCTCGCCGATCAGGCCGGGATCGTCGAGCAGCTTCACCGTGTAGCTGCCCTCAGGGCGCTCGACGGCACGGTTTCGGAGGGTCCGCTCCAGCGCCGCAAGGGCTTCGTGGGTGACCGGGAACGGCTCACCGGGGGCCGGCGGAGCGTCCTTGCGGATCGAGGCGGAGCCCAGGACCTCGCGGTAGAAGCAGCTGCGCTGGCCGGTGTGGCAGGCGGGGCCGGTGGGGTCGACCATCGCCACCAGGGCGTCGCCGTCGCAGTCGTAGCGGAGCTGGCGCAGGTGCATGAAGTTGCCGGAGGTTTCGCCTTTTTTCCAGAGTTCGTCGCGAGAGCGGCTGTGGAAATGCAGATCGCCCGTCTCGAGCGTCATTTCCAGCGATTGCGCGCTGACGTAGGCGAGCATCAGCACCTCGCCGGTGGCGAAATCCTGGACCACGCAGGGCGCCAGCCCCCGCTGATCGAATTCGATTTCGCCGAACATCGGTCCAATCGTAGTCGCAGGCCGGCTACTCGATGCCGAGACGGTCCAGCAGGTCCTCGTCGCGGCGCCAGTGCCTGCGAACCCGGACGTTGAGATCGAGATGCACCTTGGCGTCGAGCTCGCCCTCGAGCGAGCGCCGGGCGCCGCTGCCGATCTCGCCGATCTTGGCACCTCCCTTGCCGATCAGGATCCGCTTCTGGGACTCCGTCTCGGCCCAGATCTCCGCCCGCACGGTGATCAGCCCGTCCTCGCGCGGCACCACCTCCTTGACCGAGACCTCGACCGAGTGCGGGATCTCCTGCCGGGTCCGGTTCAGCACCTGCTCGCGGATCAGCTCGGCCAGCAGCAACTCGCTCGACTGATCGCTGTGGTCCTCCGGCGGGTACATGTACGGCCCCTCCGGCATCAGCTCCCCCAATCGCTCCAGCAGCGGCGGCAGGCCCTCGCCGCTGCGGGCTGAGATCGGGAACACCTCGTCGACCCCGTCCAGCTCGGCGGCATCGGAGAGCGCCGGCACCAACTCGTTCGGACCGAGGCGATCGGCCTTGTTGACGGCGCAGATGACCGGGATCCGCGGGCCGGCCGCGAGCAGGGTGCGGGCGATGAAGCGGTCTCCGGGGCCGACGCCCTCCTCGCCGTTGACGACCACCAGCGCCACGTCGGAATCAGCCAGCTCGCGCTCGACCCGGTGCTGCATCCGCTCGGTCAGCTCGTCGCGGGGCCGCTGCACCCCCGGCAGGTCGACGAGGATCAGCTGGCGGCCGGCCTCGACGTCGGTGACGACCCCGCGGATCGCCCGCCGGGTCGTCTGCGGGCGCATCGAGACGATCGCGATGTGGGAGCCGACCAGGGCGTTGACGAGCGTCGACTTGCCGACGTTGGGACGCCCCGCCAGACCCACGAAGCCGGAGTAGGTCATCGCAGCGAGGCCAGAACCCGGCCCTGAACGGCCAGCATCTCGCCATCGTCGGTCTCGTGGTCGTGGCCACAGAGGTGGAGGACGCCGTGGATCGCCGCCTCGGTCACGTCGGTGCAGTGCTCGGGGCAGATCGCGACGTCACCGAGCTCACGCGGGCCGGCGACCGGGCCGACGCCGTCCACGGGGAAGGCGAGCACGTCGGTCGGCGAGTCCTTGCCGCGATGCTCGTGATTGAGCTCTTGGATGCGGTCGGCATCGACGATCTCGACGGCGAGGTGGCCGTCGCCGACCCCAGCCGCCTCCAGGGCGGCTTCGACGGCTTCGCGCAGGTCGGCGGGAACGTCGGAGAGATCGAGGCTCAAATCAATTCCGCCGGGGTGCGCCGCTCTCGCCCAACATGGCGCTCATCATTACCGGCCAGCATGTCGCTCACTCGCTTCCGCGTCCGCCCCCGGCGGGGGACTGCGCACTATGTGTGTCGTAGGCGGCGACGATCCGCTGGACCAGCTTGTGGCGGACGACGTCTTCGCCGCCGAACTCGATGAAGGAGATGTCCTGGACCTCGTTGAGGATGTCGCGGACGGCGATCAGTCCGGAGCGCTGGTCGCTCGGCAGGTCGATCTGGGTGACGTCGCCGGTGACGACCATGCGCGAGCCGAAGCCGAGCCTGGTGAGGAACATCTTCATCTGCTCGGGGCTGGTGTTCTGGGCCTCGTCGAGGATGACGAAGGAGTCGTTGAGGGTGCGGCCGCGCATGAAGGCGAGCGGCGCGACCTCGATCACGTCGCGCTCGAAGTAGCCGTTGACGCGATCGGGGTCGATCATGTCGTAGAGAGCGTCGAAGAGCGGCCGCAGGTAGGGATCGACCTTGGCCTGGATGTCGCCCGGCAGGAAACCGAGCCGCTCCCCCGCCTCGACCGCCGGGCGGGTGAGGATGATCCGCTGCACTTTGCGTTCGGTCAGCGCCGCCGCCGCCATCGCCACCGCGAGGAAGGTCTTGCCGGTTCCGGCTGGGCCGATCCCGAAGGTGATCGTCTCGCGCCGGATCGAGTCGACGTAGCGTTTCTGATTCAGCGTTTTCGGCGCCACCTTGGTGTTGCGGTGGCGCCAGACGACGTCGTCGAGGATCGCCGCCGGGCTCTCTTCGGCGTCGAGCGCACCGGCGACCGCGTCGATCGTCCCGGGCGCGACGTCGTGGCCCTGCTCGATCAGCTCGACCAGCTCGTCGACCACGGTCGCGGCCTCCTGGACGTCGGCCGAGTCGCCGTCCAGCGTCAGCACGTTGCCGCGCAGGTGAAGATCGCAGTCCAGCCGTCCCCGCAGAGCCCGCAGCACCGTGTCCTCGGAACCCGCCAGCTCGGCGGCGACCGTGTTGTCCAGCGTCAGCTGCCTCCGAGCCAAGCTCAGGCACCCAGCTTCTGCCGCACCGCGGCGCTGACCCGCTTGCCGTCGGCGCGGCCACCGAGCTTCGGCATCAGCGCCGACATCACCTGACCCATCTGCTTCTGCTCGCTGGCGCCGGTCTCCGCCACCGCGGCGTCGACCAGCGCGGCCAGCTCCCCGTCGGAGAGCTGCTGCGGCAGGTAACCGTCGATCAGCTCGGCCTCGAAGCGCTCGGCGGCGGCCTGCTCGGCCCGCCCGGCGCCCTCGTAGGCCTCGGCCGCCTCGACCCGTTTCTTGCGCTCGCGCTGCAGCACCGCGACCTCGTCGCCCTTGCCCAGCTTGGCGTCCTGCTGGAGCACGTCGACGACCATCCGCAGCGCCGCCGCCCGCTCGCGGTCGCGCGCTTTCATCGCCGTCCGCACATCGCTCTGCACCTGCTCGAGAACGCTCATCGATCTAAGGGTAGTCGGCGGCGTCGGGCGCTACGGCCAGGCCCTTGGAAACGAGGTCGACGATGTCGGCGCTAACCAGCGTCCAGCCGTTGCGCCGGGCGGCGGCGACGTAGGCGGCGTCGTAGGCAGTCAGGCCATGCTCGGCGGCGATATCGAGAGCGGAGCCGGTCAAGACCGGATCGACCCTGACGAGGTGGTCCTGGCAACGAGTCACGACCAACCTTGAGAGCCGTCGCGCCCGTTCGGGCTTTCCCATCTTCACTCCAACGGCGTTGGCGATCTCGAAGAGCGTGAGATCGAGGGCAGCCAGGGACTGCTCGGAATCGACTAGCGCGCCGGACTCCGCGTGGTAGCGATCGTGTGGTGCGGCCAGCGCCGCCCAAACGCTTGCGTCTTGCCAGCGGCAAGGATGGGCGTTTCTCCATCTTGGCTCCCAGCCCGTCGCGAGTGGTGCGCAGACCGCACCGAATAGGTGCCGGTCGGCGCCCCGAAGCATCACTGCCCCGCTTCGATCTCCACCCGCACGATCTCCCCCAGTGGCATCTGCAGGAAGCGCGTGCCGAGCTCGCGGAAGGAGTCGGTGTCGCCCGTGCAGAGGAAGTCGTAGGTGCCCTCGCCGGCCGGGGGGCGAGCGAGACCGGAGCGCTCGAGCGTACGCTGGACGGCGGCGGCGACGGCGTGGCCGCCGCTGACCAGACGGACGTCACGACCGAGGATCCGCTGCAGCATCGGCGCCACCAGCGGGTAGTGGGTGCAGCCGAGGATCAGGGTGTCGACGTCGGCGCTCTTCAGCGGCTCGCAGTAGGTGCGGGCCATCGCCATCACGCTCTCGTCGAAGGGCGAGCCCTGCTGGATGAACGGAGCCAGCTTCGGCGCCTCGACCTCGGTCACCTCGAGCGCCCGGCCCTGGGCTTCGAGCGCCTGGCGGTAGGCGCCGCTCTCGACCGTGTTCGGCGTCGCCAGGACGCCGACCCGGCCGCTGTCGGTGATCGCCGCCGCGATCTCGGCCTGGGGCTCCACCACCGGCACGACCTCCACCCCGCGCTCGGCCGCGACCGCGCGGGCGACGTCGGCGCCGATCGAGGTGGCGGTGTTGCAGGCGATCACCAGCAGCTTGGCGCCGCGGTCGAGCAGCAGCTCGGCGATGCGGGCGATGCGCTCGCGCAGGAGCGCCGGGTCGCGGGTCCCGTAGGGGAACCACTCGGTGTCGCCGAGGTAGTGGAAGTCCTCCTGGGGCAGCGAGACCAGGCACTCGTGGAGGACCGTGAGGCCGCCGACGCCGGAGTCGAACATCGCCACCGGCAGCGCCGGGTCCAGCTTGGGCGCCGCGGCGGACAGGGCTGTCAGGGTTTGACGACCATGAAGAAGATCGCCACCACGACGATCAGACCAGCGAGGCTGCCGACCTGGCCGAGACGCTTGGAGATCGCGTCGAACTCCGGGCTGAGGGTGTCGCCGGCCTGCAGGTCGCGCTCGGCCAGCGCCTTCGCCTTGCGCGCCTGCGGCTGGAAGAAACCGTGCTGGAGGCCGAAGAGGACGATGATCGCGGCAATGCCGAGCGAGATGAAGGATTCGCTGGCGTCCCAGTTCCCCTTGGACATCAGGTAGATGCCGGCGATCAGCAGCACGATCATGCCCGGGTTGACCAGGTAGCGGTCGTTCCTCTGCACTCCCGCCAGCAGCGCCGGCGTCGCCTTCGGGTACTGCGGGGCGACGGAGAAGATGAACCCGTAGCCGAAGGTGGGCCCGAGCGCCAGCACCACGGCCAGGATGTGAATGAAGAGACCGACGCTGTAGCCGGTGATCGTCGCCTGCATCGCCGACAACATAACTCTCAGCGCCGACGAAGCAGCAGCGCGGCCCAATCGCCCTCGCGGCGACGCTCGATCTCAGTCATGTCGGCGCCGGAAAAGGCTTCCGCAATCTCATCAAGCTCGGCCGGCAGTAAGCCCGCGAGGACGAGTGTTTGGAGAGCCCTCCCCCGGCTCCCGCGATCGGGCGCCATCTGTTCAGCGACCGCACACAGGATCGGGGCGGTCATATTGGCGACGACGGTGGGGGCAAGCCGGGGCAGGGTTTCGCGGAGGTTCATCCGCTCCAAGGTCAGCTCCACTCCATTGGCGGCGGCATTCGAGGCCGCAGCCTCCAGGGCCGGCAGCTCGTGGTCGTAACCGTGGATCGGGTCCCAGCCGAGCTTGGCGGCGGCGATCGCCAGCACACCCGAGCCGGTGCCGAGGTCGGTCAGCGGCCCACCGGCCTCGCCGGCCGCCTCCAGCTCCAGCAGCAACTCGAGGCAGAGGCGGGTGGTCGGGTGGGCGCCGGTGCCGAAGGCCTGGCCTGGGTCGACGACGAGGTCGATGGCCCCCCTCCGGGCCGGCTCCCACGAGGGCCGCAGCCAGAGCCGGCCGCCGACCAGCAGCGGTTTGTGGAAGTCGCGCCAGCGGTCGGCCCAGTCATCGGGGATCTCGGTGGCTCTGACCTCGACCGTGCCGGCGCCCAGCGTGGCATCGATCTCTCCCAGCTCCGGCAACTCGCCCTCGCCACCGTAGATCGCGTACTCGACGTAGCCGGGCCCGCGTTCCTCCTCGACCCCGTTTGGCGCCAGCACCGTCAGCTCGGCGAGAACGAGATCCGCCTGGTCAGGTGCGCACCTGACCGCGAGTCGAATCAACCGAAGGCGCGGCGGACGCGGCCGAAGATGCCCTCACCCTGCCGCGGGCCGAGGTTGTCCTCCTCGAGCGACTCGTCGAGGCGCTCGGTCATCTCCCGCTGCTCCTCGCTGAGGTTGGTCGGGACGATGACGTTGAAGAGCACCCGCTGGTTGCCGCGGCGGCGACCGCCGAGCTTCGGCAGGCCGGACCCTCGCAGCACCTCTTCGAAGCCGGGCTGGATCCCCGGGCTGACCTCGATCTCCTTCTCGCCGTCGAGCGTCGGCACGGTCACGGCGGTGCCCAGCATCGCCTCGGTGGCGGGGATCGAGACGACGCTGATCAAATCGGTGCCGTCGCGCTGGAAGCGCTCGTCCGCGGCGACGCCGACCTCGACGTAGAGATCCCCGGCCGGCGCCCCCGCGTCGCCCGCGTGCCCGGCGCCGGAGATTCGCAGCGTTTGGCCGTCTTCGATCCCCGCCGGCACCTCGACCTCCTGGCTGCGGTGACCGGGGGTGCGGCCGCTGCCGTTGCAGACCTCGCACGGGGTCTCGGGGATCTTGCCGCTGCCGGCGCAGGTCTCGCAGACGACGCCGCGGACCATCTGGCCGAACGGCGTCCGCGAGACCTGGCGCAGCTGGCCGGCGCCGCCGCACCGCTCGCAGGTCGTGATCGGCGTACCGGGCTCGGCGCCGTTGCCGCGGCAGTGCTCGCAGGGGCTGACGGCGTCGAACTCGACCTCTCGCCGGACCCCGGTGGCGACATCCGCCAGGTCGATCTCGACCGCGACCGCGATGTCGCCGCCCCCGGCCGGACCGCCGCCGCCGCCGAAGCCGCCGCCCTGGCCACCGAAGAAGGCCTGGAAGATGTCGTCGATAGAGCCGAAGGAGCTGCTGCGCGGGTCGTAGCCGCCGGAGCGCAGGCCCTCGTGCCCGTGGGCGTCGTAGGTGCGACGGCGCTCGGCGTCGGAGAGAACCTCGTAGGCCTCGGCGGCGGCCTTGAACTTCTCCTCGGCGTCGGGATCGTGGTCGTTGACGTCCGGGTGCAGTTCGCGGGCGAGGCCGCGGAAGGCCTTCTTGATCTCGGTCTCGCTTGCGTCCCGGCTGACGCCGAGCACGTCGTAGTAGTCGCGCGCCATCAGATGACCCTCGTCAATCAGTTGTCGTAGACGGTCTCGAAGTAACGGGAGAGCTCGCGGGCGGCGACCCGGACCGAGGCGATCGCGGTCGCGTAGTCCATCCGCCGCGGCCCGACGACGCCGACGGCGCCGAGGTTGCGGTGGCCGAGACCGTAGTTGGCGCCGACGACGCTGACCGATCGCAGCTCGGGCTGCGGGTTCTCGTCGCCGATCCAGAGGAAGACGGAGCGCTGGTCGAGCGAGGAGCGCAGCATATGTAGGACGTCGGCGCGGCGCTCGAGCGCGGTCATCAGCTCGTCGGCCCGCGGCAGATCGGCGATGTGGGCGTCGGAGAGAAGCCGCGAGGCGCCGTCGAGGTATAGGTCGCCCCCGGTCTCCGGCTCCAGCTCGGTGAAAGCACCGCCGAGCCTGGCGATGAAGTCCGCCTCGAGTCGCCCGAGCTCGGGGTCCGCAAGGCGACTGGAGATCATCCGAGCCCCGACGCCGAGCCCGGTGAGGGACTCGTTCAGATAGCTCGACGCCCATTTGACCAGGCCGGGGTCGAGCGGATGATCGAACTCGAAGACGCGCCGGGCGACGTCTCCGGTGGAGGCGATGGCGATTGCGACGACCCTGCTGGGGGCGAGCTGGAGGACCTCGACCCGGTGGATCGTCGCGCCCGAGCTGGGCGACGGCGCGGTCGCCATCGCGACCAGGTCGGTGACCTGAGCCAGCGCCGTCGTCGTCTCCCGCATCGCCTCGTCGACCTCGCGGCGCAGCCGCGAGAGCTCGAGCTCGACCTGGGTCTCGGGCGCCGGGACCGGCGATTCCATCAGCAGGTCGACGTAGCGCCGGTAGCCGGAGTCGGTCGGGATCCGGCCGGCCGAGGTGTGGGGATGGGTCAGGTATCCGTCGACCTCGAGCAGCGCCAGCTCGGCGCGGACCGTCGACGGTCCCCACTCCACCTCCGGCCGCTCGGCCACCTCTTTCGAGCCGACGGGCCTCGCGGACGCCAGGTAGGCATCGACGACCAGCCGCAGAATCAGCTCCTGGCGCTCGGAAAGCATGATCCGATTCTACGAGGGCGCCCGGGTGGGCCTTCCCCGCGGCGCCGCCTAGAGCTCCAGTTCCGCCTCGGCGTTGCGGATTATCTGGTTGTCCCCCTGCGTGGCGACGGTGTCGACGACGACCCTGTTGTCATCGACCGACTTGACCGTGCCGGAGACGACGATCTCCTGCTCGGGCAGCCCCATGCCGCGGAACTGAACCGAGAGTCGCTTCAGCGCCCGCGGGTCGCCGTCGGCGAGTGCGGTGGCGTTGGCGCGAGCGACGAGGCCCATCGAGTAGAGGCCGTGGAGGATGTTGCTCGGAAGGCCGACCATCTTCGCGAAGTCGACGTCGATGTGGATCGGGTTGAAATCGCCCGAAGCGCCCGCGTAGCGATGCGGCAGGTACTTGTCCGGGGTCACCTTCAGCTCCGGGATCTGGTCTCCGACGTTCATCTTCAAACCCCCCTGACGATGTTGGTCCAGACCGCGCGCAGCACCTGCTCGCCGTCCTGGTTGACGGATACCGACTCGAAGACGTAGAAGCCCTTGCCGTCTTTCTCGTAGATCTCGACGCACTTCGGCGTGGTCGTGATCTCGTCCCCCGAGCAGGCGACCTCACCCCACTCGAAGACCTGACCGCCGTGGACCATCGTCGCGAAGTTGATCCCGACCTCAGGGTCGAGGATCGCCGGCGCCATCGCCGGCAGCGCGTAGACGACGCAGAACATCGGCGGCGCGACGACGTCGCGGAAGCCGGCGGCGCGGGCCGCCTCGACGTCGAAGTGGACCGGGTTCTCGATCCCCAGAGCGGTCGCGTACTCCTTGATCTTCTCCCGGCCCACCTGGTAGGTGGACCCGGGCCATTCCTTGCCTATCGCATCGGTTTTGATCGCCATGAGCAGGACCCTACCCCTTCACCGATCGGTGCGTTAATCGTCGATCTGAAGGACCGCCAGGAAGGCCTCCTGGGGTACCTCGACGCGCCCGACCTGCTTCATCCGTTTCTTGCCCGCTTTCTGCTTCTTCAGCAGCTTCTGCTTGCGGGTGACGTCGCCGCCGTAGAGCTTCGCGGTGACGTCCTTGCGCAGCGCCTTGACGGTCTCGCGGGCGAGGATGTTCGAACCGATCGCGGCCTGCACCGGGACGTCGAAGAGCTGGCGCGGGATCGTCTTGCGCAGCCGCTCGACCAGGCGCTTGCCCTGGTCGTAGGCGAAATCGCGGTGGACGATGATCGAGAGCGCGTCGACCTTGTCGCCGGCCAGCAGGATGTCGACCTTGACCAGGTCGGAGGCCCGGTTGCCCAGCGGCTCGTAGTCGAGCGAGGCGTAGCCGCGGGTCGAGGACTTGAGCAGGTCGAAGAAGTCGAGGACGATCTCCGCCAGCGGCATGTCGTAGCGGATCTGCACCCGCACCGGGCTCAGATAGTGCATGTCGACATGGGTGCCGCGGCGGGTCTGGCAGAGGTCCATCACCGCGCCCACCTGCTCCGAGGGAGCGATGATCGTGGCGCGGATGTAGGGCTCTTCGATCGTCTCGATCGAGGCCGGGTCCGGCAGGTCGGTGGGGCTGTGGACCTCCTTGCGCTCCCCGTTGGTCAGGTGGACCTCGTAGCGCACGTTCGGGGTCGTCGCCAGCAGGTCGAGCCCGTACTCGCGTTCCAGCCGCTCGCGCACGATCTCCATGTGCAGCAGGCCGAGGAAGCCGCAGCGGAAGCCGAACCCGAGCGCCTCCGAGGTCTCCGGCTCCCAGGACAGGGCGGCGTCGTTGAGGGCCAGCTTCTCGAGTGCGTCGCGGAGGTCTTCGTAGCGGTCGGTGTCGATCGGGAAGAGGCCGCAGAACACCATCGGCCGCACCTCCCGGTAGCCCTCCAGGGGCTCGGCGGCGGGCTCGGCCTGCGCCGTCAGCGTGTCGCCGACGCGCAGCTTGGCGACGTCCTTGATCCCGGTGATCAGGTAGCCGACGTCGCCGGCGTCCATCCCCTGAACGCCGGTCATCGCCGGGCGGAAGAAGCCGATGTCGTCGATGTCGGCCTCGGTCCCGTTCTGCATCGCCAGGATCCGCTCGTGCTTGCGGAAGGAGCCGTCGACCATCCGCACGTAGGCGATGACGCCGCGGTACTGGTCGAACTCGGAGTCGAAGATCAGCGCCCGGGCCGGCGCGGTGGGCTCGCCCTTGGGGGCCGGGATGCGCGCGACGATCGCCTCCAATACCTCGGGCACCCCCACCCCGGTCTTGGCCGAGATCCAGAGCGCTTCCTCGGGGTCGCCGCCGGTCAGGTCGGCGATTTCGGTCGCGACCCGCTCCGGCTCGGCACCGGGCAGGTCGACCTTGTTGATCACCGGGATCAGCTCCAGCCCGGCCTCGATCGCCAGGTAGGTGTTGGCGACGGTCTGCGCCTCGACCCCCTGGGCGGCGTCGACGACGAGCAGGGCTCCCTCACAGGCGGCGAGGCTGCGCGAGACCTCGTAGGAGAAGTCGACGTGGCCGGGGGTGTCGATCAGGTGCAGGTGGTAGGTGTGCCCGTCCGAGGCGGCGTACTCGACCCGCACGGCCTGCGCCTTGATCGTGATCCCACGCTCGCGCTCGAGGTCCATCGAGTCGAGCATCTGGGCCTGCATTTTCTTCGGATCGACGGCGCCGGTGACCTCGAGGATGCGGTCGGCCAGGGTCGACTTGCCGTGGTCGATGTGGGCGATAATTGAGAAGTTGCGGATGCGGTCCATGGGCGCCGGAGTATGGCGAGACGTGCCGGCCCGCCGGAGGCTCGCTCGCCAAGGGACGCTGATGGACCGCAGGGGCGACAGGGTGTGATCGCCCACTCGACCAACGGTTCCTCAGCTTGGACAGGACGAGGGGTCGAGGGTGCCGGTGAGCTTGAAGACGACGGTGGGGGGCTTTTTGAGGACGACTTTGGCTTGGGGGGATTCGGTCCAGCTCGCCTCGGGTGGGTACGGGGGCTTGCCGGGTTCGAGGCGGTCGCGGGTGGTGACCACGTAGTCGTAGTGGCCCTCGTTGAGGGCTTCGCGCCAGGCGCGGCAGGTCTTGGGGGGTTCGAAGCCGCCGTGGGGGCGTTCGGTGCCGATGTAGGCGACCTGGTTGGAGAGGTCGGTGCCGAAGAGCGGGTATTGGCGGGTGCTGGTGGTGGCGATGCGGGCGCCGGAGACGTCGCGGGACCAGGCGAAGGCGGCGTTGAGGCCGGGCGTGGTGAAGGAAGGGTTCGCGTAGCGACTCTGGAAGTAGTGGCGCTGGATCGGGTAGCCGGCCACCACCGCCAGCAGTGCCAGCGCCGCGAGAGCCCACACCAGCAGCCCAAAACGGCCGCCGAACTCGGGTCTTCCCTCGCCATGCGACAGAAACCGCGAGTTCGGCGAGCGGAAGCGGCCGAGAAGGGCGCGCATCGGCGGCGTGGCGGGCAGCAGGGCCAGGCCGAGGATCAGGGCCGGAGCGAGGTAGCGGAGGCCGGATTCGAAGCCGCGTGGCATCCCGTCGGGGCCCGAGGCCGAGGTCGGTGCGACGAGCCAGGCGAAGGCGCTGGCGAGGCCGACGAGGCCGACCAGCGGCAGGATCAGGGCACGTCCCTCCCCGCCGCGCGGTTCCTTTTGCACGCCATTCGTAATCAAGGAACCGCGCGATGCCCGGGGTCGAGGATCGAGGCAGAAAAGGAGTCCGGCGAAGGCAGCGGCGCCGAGCAACGGCCAGAGGAGCCAGAGGCCGTGGTGGAGGCCGGGCAGGAACCAGTCCGACCAGACCGAGCCATCGGTCAGGTAGCCGAGGACGCTGTGGGCTTCGCGTCCGCCGAGACCCTGTTCCGGCGCCGGCAGCGAGATCGGCCCCAGATGGTGGATCCAGGGCAGGGGGTTGCCGGTGTGGACGAGGTTCCGCAGGTACCAGTAGCCGCCACCCGCCAGTGCCGCCAGGCCGGCCACCGCAAGCGCCCGCCACCTGCCCCCGCGGGGAGAGATCGCGACCAGGCCGAGCACGAGCACCGCCGCCGGCAAGAGGAAGTTGAGCTTCGTCCCCGCCGCCAGCCCGGCCGCCAATCCGACCACGAGAAGAGCGCCCGCCGGCAGCCCCCTCTCCCCCTCGTCCCGAATCGGCCACGCATTCAGAGCAACGGCAACCGCCGCGAGCAGGAAGAAGATTCCGACGACGTCGTTCCGCGCCTCCCCCGCCTGATCCGCCAGCGCCGGCACGCTGAGCGCGATCGCGGCGAGTGCCAGTGACCAGGCCGCGACCCGGTACGGCCGCCCGATGCACCAAGCAGCCGCAAGGCACCCAATGAACCAACCGAGGTTCAGCAGAGGCGAGAGAACATCGCGGCCGAACGCAAGCATCCCCACCGCATGGAAGATTTCCCCGTTCGCCGGATAGAACCAGGCCAGGAACTGCGGCGCGATGAAGTGCAGATCCATCGTGTTCCCGGTCTGGAAGAACCCCGCCGCAAACGGCCCGTGGTACCAAGTCGAATCGAACCCGGTCATCCCCGTGGACAGCCTCAACCTCACTCCTGAGGCGAAATGAACCACCGCCACGAGCGCAATCCCCAGGGCGATCAGGGTCACGAGATCGAAGCCCCCGGCCCGAGTGGCGTCGGGGGCAGGTGCCCCACCACGACGTTCGCCCCGGCGGTCGGCCCAAGCGATCCCCAACCCCACGACCGCCACCCCAACCAGATACGGCACCGGCTTGAACAACGAGACGGTCCCGAGGACCTCCGCGACCCAGAGCAACAGCGCCAGCGCGGTCACGGCGGTGGCGAGCCACGCCGGCGCCCCCTCGAAGCGCGGCAGCAGGCGCTCCCGAACGCGGCTGGCCCCCAGCCAGGCAAAGCCGACGAGCAATGCCAGCTCGGCGACCCCCAGCAGATAGCGACCGGGCCCGAGCATCTAGCGGCGCCGCAGTAGGCGCAGGATCTGCTCCAGCTCGGGGATGCGCAGGAGCTTGGCGACGGCGAGGTAAGCCAGGCCCCCCGCGGCCAGCCCCCCGCCGAGCGAGATGATCTGGCCGACCAGGCCCTGCCCGATCGCGTGGGAGGCCAGATCCCAGACCCCGTAGCTGACAGCGGCGAGCCCGGCCGAGGCGATGGTTATCCGGAACGTCGTCGAGAACAGACGGTCGAACTCCAGACCCCCGAACTCGCGCCGCAGGATCAGCGCCTGGGCCACCGCCGCGGCACTCGTCCCGACGCCGGTGCCGGCGACGATCCCGCCGACGCCGAAGGGCTTGTAGAGGAGCAGCGCCGCCAGGGTCGAGACGACGAGGTCGAGCACGGCGATGCCGGTGGCCATCCAGGGACGCTGGAGGCTGAAGAAGGTCCTGGTCTGGAGCAGGTAGAGGCCGTTGGTCGGCAGCGAGAAGGCGAACCAGAAGAGGGCCGTCGCGACCAGGGTCGTCTCCGCCGAATTGAAGGCTCCGCGCTGATAGACGAGCTGGATCATCGGTTCCGAAAGTGCCAGGATCGCGGCGGCGGCGGGAACCAGGACGAAGAGGATCTGCCGCATCCCGTTCGCCATCGTCGCTCGCAGGTCGTCGATCGCGCCCCGGTTCGCGTAGCGGGCGAGGGTCGGGAACAGCACCGTCGCGATCGCCACCGAGAAGATCCCCTGTGGCAGCTGGTAGATCCGGAACGCTTTGTCGATCGCCGCCGGCGCCTGTTCGCTGACGAGGCTGCCGAAGAAGCTGTTGATCAGCAGGTTGAAGTTGATCAGGCCGAGGCTGATCGTCACCGGCAGCATCAGCAGCAGGACGCGGCGAACTCCGGGGTGGCGCCACTGGAAGCTCCAGTTGAACTTGAACGGCGTGTTGCGCAGGTCGAAGACCGGGATCAGCAGCTGCACGAGGGTGCCGGCGAGGATCGCGATCGCGTAGGCGTAGATGCGGTCCTGACCGTGGAAGGCCGGGATCACCAGGACGAGGACGGCGATGATCGTCAGGTTCCAGAAGAGCGGGGCGATCGCGAAGGCGCCGAAGCGGTCGTAGCTGTTGAGGATGCCGACGACGACGCCGCTGATCCCGAGCAGGATCAGGATCGGGAAGAGGATCTGGGAGAGGGTGACCGTCAGTTCGAGCAGCTCGCCCTTGAAGCCGGGGGCGAAGATCGGCATCACGGCGGGTGCGGCGACCACGAACAGAGCGGTGATCGCCCCCAGGACCATCGTCACGATCAGCAGCAGGCTCGACGCCAGCCGGAACGCCTCGCGATAGTTGCCTTCCTCGAGCTGCTCGGTGAAGACCGGGACGAAGGCCGGCTGCAGCGCCGCGTCGGCGAAGAGGCTGCGAATCAGGTTGGGAACCTGGAAGGCGATCGTGAAGGCGGACATCGGACCGTTGATCCCGTAGTAGCCGGCGGCGACGACTTCGCGGCCAAGGCCGGCGAACCGCGAGGCGGCGGTGGCGACCGAGAAGAAGGCGGTCGAGCGGGCGATCCGGCCCGCCTGACGGCCGGGAGCGGGCTCTCCCGACATTTCCTCGCCGGGATCGAAGGCCTCGGCGGAGCGCACGGCGACGTCGGCGCGAACGGCGACGTCGGCGTTTATCGCTCGCTCGCCGAATTCAGGGGTGTCAGGTGCCTTGGGCGTCTCCAAGCTGGATCCAGGTCTCAGTCGCTATAGTCGGCGGCCGCCCGGAGCAGGCACGGCGCCCGCCCAGGCACTTGAACATGGCCAACATAGCCTCACAGAAGAAGCGGATCCTACGCAGCGAGCGCGAGCGCTCGGAGAATCGCCTGTTCACGAGCACGGTGAAGACCCACTTCCGCCGCCTCGAGGCCGCGATCGAGGGCGGCGACGCCGAGACGATCGCAAGCGAGGAGCGCACGCTCGTCTCGAAGATCGACAAGGCCGTGCAAAAAGGCGCCATGCACAAGAACACGGGCTCCCGCAAGAAGTCGAAAGCGTCTCGCATGTCCGCAGCAGCCGCGAAGTAGTCAGGCCGCGACCGCTACGCCAGCCGCTCGCCTCAAGGCGAGCGTCAGCGCCAGCTCGTCGCCGTAGTCGGCGCCTCCTCGGCACCAGAGCTCAAGGTCGGCGAGGGCCTCGGTCGCCATCCGCAGGTCGGCGACGTCGGTGTCGCGCAGGCGGCCGACCAGAAGCTTGGCGGCGTAGGGATGCATCTTGAGCGAGGACTCGACCTGCTTGGGCGGCACGCCTTCCTCGAGCTGGCCGGCGGCGGCACGGGCGCTGCGCAGGCGCGAGGCGAGGCCGTAGATCAGGCCGGTGACGTTCTCGCCCTGTTCGATCAGCCGCTCGCCGATTCGCAAGGCGCCGGCGGCGTCCTGTTCGAGCAGAGCGTCGGAGAGCGACCAGACCGCCGCCTCTGAGGTGTCGGCGATCATCGCCTCGAGGTCGGCGGCGCCGACCTCGCCCCCCTCCCCCGCCCACAACGCCAGGCGCTCGAGCTCGTGATGCAGGCGCACCGGGTTGGCGCCCATGCGGTCGACCAGGACCCGCGCTGCGGCGGGCTCCAGGCGGAATCCCAGCCGCTGCGCGTCGGCGACGAGCACGCGGGGCATCTCGCGGGCTTTCGGCGCCTCGAAGTCGTGGATCTCCCCCTTTGCCGCTTTGACCGCCTTGGTCAGCTTGGCCGGTGCCTTGGCGCGGGCGATGAGGACGACGGTCAGATCGGGCGGCAGTTCGCCGAGCGCGGCGACGACGGCGTCGAGCTGGCGATCGCGCCAGCGCTCGACCCCGTCGGCGAGCAGGTAACGCCGCGAATCCATCAGCGACATCGCCGGGATCGCGCCCAGCAGCGCCTCGTGGTCGGGCATCCCGCGCCCCTCGCCGGGCTCGAAGACTTCGAGCGCGGCGGCACCGCCCTCGCGTTCGGCCCGCGCCCGCAGACGACTCCGCGTAGCGTCTATCTTCGCCCCGTCGGTGCCGGAGATCAGGTAGAGCGCTTGCATCCCCTCGGCCATGCGGCGAGTCTAGATGTCGGAGCGGTCCGCGCCGGGCACTGCTCCCCGGGGCGACTACGAGACGGGGGGCGCCGGCGGCGAGGCTTCCGGGTCCGAGCTGGATTCGACGGGCACTTCGGGTTCGGGACTGGGTTCGACGGGCACTTCGGGTTCGGGACTGGGTTCGACGGGCACTTCGGGTTCGGGACTCGATACGGGCGATCCTTCGGAGATCGTGCCGCCATCGCCTTTGCCGACCGACGAGCGGACGAACAGCCCGCTGGACGAGCTCGATCCGGAAACGGGAGTGGAGACGGGAATCGATTCGGGTTCGGCGACCGGCGGCTGAGCCGGCGTGATCACCGGCGAAGGGGAGGCCTGTTGCGATCCTCCGCCACCGTCCCCGGGCTGGCCGGCGCCGGCGCCGGCCGCATGACCCGCGGCCAGGGCGGGCAGCACGAGGGCCCCCAGGGGGCCGCCTTCCCCCGTCCCCATCGGCGACGCCGTTGCCGAGCCTGGCCACGGCAGAGTGCTCAGGGCGGTGCCCGCCGGTGCCACGGCGCTCGCGCCCGGGCCGGCGCTCAGCCCGAACCCGTGTTCGACCGCCTCGTGCCCCGCCGGCGGGCTCGGCAGCGGACCCATCGAGAGGATCGGAAAGCCGGGCTGCGAGAAGAGCGCGACGAAACCGAGCCCGGCGGCGACCGCCAGGCCGAGAATGGCGAAGGTCGTGCTCAGGATCCTTTCCGGCAAGCTGGTACCGGCCAGGCTCGGCCTCCGGGTCAGCCACTCTAGGAGCTTGGAATTCACCTGCTTCGTCTGTCGGCGCCGGCGCGGGAGCTCAGTAGCCCCGAACCGAATAACCCAAGTTTTGATTGGGTCATCCGTCGAGTGCCGTCAACGGCCGCTGACCTCGATCGAATCGGGGCCGACTTCGATCACGATGTCTCCGTCGCGGTCCGTGCGCAAGGTGCGGACACCGTGAGCGGCGAGGGTCTGCAGGGTGCCCGCGGTCGGGTGGCCGTACGGGTTCTGCTCCCCCACGGAAATGACCGCGAGCCGCGGCCGGCTTCGATCCAGGAGCGCGCCGAGGCCGGCGTCGTCACTGCCGTGATGGGCGACCTTGAGGACGTCGACGGCGCCGGGGTCGATCGGCACGCTCTCCGCCTCGGCGTCGGCGGTGAGCAGCATCGTGAAGTCGCGCCAGCGGGCGAGGATCACCAGCGCCTGGAGATTCGGGTCTTCGCCGGCGAGCGGCTCGGCGAGGCGCTCGGCGGGCGGCCAGAGGACTTCGAGCCCGAGCCTTCCCGATCGCACCTCGCCGCCCTCGGCGACGCGGACCGGCGTCGCGCCCGAGGCTTGGGCCGCCGCGATCGCCGCCCGGTTGAGCCGCGCATAGACGAGCCTCGCGACCGGGAAACTGCCGAGCAGTTCCTCGACCCCCGCCGCGTGGTCGGACTGGTCGTGGGTGATCACCGCGGCACCGAGCCGCTCGACCCCGGCTGATTCCAGCTTCGGGACGAGGCCGCCCCCCGGCGGCCCGCCGTCCACCAGGATCGCCGGCGCTCGCGCCGGCTGCAGCAGGATCGCATCGCCCTGACCGACGTCGAGCACCTCGATCCGCAGTTCGCCGCGGCCCGCGCCGCTCGCGCCGTCGCCGCCGTCGAAGCTAGTCGCGACCAGCGCCGCCAACGGCAGGGCCGCGAGCGCCGGTACCCAGAGGGCGGACACTCGCCTTCGGCGTGCCGCGGGGGGTGCGGTCCGGCGGCCGCGCGCGGCAGCAAGTCGGCGGTGACGGCCGAGGCGAAAGGCGAAGGCGACCGCCGCCGCCAGACCGAGGTAGCAGGCGATCAGCCCCCCACCCCCGAGCCGGACGTGGAGCTCGGCCCAGCTCGGAGCCGCGCACCAGGTGGCGACCTGGGCGATGTAGGCGAGGAACAGAGCGTCGACGCCGTTCAGCACCTCGACCGGCAGGCCAGGAACCTGGGAGGCGGCGGCGGTCGCCATCCCGAGCCACATCGCCGGCGCCACCGCCGGCATCGCCAGCACGTTGGCGAGGAGCGTCGTCGTCGAGAGCTCTTCGAAATGGAAGGCGATCAGCGGCGCCGTCGCCAGCGTCGCCGAGACGGTGACGGCGATCCCCTCGGCCAGGGCCCGTCGCCAGCCACCCGATCCGAGCCGGGCGACGATCGCCTCTCGCAGCGGGCTGGCGAGCAGGAGGATGCCGAGCACGGCGGCGAAGCTGAGCTGCCATCCGACGTCGGCGGCGACGCCGGGGTCGATCGCCAGAGTCGCGCCGAGGGCGAGCGCCAGCGCATACAGCCGCGACGTCCGCCGTCCGGCCAGGGTCGCGACCAGCCCGGCGGCGCCCATCACCGCGGCGCGCTGAATCGAGGGCCCGGCCCCCGCGAGCGGCACGTAGACCGCGATCAGGCCGAGGACCCAGATCAGCCGTTCCCGCAGCGGTATCCCGAGTGCCCCCAGCAGAGGCATTGCCAGCAGCGCCAGCAGGGTGACGTTCTCGCCGGAGACGGCGAGCAGGTGACTGAGTCCGGAGCGGCGGAAGCTCTCCTTGGCTTCCGCATCGATCCCCTCGTCCTCTCCCAGCACGAAGCCGCGCGCCAGCTCGGCCTCCCGAGGCGGCATTCCTCTCCCCAGACCGGCCTCGGCCCGGGCGCGGATCTCGCTGCTGTGAACAAGCGCGATCGCGACCACGGCGACGATGCCCAGAAGGACCGGCAAGGACGGCGAGGGCGAGCGCACGGCCGCGCCTACGGCTGCAGCCGGGCGCGCAGCGACTCCATCGTCGCCGGTCCGATCCCCGACACCTGATCGAGCTGGTCGACCGAGGAGAGGCCGCCGTGCCGGTCGCGGAACTCGATGATGTCTTCCGCCGTCACCGGCCCGATGCCGTCGATCGTGTCGAGCTGCTCGACCGTCGCCGTACCGAGGCTGATCGGTCCCTCTTCGGCGGCCGCGCCGGCGACCGCGATGCCGCCGCCGGGTCCGCGCTCGGGGACAACCACCTGCTGGCCGTCGGCCAGCCGCGCCGCCAGGTTGACCGCTTCCACCTCGGCTTTGGCCGTCGGGCCCCCGGCCCGTTGGACCGCGTCGTTGACGCGACTGCCGGCGGGCATCCGGTAGACGCCGGGCCGGGCGACCGCGCCGGTGACGTCGATGATCAGGTCGCCGCCCTGGCCGCTGATCGTGAAAGCGCCGCCGGTCGAAGCCCCCGCGCTCGGCGCACCGGCGGCAAAGGAGCTGTCGGCGGCGCCCTCACCGCGAATCGCCCGCGCCCCGACCAGCAGCAGCGCCACGGCGATCGCTCCGTAGACGGCCACCTGGACTCTGCTCAGCTCGGGCATCGCCCGATGCTCGACGACCCGGCTGCGCGTGTGGCGCGCTAGATCAAACGATTGGGCGCAGGCTCAGCGACTAAACGTCGTCGTCGTCATAACCCGCCACCTCTGCGAGCTGATCGCTGTAGAGCTCGGCGGCCGCGACCGGCGGCGACTGGATCGAGACGCAGGCGAGCTCGGCATCGCCGTCGTTGCTGACCGAGTGCTCGGTGGCCGGCGGAACGAGGATCAGGTCACCCTCCCCCACCTGCTGCGTGTCGCCGGCAACCGACATCGCGCCGCTGCCGCGGACGACCACGTAGGCCTGCTCGGACTCCTCGTCGGAGCGCAGCGCCTGCTTGGCACCGGCCGGCACGGCGAGCCAGGTGACCGAGAGATTTCGGGATCCGAGTTCCCCCGCGTCCATCAGGACGTGGGTGCGCAAACGGTGCCACTCCTCAACTGGTGCGTCCTCGAGACGCCTTACGAGCATTGGCGCGCTTTCTACCAGAACCAGGGGGCGACAGGCGAGGCCGCCGCTACCTGACCACCAGATTGACCAGCTTTCCGGGCACGACGACCTCCTTGACGATCTCCTTGCCGTCGAGGTACTTGGCCACCTTCTCGCTCGCCCGAGCCAGTGCCAGCAGCTCCTCGCGTGGTGCGTCGGCGCCGGCCTCGATGCGGTCGCGCAGCTTGCCGTTGACCTGGACGACGAGGGTGACCGTGTCGCTGACGAGCAACTGCGGGTCGGCGACGGGCCAGGCCCGCTCCCAGACCCGCTCGCCGGTCAGGCGCTCGAAGACCTCGCTGCCGAGGTGCGGCGCGAAGGGGAAGATCAGCGAGGCGGCCGTCGCGGTCGCGAAGCGCACCGTCGCGGCCCCCTCCGGGTCCCCGTAGAGGCCGTCCTTGAGCCGGTAGGCGTCGTTGACGAGCTCCATCACGGCGGAGATCGCGGTGTTGAACTGGAAGCCCCGCTCGAAGTCCCGGGTCACCTTCTCGATCCCCCAGTGGGCCTTGGCGAGCAGCGCTCTCGCGTCGCCTTGCGCGCCCTCGCCCGGCTCGGCCGCCTCGGTCCTCTCCTCGACCTCGCCACAGAGCCGCCAGAGCCGCGAGAGGAAGCGGTTGACGCCCTCCACGCCCTCGTCGGCCCAGTCGCCGCCGCGCTCCGGCGGGCCCATGAAGCAGACGTAGGTGCGGGCCGAGTCGGCGCCGTAGCGCTCGACGTAGTCGCCGGGGCTGACCGTGTTGCCCTTCGACTTCGACATCTTCGCCCCGTCGCGGGTGATCATCCCCTGGGCGAAGAGGTTCGCGAACGGCTCCTGGACGCCGAGGTGGCCGAGGTCGGCGAGCGCCTTGGTTAGGAAGCGCGCGTACATCAGGTGCAGGATCGCGTGCTCGACGCCGCCGATGTACTGGTCGACCGCGAGCCAGTGGTCGGCCGCCGCCCGGTCCCAGGCCGCCTCGGAGTTGCGCGGATCGAGGTAGCGGATGAAGTACCAGGAGGAGTCGACGAAGGTGTCCATCGTGTCGGTCTCGCGCCGGGCGGGGCCGCCGCAGCGAGGGCACTCGGTCGCGACCCAGTCCTCGGCGGCGGCCAGCGGGCTCTTGCCCCGCGGCGCGTAGTCCTCGATATCCGGCAGCTCGACCGGCAGCTGGTCGTCGGGCACGGGCACCGTCCCGCACCCGTCGCAGTAGACGATCGGGATCGGGGCGCCCCAGTAGCGCTGGCGCGAGACCAGCCAGTCGCGCAGCCGGTAGTTGACGGAGGAGCGGCCGCGGTCCTCCGAGGCGAGCCACTCGACCATCTCCTCGTAGGCCTCGCGGTTGCCCTTGCCGTCGAAGCGGCCGGAGTTGACCATCGGCCCGTCGCCGGGGTACGGCAGCCCCCTCGCGTCTCGGGCGGACTCGGGGTCCTCGCCCTCGATCACCCGCTCGACCGGCAACCCGAAGGCCCGGGCGAATTCGTAATCGCGGGAGTCGTGGCCCGGCACCGCCATGATCGCGCCGGTGCCGTACTCCATGAGCACGTAGTCGGCGACGAACATCGGGATCTCCTCGCCGTTGACCGGGTTGACGACGCTGCGCCCGAGCGGCACGCCGGTCTTCTCACGATCCTCGGCTCCGCGCTCCTCGGCCGACTCGCGGGCGATCCGGTTGACGTACTCGCGGACCTCCTCCTCGCCCGGGGTGCCGGCCACCAGCCGAGCCAGCTCCGGGTGCTCGGGAGCGAGGACGAAGAAGGTGGCGCCGAAGAGGGTGTCGGGGCGGGTCGTGAAGACCGGGAAGTCGAGCCCAATCTCCTCGCAGCGGAAGACGACCTCGGCCCCCTCGGAGCGGCCGATCCAGTTGCGCTGCATCGTGATCACGTGCTCGGGCCAGGACTCGAGCAGGTCGAAGTCGGCGAGCAGGCGGTCGGCGTAGTCGGTGATGCGGAAGAACCACTGCTCGAGGTTGCGCTGCACGACCTCGGTCCCGCAGCGCTCGCAGCGGCCGTCGACGACCTGCTCGTTGGCGAGCACGGTCGCGTCTTTGGGGCACCACTGCACCGGCGCCTCGGTGCGGTAGGCGAGACCGCGCTCGAACAGCTGCAGGAAGATCCACTGGGTCCAGCGGTAGTACTCGGGGGTGTGGGTGCCGAGCTCGCGCGACCAGTCGACCGAGATCCCCCACTCGCGGAACTGGCGGCGGAATGACTCGATCGAGCGCTCGGTCGCCTCCCGCGGCGCCTCGCCGGTCTTGATCGCGTTGTTCTCGGCCGGCAGCCCGAAGGCGTCGTAGCCCATCGGGTGGATCACCTCGAAGCCGTGGCGGCGGCGGAAGTGGGCGATCGCGTCGCCGACCGCATAGCACTTGAGATGGCCGACGTGGGGTTCGCCCGAGGGGTAGGGGAGCATCTCCAGCACGTAGGACTTCGGCTTCGACTCGTCGAAGCCGGGCTGGCCCGGGTTGGCGACCTCCCAAGTCTTCTCCTCGGCCCAAACGGCCTGCCACTTCTGCTCGATCGTCTTCGGTGCGTAGCTCGCCATCAGCGGCGATCTTATGAGGGCCGGGCGCGACGGCGCGTCGGGCCTATGCCGGGAATACGTACCGGTAGGACGACATCGACTCGAGGATGTGCGGCCAGACGTAGACCTCGATCGTCGCCGCGATGATCAGGGTCGGGATCGCGAGCACGACGGTGATGACAGTCGCGGCCAGCAGCTGGTTCCACTCGCCGCGGCGGCTGGCGATCAGCCAGGCGGCGAGCGGCAGGAAGAGTGCCGTCAGCTCGGGGATCGCGTGGGGAAGGACGCTGAGGATCAATTCGAAGCGGGAGATGTGCAGCTGGAAGGCGATCGTCGAGCCCTGGAAGCCGAGGTAGAGCGCCTGGGTGCAGAGCGAGAAGAGGGTGACGGCGCAGACGAAGAGGATCGCCAGCTCGCCCGCCTTGACGTGGACCCAGCGCGAGAAGCCCGTCCGCTGTTCGGCGGCGATCGGCATCGAGGCGCCGGCGATGAAGCCGGCGACGCAGGCGGTGGCGTGGAGGGCCAGGACCAGCGAGTTGCGCCAGAGGATCGGCAGCAGGTCCCCCGGGTCGGAAGGTTGGGTCAGCCCGGGCAGGTGGATCGGCGTCAGGTCCGGCGTCAGCAACCCGGCGACGACCCAGACCGCGGCCAGCAGCGTCAGCGCGATCGCCACGCTCAATGCCAGCCAACCCCGCAGAACCGCCCAGTGGCGCTCGTTCCAGGCCTCGAGGGTATCCCGCGTGTCCTGCATCCCATGCGAGAACACGTGCTGGTCGACGGCGCTCATCGCATCCTTAATCGGCAGCGACGGGCGATTGTTTGAGAAGTGGAGCTGAGGGGGCTCGAACCCCTGACCTTCGCGCTGCCAGCGCGACGCTCTTCCAGCTGAGCTACAGCCCCAGATCGGCCAAGGAGTTTACCGAGAGTGCAGCCTGATTACGCGGCGCGCCGCTCGGGGCCCGGGTCCTCGTCGATGTCGAGGATCAGGTTGTCCGGAGCCGTGTGGCGAACCTTGAAGTCGAGAGTCGAGAGGTCCTCGAGCTCGCGCAGCAACTCCACCGGCTGGTCGAGCCGCATCGAGAGGGTGGCTCGACCCTCGGAGAATCGTTCGACCGAGATCTCGGAGGCGCCGAGCTTGCCGACAGCGTCCTCGAAGCCGACCAGCTGGGAGAAGTCGCCGAGGGGGCCGATCTCGAGCTTGACCTTGCCCTCGAAGAGCCCGTCGAAGATCTCCTCCGGAACGCGACCGTTGCCGCTGGCGGCGCCCGGCTCGGCCACCGGGGTCGCCGGCTCAGCCTCGACCTCGGCGGTCGCGGGCTCCTCCTCGGTCAGCGCCTGCACCCGGCGGCTCACCTCGACCGCCTCGCGCAGGGCTTTCATCCGAATCCTCGTCGCCTGACCGCGCGCCTGGGCGTGCATCTCCTCGAGCCTGGCGGTAACCGCGTCGAGCGAGGCGATGCTGCGGTCGTGGCACTCGTTCGCCTCTCGCAGGCGCTCGCTGAGACCGCGGATCTCACCCTCGCGCTCGATCACCATGCCCGAGAGCGAGACCGTCTCGCGTTCGAGTTCGCCGATCGTCCCCGTCTGCTGTTCGAGCCTCGCCTGCAGCTCCGTCATATGTGAGTCGAGAGTCGACAGTGCGTCGTCCACATCGGGACGGCGATAGCCGAACAGCGACCGCTTGAAGCTTCCCATGCGCGGCACCGTAAGGGGGGCCTCGGACGGTAATTCGTCACATCTGAGCCGAACTGGCCGCGACGACCTTTCCGGCGAGATCAGGCGCTGGCGACCGACGGCGCTTCGGGCAGTTCGAGATCGAGCTCCAGGCGAGGCGCCTCGCGCCAGAGATCCTCGAGCTGGTAGCGGTCGCGCGCCTCGGGCGTGAAGACGTGGAGAACGCAGTCGAGGTAGTCGAGGATGATCCAGTCGGCATCCCCGCCCCGGTCGCTGCCGCTCGGCACCAGCCCGGTCTCGGCCTTGATCTGCACCCTGGCCTCGTCGACGACCGCGCGCGCCTGGCGCTCGTTGCGGGCGGTGCAGATCGCGAGGAAGTCCGTGTAGGCGACGAGGCCGCGCATGTCGAGGACGACGATGTCCTCCGCTTTTTTCGAGTCGGCCAGCGCCGCGATGCGGCGGGCCAGCGCCTCCGAGGAGATCCCGGTCATGAGTAGATCCCCTTTTCCTCGATGAACCGCGCGACCGGCTCCGGGACCAGGTAGCGCAGTGGCCTGCCCCGCGCCGCCCGCTCGCGCACCGACGAGGAGGAGACGCCGAACTGCGGCATCTCCAGCATCGTCGCCCGGCCGTCGGCGCCGAGGCTGCGCAGGACCGCCGCCACCTCCGCGTCGGAGACGCCGGCCCGGCGCGCCACCGCCAGCCGCGCCAGCTCGACCACCCGCTCCGGATTGCGCCAGCTCTCCAGGCCCACGGCGGCGTCCGCCCCCATCACGAACACCAGCTCCGTTTCGCCTCTTTCCTTGGCAAGCAGCTCCAAGGTCTCATACGTGTAGGACGGCCCCGGGCGATCGACCTCCAGTGAGGAGACCGAGAAGCGCCGGTCGTCGGCGGCGGCGAGCCGGGTCATCGTCATCCTCAGCTCCCGGCCCGGGTCGTCGGCGATCCGCTTGTGCGGCGCGGCGCCGGTCGGGACCAGGATCACCTCGCTGAGGCCGAGCTGCCAGAGCGCCTCCTGAGCCAGCGCCAGGTGACCGAGGTGCGGGGGGTTGAACGCCGACCCCAGCACCCCGATCCCCGCGCCCCCCGGGCTACTCACGCACCTGGCCGTCGCCGCGCGCCACGTACTTGAAGGTCGTCAGCTCGCGCATCCCGATCGGGCCGCGGGCGTGCAGCTTCTGGGTCGAGTTGCCGATCTCGGCCCCCATCCCGTACTCGAAGCCGTCGGTGAAGCGGGTCGAGGCGTTGACGTAGACGGCGGCGGCGTCGACGCCGGCCGTGAACTCGTCCGCCGCCTCCTCGGAGGTGGTGACGATCGCCTCGGAATGGCCGGTGCCGTGCGCGTTGATGTGCTCGATCGCCTCCTCGACGGAATCGACCACGGCCACCGCCATCTTCAGGCCCAGGTACTCGGTGTCCCAGTCCGCGGCGCTCGCCGCCTCCACCGCTACGTCCCCGGCGAGCGAGCGCAGGCGTTCGTCGCCGACCAGCTCGACCCCGGCCGCGGCCAGGTCGGAGAGGACGGCGGGCGCGAACCGCGCCGCGATCGCGCCGTCGATCAGCAGCGTCTCGGCCGAGTTGCAGACGCCGGGGCGCTGCACCTTGGCGTTGACGGCGATCCGCCGCGCCATCTCGAGGTCGGCCTCGGCGTGGACGAAGACGTGGCAGTTGCCGGCCGCCGCATACATCACCGGCACCGTCGCGACGTCCTTGATCGCAGCCTTCAGGCCCTCGCCCCCGCGCGGGATCATCAGGTCGACGAGTCCCTCCTGCGTCGCCAGCTGGGCGATGTCGTCACGACCGCCTCCGGCCAGCAGCAGCACCGCGTCCTCGGGCAGTCCGGCCTCGACCAGCGCCTCGCGGACGATCGCGGCCAGGGCCCCGTTCGAACGCTCGGCGTAGCTGGAGCCCTTGAGGACGATCGCGTTGCCGCTCTTGATCGTCAGCGCCGCGCAGTCGATCGTCACGTTCGGGCGTGCCTCGTAGACGACGGCGACGACCCCCAGGGGAACCCGAATCTTTCGCAGGTCCAGCCCGCTGGCCAGAGTCCTGTGCTCGAGCTCCTCGCCGACCGGGTCGTCGAGCCCCGCCACCACCCTCGCGCCCTCGGCCATCGCGGCGACCCGCGCCGGCGCCAGCGCGAGGCGGTCGCGCAGCGCCTCGGTGAGCTCGGCGGCATGGTCGTCGGCGAGATCGGCGGCGTTGGCCTCGAGGATCTCCGCGCTCCGCTCCTCCAGCAGCCGAGCGGTCGCCTCGAGGGCGGCGTTCCTGGCCTCGGTCGAAGCGCTCGCGAGAGCGCGCGCCGCCTCCTTCGCGGCGGCGCAGGACTCGGCAACGGTGGTCGCGGTCACAGCCATCGGACAAGGGTAGCTGGGGACCTAGAGCAACACGAAGCGGTCGCGGTGGATGACCTCGTCCGCCGCGTGCGGAAGCACGTCGCGAACCGCGCCGGTCTTCATCCCGATCACCTGGGTCAGCTCACGCGAGGAGTAGTCGCTGATGCCCTTGCCGATCAGCTCGCCGGCGCTGGCGACGTCGACCGCATCGCCGGCCTCGAAGCTACCGGCAACCTCGGCGACCCCGACCGGCAGCAGGCTCGAGCCGCTCTCTCGCAGCACGCGCGCGGCGCCGGCGTCGACGAGCAGGCGCCCGCGCGTCGGCTTGGCGTACTTCAGCCAGAGCTTGAAGCTCGACTCCTTGCCCTCCTGGGCGGCGAAACGAGTGCCACCGGCCTCGCCACCCGCGGCCGCCACCAGCGTGCCCGCTCTGGTCCCGTTGCAGATCACGGCCGGAATCCCGGCCTCGCTCGCCATCTCCGCCGCCGCCACCTTGCTGCGCATGCCGCCGGAGCCGAAGGCGGAGGTGCGATCGCCGATCGCCAGCGAGTCGAGCGTGGAGAAGTCGCTCACCTCGGAGATCAGCTCCGCCTCCGCGTCGAGCGCCGGGTCGGCGTTGTGAAGGCCGTCGATGTTCGTCAGCAGGACGAGCAGGCGCGCGTCGAGCAGCAGCGCCACCTGGGCCGCGAGGAAATCGTTGTCGCCGAAGGTGATCTCGTCGGTGGCGGTGGTGTCGTTCTCGTTGATCACCGGCACCACCCCCCACTTGACCAGCCGCCGCAGGGTCTGGCGAGCGTTCAGGTAGTTGGTCCGAGCGGCGATGTCGGCGGCGGTGAGGAGCACCTGGGCGGATTTGGTGCCCTGGGCGGCGAGCCGCTCCTGGTAGGCGCGGAAGAGATCGCCCTGGCCGACCGCGGAGGCGGCCTGCAGCTCGTCCATCGCCCGCGGGCGCACCGGCAACTCCATCAACCGCATCCCCCGCGCGATCGCCCCCGAGGTGACCATCACGATCCGCTCGCCGCCGCGCTCCAGCGCGCTGACCTGCTCGCAGACGGAGTCGAGGACGTCCGTGCGCAGCTCGCCGTCGTCGGCGGCGACGATCGAGGAACCGAGCTTGACAACGAGAGTCATGGGCGAGCAAGTGTATGAGCGGCCGGGGCCGTGTCGCGCCCCGCGGCTAGGCTGAACCGCTGATGGCGAAACCGCCCGTGAGGCGAAGCTGAGATGGCCGCGGCGCTGGGCTGGGGTGCCCTGGCAGCGAGCTCGCTGATCTGCGGGACGTTGCTCAGCTTCGCCCGGAAATGGTCCCCGACGCAGGTCGGCGCCGTGCTCGCCTTCGGCGCCGGGGCGCTGATCAGCGCCGTCAGCTTCGAGCTCGCGGAGGAGGGGCTCGCGGTCGGCGGCGCCGGCATCACCGGCGCCGGCCTCGGCGTCGGCGCCATCGTCTACTACGGGCTCGACGGGCTGATCGCCCGCCGCTCGGCCACCGGCCGCGGCCGGCAGGGCCGCTCCCAGGGGTCCGGGACCGGGAGTGCGCTGGCGCTGGGGGCCTTCCTCGACGGGATCCCGGAGCAGATGGTCCTCGGCATCAACCTGGCGGCCGGCAACGGGGTCGGCGTCGCGCTGCTGGTCGCGATCTTCGTCTCCAACCTGCCGGAGGCGATGGGATCCGCCGCCGACATGCTCAAAGCCGGCACCTCGCAGGCGGCGATCCTGCGACTGTGGCTGGCGGTCGCCGCGATCTGCACCCTGGCCACGGTCGCCGGCTACCTGATCGCCGACACCGCGTCCGGAAATCTCAAGGCGGCGATCGACGGCTTCGCCGCCGGGGCGCTGCTGGTGATGCTGATCGACTCGATGATTCCCGATGCCAGAGCCGAAGCCGGCCGCCGCGCGGGACTGATCACCGTGCTCGGCTTCGCCCTCGCGGCCGGGCTCTCGAGCCTCGCTTGAACTTAGACATGCAGCTCGAACTCGTGCTCGCCGACGCGGACGTCATCGCCGGCCCGGAAGCCCGCCTTGGCAAGGGCGCTGACGACGCCGATCTCCACCAGCCGCTGCTCGAGGTAGGCGAGCGCCTCCTCGTTGCGGGTGTCGTGGCGCTCGAAGAGGAGCTCGACGCCACGCCCGGCGACGCGGAAGGCGCCGTCCTCCTCCTGCTCGACCCAGTAGCCGCCCTCTCCCGCGGGTCGGTAGACCCGGTGCTCGGCCTCGAATTCGGCGGCCGGGGCACCGTCCGCGACCACGCCTGAGAGGGGCGACTCGGGCAGCTCGGTGAGAATCCGGCCGCGCAGGTCCTCCAGGCCCTCGCCGGTAGCCGAGGAGACCGCGAGCACGCCGAGGACGCTCTCGCCGAGGCGCTCGACCCACTCCGCGCGCACCGCCTCGACCCGCTCGGCTTCGATCAGGTCGCGCTTGGTCAGGACCACCAGCTCCGGCAGCCGCTCCAGCCCCGCCCCGTGTGCCGAGAGCTCGGCGCGCACGGTCTCGTAGTCGGCGACGGGGTCACCCTCCATCGGCGCCATGTCGACGAGGTGGACGAGCATCGAGCAGCGCTCGACGTGCGCGAGGAACTCGTGGCCCAGCCCGGCGCCCTCGGCGGCGCCTTCGATCAGTCCGGGGATGTCGGCGACCACCGCTTGGCGGTCCTCGCCTTCGATCGTCCCCAGGACCGGCGAGAGCGTCGTGAACGGGTAATCGGCCACCTTTGGCGCCGCCCGCGTCAACCGCCCCAGCAGCGAGGACTTGCCGGCGTTCGGCAGCCCGACCAGGCCGACGTCCGCCAGCAGCTTCAGCCGCAGCTCGATCCAGTCGGCTTCGCCCTTGGTCCCGTTCTCGGCGAACCGCGGCGCCTGTCGGGTCGAGGTCGCGAACCGCTTGTTCCCGTGCCCCCCGCGCCCTCCCTGAGCCACTACGGCCCGCTGCCCCGGTTCGACCAGATCGATCGCGCTCCCGTCCACGGTGGTCGCCTGCGTCCCCGCCGGCACCAGGATCACCCGCTCCTCGCCCCGGGCCCCATGCCGGTTCGACCCTTCCCCATGACTCCCCCGCTGTCCGCGAAAGTGCTTGCTCCCTTTCAGGGCCCCCAAATCCCGCTTCGAGAGATCGCAAACGAGCACCACGTCCCCGCCGTGCCCCCCGTCTCCCCCATCGGGCCCGCCGCGAGGCACATGAGCCTCGCGGCGAAAGCTGACGCAGCCGTTGCCGCCCGGACCGCCCTCAACCCAGATTTTCGCCTTGTCATACATGGAGATTCAGAGAGTAGATGGACCGTCCTTCTTGGCCCTCTGGGCGAACAAAGACGACCGCCGCGTCAGCCGAGCCCAATGACCAAAACCGAGCCCGAAGCCACGCCGGGCGAAGGACCGGCGGCGTGGGCGGAGGGACACCCGCCCCTCCGTTCGCTCAGTCGTCCTGGAGAACCGAAATCGTCCGGCCGCGCCGCGCCTGCCGGAAGTCAACCTTCCCGGCCCGCGTCGCGAAGATCGTGTGGTCGCGCCCGAGCCCGGTCCCCTCGCCCGGCCAAAACTTGGTCCCGCGCTGGCGCACGATGATCTCGCCACCGCTGACCTCCTGGCCGGCGAAGACCTTGACCCCGAGCATATTGGGATTGGATTCCCGCCCGTTGCGGCTGGAACCGAGTCCTTTCTTATGAGCCATCGGAGCCCTCCTCTTTCACAGCTTTCTTCGCCGGCGCTTTTTTGGCTGCCGGTTTTCTTGCCGCTTTTTTCTCAGTGGGTTTCTTGGCCTCGGCGGGCTTCTTCTCGCTCGGGGCTTCCTTCTCGGCCGTTTTGGTCGCCGCTTTGCCCATTTTCAGGCTGGTCACCTCGAGCTTGGTCAGCTCGGAACGGTAGCCGGCGCGACGCCGGTAGCCCTTCTTGGCCTTGTATTTGAAGACTTTGATCTTCGGCCCGCGCAGATGCTCGGAGACGGTGGCCTCGACCTTGACCTTCTCGAGCTCTTTCGGGGCCGCGATCACCTCGGTGTCGCGGAACATCACCGCCCGCAGGGCGACCTTGTCGCCCTCTTTGGCGTCGAGGCGATCGACGAGGAGGGACGTGCCCTGCTCGACCTTGTACTGCTTGCCACCGGTTTCTACTACTGCGTACATGCTCACTCGTCCTTGCCGCCTTGGTTAGCGCGCGAACGCCCCCGACCGCCTCTACGGCCGCGACTGCGTTTGCGCGAAGCAGCGGCGGAGTCTAGCTCGGCGCCGTTTTCCTCGCCGCCTCCGGAGCCGTTGGGGGAATCGGTTCCCAGCAGCGAGGCGGTCGCGGCGGAGCGTTCGACCTCCTCGATCCGCACCAGCCGCCGATCGCCGACGAAGCGGCCGCCGCCGGTGACGCTGACGATGTACGAGTCGATCCGGGCGACGGCGTCGTCGGCGTTGTACATATGCGGCTCGTCGATCTTGACCAGGACCTCCTCGCCGACCTTGAACGGCAGCGCCCGCTCCTCGATCTCCGCGCGACTGCCCGACTCGACCACCTCGAAGGTGCCGATCGCCAGCGCGTCGCCGCCCTCGAAGTGGAACTGCTTGCCGGTCTCGGACTCCAGCTCGGCCAGGCCGCTGTCGGAATCGGTCAGCTCGGCGGCGACCTTCGGGTTGACCCGGATCAGGAATGCCTCGGTATCGGCGTGTTCGGCGGCGATGTCGCGCATCTTCCGCAGCCCCTCCAGGGCGACGGTCTCGGCCGAGAGCACGACGCCCTCTCCCGCGCAGGTGGGACAGGGGACGGTGAGGATCTCGCGCACCCCGTCGGTGACGTTCTGGCGGGTCATCTCGACGAGGCCCAGCGGCGAAACCTCTACCACGTAGCTCTTCGACTTGTCGGCGTCGAGCGCTTTGCGCATCGTCTTCAGGACTTTGTCGCGGTTGCTGGCCCGGGCCATGTCGATGAAGTCGATGACGATGATGCCGCCGATGTCGCGCAGCCGCAACTGTCGCACGGCCTCCTCGGCCGCCTCGGTGTTGACTTTGGTGATCGTCTCCTCGAGGCCGCCTTTGCCGCGGCCGGTGAAGCTGCCGCTGTTGACGTCGATCACCGTCAGGGCCTCGGTGTAGTCGATGATCAGGTAGCCGCCGGAGGGCAGGTCGACGCGCCGGTTCAGGGTCGACTCGATCTCCTCGTCGATCTTCCATTTCTCGAACAGCGGCTTCTTCTCGTCGTAGAGCTTGACGCCGTCGACCAGCTCCGGCGCGGTGCGCTGGAAGAAGTTGGTGACGCGCTCGAACTGCTTCTGGGAGTCGATGATCGCCGTCTCGAACTCACTGAGGAAGACGTCGCGCAGAACCCGCACCGAGAGGTCCGCCTCCTGGAATACGAGGGCGGGCGCCTTGGTCGTGTCAGTGCGCCGCTCGAGCACCTCGTTGAGGCGTTGGAGGTAGCCGATCTCACGCACGAAGTCCGATTTTTTTGCGCCATGGGCGGCGGTGCGGACGATCAGCCCGCCGGGCCCCTTGTAGGTGCGGTCGACCATTTTGCGCAGGCGGTCGCGCTCGGAATCGGTCAGGCGACGACTGACCCCGACGCCGCTGCCCTGGGGCGCGAAGACGAGGTAGCGGCCGGCGATCGAGACGTTCATCGAGAGCCGCGCGCCCTTCGACTTCAGCGGGTCCTTGACCACCTGGACGAGGATCTCCTGCCCCGGTTTGATCAGCTCGTTGATGCGGCGGCCGCTGCCGCGGCCGCGCTTGGGAGCCTGCTCGCCCCCCGGGAGGACGATCTCGTCGACGTGGAGGAAGCCGTTGCGCTCGAGGCCGATGTCGACGAAGGCCGCCTCCATCCCGGGCAGGACGTTGTCGACCTTGCCCTTGTAGATGTTGCCGACGATCGAGCGACGACCGCGACGCTCCATGTAGAGCTCGGCGACGTCGGCCTTGCCACCTTTCGTCTTCGACTCGAGGACGGCCACGCGGGTCTCGCCGCGCTCGGCGGACACCAAAATAGTTTTCTTCATGAATTCAGCTCAGTTCGGATAGGTACGCACCGCCGGATCCCTCTCTCGAGGCATCACCAGGCGAACCTTCCCTTCTGGCTGAGATGCGCTTGGATGTTGATGCTCTGAAGAATGCCGACCGCAAGGAAGGTAGCGAGCACGGAGGATCCCCCGTAGCTCATCAGCGGTAAGGGGATGCCCGTGATCGGCATGATGCCGAGGTTCATCCCCACGTTTACGAAGACCTGGAACAGCAGCGAGACGGCAATGCCGCCCGCGACCAGGGTTCCGTACGAGTTCTTCGAGAGCGTCACGATCCGCAGCGCCCGCCAGAAGAGCAGGGCGTAAAGGGATAGGACGAACGCGGCGCCCATGAACCCGTAGCGCTCACCGATCACCGCGAAGATGAAGTCGGTGCTGCGCTCGGGAACGAAGTCGAGCCGCGTTTGGGTGGCACGATCGCCACGCCCGGTCTTCCCACCGGAGCCGATCGCGACCACCCCCTGATGCTGCTGGTAGCCCGCGCCGCCGGTGTCCTGGCTCGGGTGCAGGAACGAGGTAAGCCTCTGCTCCTGGTAGCCCTTGAGGACCGGTACCCCCACGGCGGGGGCAACGATGAGGACGAGCGAAACCAAGGCGACGAGAGCCGCGCCGATGACCGCGAAGTGGGTCCATGGGACACCTCCGAAGTACATCACGGCGAGGGTGGCGACCACGAACACCAATGACGTGCCGAGGTCGGGCTGCAGAAATACGAGTGCAGCAGGAGCGAGGCCGAGGCAGAGGTAGCGCACCGTGCGCTGCCTCGCCGAGCCGCGCCTGGCGCCATCGATGACGAACCCGGCGAGGGCCAGAACGAGCAGGACCTTGCCGAGCTCAGATGGCTGGAAGCTGAAGAAGGGAAGTTCGAAGGCCCGCCGCGAGCCGCGGGCGGCGAAGCCGAAGACGAAGACCATCGCGATGCTGACGCTGAGGAAGGTGTAGATCCCGACCCGCAGCTCGCGGAAGCGTGAGTAGTCGATGCGGCTGACGACGATCATCCCGACCAGCCCGAGGACCGCGTAGATCGTCTGGCGGTCCACGTAGTAGCCGGGGCTGCCGGGCACGTCGTGGGTGGTCGCCTGGCCGAGGGTGAAGATGCTGAAGGCAACCAGCGCCACTGCCGCGATCGTCAGCGGCCAGTCCATGTGGGCGAGGCCAAGGCGCTCGCCGATTCCGGTGTGGACGGCGAAGGGCTCGGTTCTGGCTTTTCGGGTTCGGGTTGCGTACATCAGCCGTGGCCCGCTTCGAGTTCGGGGGCGCCGGTTTCGGTGCCTTCGCCTTCGCCGCCTTCGGAGGCTTTGGTCAGCTGCTTTTGGAAATACGCTTCCAGTATTTCCTTGGCCGCCGGAGCGGCGCTTTCGGCGCCGAAGCCGCCTTCCTCGATCGTCACCGCAGTCACGATACGGGGATTCGGATACGGGGCGAGCACGATGTACCAGGATTGATTCGCGTGGCCAGCCCGTTCCGCGGTGCCGGTCTTGCCGGCTACTTCGATCGGGAAGGTGGCGTAACTCGAGTACGAGGTTCCCCCCGGGCTCTGCGCGGCCTCGTGCAGGCCTTCGAGGATCGCGGCGCGGTAGGCGGGGTTGATTTTGACGTGGCGGCGCCTGTGAGGCTCGAATTCCCTCAGGACCCGTCCGGCGCCGTCTTCGACCCGGAGCCCGACGTGGGGCGTGACGACGTTGCCGCCGTTCGCCAGGGTCGCGTAGGCGATCGCCATCTGCAGCGGGTTCGTCTGCAGGTCGCCCTGCCCGGTCGCAAGCTGGATGTCGTCGCCCGCCGACCAGGGACGTTCGGTTTCGCCCGCGGCGTAGAGCTTGTTGCGCCACTGCTTGCTCGGCAGCAGGCCGTTTTCGTAGACCGGCAGGTCGAGCCCGGTCGGCCGGCCGATCCCCAGCTCGTGCGCCCAGTGCTGGAGCTGGTTGGTGTCCCACATTTTCAGCCCGAGCAGGTAGAAGTAGACGTCGGAGGAGACCCGCAGGGCCGAGACCAGGTTCACGGGGCCGTTGGCGACGCCTTCGGAGTTTTCGAAGGTCTGTTCCCCGACGGTGATTTCGCCGTTGTCCTGGATCACCGTCTGCGGGGTGACGAGCCCGCCTTCGAGTCCCGCCAGCGCGGTGATGAGCTTGAAGGTCGAGCCGGTCGGGTAGAGCCCTTCGGTCGCGCGGTCGTACAGCGGCGCGGCTTCGCTGCGGTAGAGGTCGTTGACCTGCGCCTGGGTCATCGTTTTCGTGAACACCGTCGGGTCGTAGGTCGGGAAGGAGCCGAGGCCGAGGATTTCGCCGTTGTCGACGTTCATCGTCACGAAGGCCCCCGGCAGGCCGCGGTCGGCCAGCGCGCTTTCGCCCGCGGCCTGGACGGAGCCGTTAATCGTCAGCCTCAGGTTGTTGCCGGGAACCGGCGGCTTGGAGACCAGCTGCCCCCCCGGGGTCGGCTCTCCGAGCGCGTTGACCTGGATCTTGGTCAGCCCGGGCTTGCCCTGCAGAACGCGGTTGTACGTGTACTCGGCGCCGCCCTGGCCGACCTCTTCACCGGGTTCGAAGTTCTTGTAGGGACCCGCTTTCAGGTCTTCTTCGGAGACCTCGCCGACACTGCCGAGCAGGTGTGCGGCGCGACTGCCGTCCGGGTACTGGCGGACGAAGACGCGCTGGACCGTGACTCCGGGGAAGCGCCGCTGGTTCTCTTCCAGGTAGTAGACGAGGTCGTAACCGACGTCGCGGCGCAGCGTGATCGGCGCCCCGGCGGCGACTTCTTCCTGTTCGCGGACAGTCTGCCTGACCTTCTTCAGCGACATGTGCGCCAGTTCGCCGAGTTCGGTCAGCTCTTCCTTCTGTTTGGCCGGATCCGCCGGCAGCTTGTTCATCGTCAGCAGCAGCGCCAGGCTGGTGCGGTTGTCGACGAGGACGCCGCCGTTGCGGTCGAGGATGGCGCCCCGTGGCGCGATCACCTTGTACTCCCGGGTGCGGTTGTTCTGCGCCTCCGCCAGATACTTGCCGCCGTCGAGGATCTGCAGGTTCCAGAGGCGGAAGGCGAGGATCGCGAAGAGCGCGACGGCGACGCCGCCGACCACGGCGATCCGCAGCGAGAGCCGGGTGCCGCGCGGCCGGTCGTCGGGTCCGAGGAACATCGCTCCTAGGCTCCCAGCACCGTCGGCTGCCGGCTGCGCCGCGCCGCCGGCTCCTCGACCAGGGCCGGGCGCAGGGCCCGCTTGACGCCGAGGTAGATCGGCCAGCCGAGGAAGAAGGCGAAGACGCTCTTGATCAGCATGTCGCGGATCACCAGGCTGCTGACCGTGGAATCGATCCCCAGCATCAGCTGGACGGCGCCGAAGCCGAGCTCGGCGAACAGGGTCCCGACCATGCAGAGCAGCGGCGCCACCATCTGACTGTGGATCTCGAAGCGCTCACGGAAGAGACCCGCGAGGTAGCCGGTGGTGAGCAGGACCAGCGAGCCGCCGCCGAGCGGCGCGATCAGCAGGCAGTCGAGCAGGAAGCCGACCGAGAAGCCGGTCACCGCCCCGGTCATCGTGCCGCCGAGCAGGCCCAGCGAGACGACCAGCGCCGGCAGCACGTCGGGGCTGACGTGGAAGACCGCGACGCGGGAGAAGAAGGAGAGCTGGAGCAGAACTCCGAGCAGCACGATCGCCACCAGGCGGGCGAGGATCTTCGGGGTCAGGATCACCGCGAGCCACCGGTCAGGACCTGGACCAGGTCGAGGTTGCGCAGGTCGGCGAAGGGCCTCACTTCCACCTGCTGCTGCGCCTCCTGCTCTTCGATCGACGCGTGGGTGACTTCGCCGATCGGGATGTTGGGCGGGAAGCGCGAGGACAGTCCCTGGGCCCGCCAGCCGGCGGTGACCACGTCCTGGCCGCGATGGACGTGTTTGGCCGAGTCGATGAAGTCGAGGATCAGGCTGCCGGGATCGCCGACGGCGGGGCGGACCACGCCCTGGACACCCAGCGGTACGACTTTGGCCGAGACGGCGCTGGACCCGTCGGCGATCAGGGTCACCTGCGCCGAGCCGCCAATCACCGAGGAGACCCTGCCGACGAGGCCGTCGCCGTTGACGACGGGGTCGTTGACGGCGACGCCGTCGCTGGAGCCGACGTCGATCGTGACGTCGGAGAACCAGACGGTCGGGGAGCGCGCGATCACCCTTCCCGTAACCGGTTCGTAGCCCGATGGGATCGCTCCGCCGTGGTCGAGTCCGACGATCTTCCGCAGCTGCGCGTTTTCAGCCAAGGCCGCCTGAGCGCCGACGGACTGTTCGCGTGCGGCTTCCAGTTCGGTGTGGAGGCGACTGTTGCGGCCGCGGGCGTCGAAGGTCGAGTCGAACCAGTTGACGAGGTCACGGGCGGGCTTCAGCGCCCGGTCGGCGGCCGACTGGACCGGGCTGAAGATCGTGCTGACGCCGCGCTGGACGCCGTTCGAGCCGCGCCCATAGGTGATCGTCAGCAACACGAAGGAGCCGATGACCAACAGCGCGAGTACCGCCCTGCGGCGGCGTACTTGCTTTCGATACACGTGGAAGACCTAAGTTTGGTGCTTTGCATGAGCGCCGGCTAAAGGAGTGGCCGCGCCCCCGAGTTCATCTTGCCGGAGCGGTGGTTCGGCCTCCGAATTCGCCACGGTGCTGCTCCAGTACTTGCAGGAGCACGCCTCCCGCGGCGGGCGATTCCCGCACCCCCATGATGGCACTCCCCGGCGGCTAGGGTCGGTCGAACAGCGCCGGCGCCAGCTCGGCCAGCAAGCCGACCGGCAACCCGACCACGTTCGAGACGCTGCCCTCGACCCGCTCCACGAGCGTCGATCCAAGCGTCTGTATCGCGTACCCGCCGGAACGCCCGCGCCACTCCCCGAACCGCACGTACCGCATCTTCTCGTCCTCAGAGAGCTCCTTGAAGACGACCGAGGTCCTCTCCAGGCCCGACCGCTCCTCCCCGCCCTCGAGCACGACCAGCCCGCTGAGCACGGTGTGCGCCCTCCCCGACATCCGATCCAGGTACTCCCGAGCCTCAACCTCCCCTTGAGGCTTCCCCAGCGCCTTCCCGTCCAGAGCCACATCCGTATCGCAGGCAATCACCAGCGCCTCCGCCCCGGCCTCAACCGCCCGAGCCTTCATCCGAGCGTTCTCGACGACCTCAACCTCCGGATCGCCCCCCGTCAGCTCATCCACGTCCGGGGCAATGACCTCAAAGTCGAGGCCGAGCTTCCGAAGAATCTCGCTCCTCTGAGGCGAACTTGAAGCCAGCACCACCTTCACGGGCGCTAGGAAAGCTCTGGGAACCAGATGCCTATCTCGCGCTCCGCCGACTCGTCGGAATCCGAGCCGTGGACCATGTTGAAGGTGACCTCCAGAGCGAAATCTCCCCGGATCGACCCCGGGGCCGCCTCGACCGGGTTGGTCGCCCCGATCAGCTGGCGAGCCGCCGGAACCGCTTCGACCCCCTCGAGCACCATCGCGACCAGCGGGCCGCCGGTGATGAAGGAGACGAGCTCGCCGAAGAACGGCTTCTCGGTGTGCTCGGCGTAGTGCCGGTTGGCGATCGACTCGTCGGCGAGGATCGTCTTCAGGGCGACGATTCTCAGCCCCTTGCGCTCGAAGCGGGCGATCACCTCGCCGGTCAGTGCACGCTCGAAGGCGTCAGGCTTGACGAGGATCAGGGTCCGGCTCACGGCTAGGGCTCCTTTGATCAGGGTTGGGAGTCGACGGATCGGGGTTGGGAGTCGACGGCTCCTTGGCAGATGGGCGCCTCGGCGGCTCTTTCCCGGGGGCTCCCTCGGAGGGCTTCTTGGCACTGCTCGCGGGCGCTTTTTTGCGGCGGGCGGGCTGGCGTTTCGGCGGCGCTTCGCGCGATCCCGACCCCTCCGCCTCACGGCGCGGGGGCTCGGATCGCCGGGGCTCGGCCTCCGGGCGTCGCTCACGTTTCGGCGGCCGGCGCGGTTTGTCGCCGCCGCCGCCGAGCGCGGTCTCGCAGTAGGGGCAGAGCCCCCAGCGCGGATCGACCGGCTTGCCGCAGGTCGGGCAGGGGTCCTTGAGCCGGCGCTGGCAGTTCGGGCAGCGGAGGAAGTTCTTCTCGACCGGGTACTCGCAGTTGGGGCAGGTCTGATCCCGCAGCTGGCGCACCCGCAGCTCCGCCGCTTTGATCTCCAGCTCGCGCTCGTGGGCGTCCTCGAGGTACTCCGGCGGCCGCACGATCGCGTAGACGGCGGTGCCGATGAAGGGGAAGAAGGAGGCGACGGTCGCGCAGGCGATCAGGAACGGATCGGAGATGCGCCGGCGGGCGTCGAGGTAGGTGTAGACGATCAGCGCCAGCCAGAGAACGACCAGCATCAGCAGGAAAAGGGTCGCGGCCAGGTCGAGGCCGTTGTTCTTGATGCCGAAGATCGCTAGTGACATAAGGGGTCGTCCCGCCGCAAAATGGGAGCGGGCAGTCTACTTCGCCACGAGTTCCCCGAACCCTGTTCGCGCCGTCGGGACGAGTGTTTCGTTAGAGGAAGAGCCTTCCGAACAGGTATCCGACCCCGAAGAAGACGAGGATCACGATCGCGACGACGGCGGCGACCAGGCCCATCATCGCAAGCAGTTGGGAGCCGGCGCCACGTTCCATACCGGAATCCTCGCACAGTCATCGCGGTTTCCGGCCCGGTACCTGAGCCGGATCGGCGCCCAGCACCGCCCGCGCCGGGGCGATCCCGTAGTGGGAGCCGGTGATCAGCAGGGCGCCCTCCGGCGGCTCGGCCGCCAGCAGGGATGAGCGCAGCAGCGCCGCCTCGAAGTCGGGCTCCGCCTCGGCCACCAGCCCCACCGCCCCGCAGGCCGCGACCAGCTCCGCCGCCGAGCGCGAGCGGGCCCCGGGCCGACCGTGCGCCGCCAGCGCGGCCGCCGGCAGCTCGGTGCAGACGGCCCGCTCCAGCGCCGGCGCCAGCGCCCCCACCATCGCGGCGGCGTCCTTGTCGGCGAGGATCGCCAGGCAGGCGACGACCCCCCGATCGCCGGTGACGGCGGGAAGGGCTTCGGCGAGAGCGCGGACGCCGTCGGGATTGTGGGCGGCGTCGATGTAGGTGGGCGGCCGCGCGGCGATCCGCTCCAGCCGGCCCGGAATCGAGACGCTCGCCGCCACCTCGCCGACCAGCGCCGGGTCGACCTCGCCGAGGAAGGCCTCGGCGGCGCTCCGCGCCAGGGCGAAGTTGCGCCGCTGAAAGTCGCCCGGCGCCAGCAGCCGGATCTCCGGCCCGGGATCCTCCGGCGCCCGCACCAGGCGCGCCCCCCGCTCGGCCGCGGTGCGCTCCGCCAGCGCCGCGACCTCGGGCGAGACCCGCCCCAGCACCAGCGTCGTCTGGTCGCGCAGGACCGCCAGCTTCTCGGCCGCGATCTCGAGCTCGGTCTCCCCCAGCCAATCGGTGTGATCGAGGCCGATCGAGGTCAGCACCGTCACCCGCGAGGGGATCGTGTTGGTCGCGTCGAGCCTGCCGCCGAGGCCGGCCTCGATCGCCGCCGCCTTCACCCTCGCGTTCGCCAGGGCGAGGAAGGTCGCGGCGGTCGCCGCCTCGAACTGGGTCACGGCGTCGCCCTCCTCGAGGGTGCGGTTGACCCCCTCGGCGGCGGTGGCGACCGTCTCGACCGCGGCTGCCCACTCCCCCGCTCCGATCTCCTCGCCGTGGATCAGCGTCCGCTCCGACCAGCTTGCGGTGTGGGGCGAGAGGCAGGCGCCGGAGCCGACGCCGTGGGCCTCCAGCAGCGCCGCGATCATCCGCGTCACCGAGGACTTGCCGTTGGTGCCGACGACGTGAATCGAGCCGAAGCGGTGCTGGGGCATCCCCAGCGCCGTCGTCAGCTTGTGCATCCGCTCCAGGCCGAGGCGCCACCCGATCGCCTCCAGCGAGTCGAGATAGGCGTCGGGATCGAACCGGGCCAGGGCCACCGAGCGCGGCTAGCCGAGCTCGGCGAGTTCGGCCCGGTAGCGCTCGAGCTTGCCGCGCTCCTCCTCGACCACCTCGGACGGAGCCTTGGCGACGAAGCCTTCGTTGCCGAGTTTGCGCTCGCCGCGCTCGACCTCGGCCCGCAGCTCCTCGCGGCGCTTCTCCAGCCGCGCCGCGACCGCCTCGGCGTCGAGCTGCTCGGAGGCGAGGATCCGTACCGGCCCGATCGAGGCGACGGGCGCGGCACCGACGCCGTCGAACTCGAAGCGAGAGAGCCTGCCGACGAACCCGGGCGGTTCAACTCCGTCGATCACGGCCACCAGCACCGCCCCGGCCGGCACGTCGACGAGGTCGCGCCAGGCACGCAGGCGCTGGGTCAGCCCGATCCCACCCTCGACGTCGGCCTCGGCCGCGTCGTCGAAGAGCGAGGAGTCCGCGACCGGGAACGGGTGCACGACCAGGTGGCCGTCGCGGGCCGGGTGGAAGGACCAGATCTCCTCGGTGACGAAGGGCATCGTCGGGTGCAGCAGGGCGAGCACTCGCTCCAGCGCGTAGAGCAGCGTCGCCGACACCTCCTCCTCACCGTCGTAGAGCCGAGGCTTGACGATCTCCAGGTACCAGTCGCAGAGGTCGCGCCAGAAGAACGAGTAGGCCTCCTGGACCGCGTGGGCGAAGTCGTAGGTCTCGAGCTTCTCGGTGACCGAGGCGATCGTCCGCTCCAGCCGCGAGAGGATCCAGCGGTCCTCGACGTGGAGCACCGCCGGCTTTGGCTCGACCGCGGCGGCGTTGAGCAGGATCAGCCGGCTGGCGTTCCAGAGCTTGTTCGCGAGGTCGTTGCCCTGCTGGACCTTGGCGTCGGAGAAGCGGACATCCTGGCTCGAGGACATCGCCAGCAGGCCAAAGCGCAGCGCGTCGGCGCCGTGGACGTCGATTTCCTCGAGCGGATCGATCCCGGTGCCGAGGCTCTTCGACATCCGCCGGCCGTCGCGGGCCTGGATCACCGAGTGGACGTAGACGTCGCGGAAGGGGACATCGCCGGCGAACTCGATCCCGGTCATGATCATCCGCGCCACCCAGAGGAAGAGGATCTCGCGCGCGGTGGTGAGGAAGCTGGTCGGGTAGAAGGCGCGCAGCTCGGCGGTGTCGTCGGGCCAGCCGAGCGTCGCGAAAGGCCAAATCGCCGAGCTGAACCAGGTGTCGAGGACGTCCTCCTCCTGGCGCAGCTCGCCGCCGCAGGTGCCGCAGCGCTCCGGCGCCGACTCGGCGACGAAGGTCTCCTCGCAGGCGTCGCAGTACCAAACGGGAATGCGGTGCCCCCACCAGAGCTGGCGCGAGACGCACCAGGGGCGGATTTCCCGCATCCATTCGAGGTAGACGCGCTTCCACTGGGCCGGAGCGATCCTCACCTCGTCGGCTTCGACCACCTCGATCGCCGGTTTCGCCAGCTCGTCCATGCGGCAGAACCACTGCAGCGAGATCAGCGGCTCGATCCGCTCGCCGGAGCGGTGAGAGAAGGGGACCGAGTGGGCGTAGGGCTCCTCGGCCCGCAGCCTGCCCTCCTCGCGCAGCGCCGCGACCACGGCCACCTGCGCCTCGGCGGCGCTCATCCCGGCGAAGTCCCCGGCCTCCTCGGTGAGGCGACCGTCCTCGCCGATCACGACGATCTCCTCGAGTCCGTGCTTGCGGCCGATCTCGAAGTCGTTGGGGTCGTGGCCGGGGGTGATCTTCAACGCCCCGGTGCCGAACTCGGGGTCGACGTGCTCGTCGGCGATGATCGGCAGGCGCCGCCCGACCAGCGGCAGCACGCAGAACCCGCCGACCAGGTCCGCGTAGCGCTCGTCGCCCGGGTTGACCGCGATCGCGGTGTCGGCGAGCATCGTCTCCGGGCGCACGGTGGCGACGGTCAGCACCTGGTCGGAGTCCTCGACCGGGTAATCGATCGAGTAGAGGGAGTCCACGACCTCGCGGTTCTCGACCTCGAGGTCGGAGATCGCCGAGCGCGAGCCCGGATCCCAGTTGACCATGTAGTGGTCGCGGTAGATGTAGCCCTTGTCGAAGAGCCGCTTGAAGACGCGGTAGACGGCGCGGACGTAGTCGGAGTCGAGGGTGAAGCGCTCGCGCTCGTAGTCGCAGGAGGCGCCGAGTCGTTTGTACTGCTCGACGATCCGCGAGCCGTACTCCTGCTTCCAGGCCCAGACCCGCTCGACGAAGGCCTCGCGGCCGATCTCCTGACGCGTCTTGCCTTCGGCCCTCAGCCCTTTCTCGACCACGGCCTGGGTGGCGATGCCGGCATGGTCGGTGCCGAGGATCCAGAGCGCCCTGCGACCTCTCATTCGATTCAGCCGCACCAGCGCGTCCTGCATCGAGCCGTTCAGGGCGTGGCCCATGTGCAGGGCCCCGGTCACGTTCGGAGGCGGGATCGCGACCGAGAAGTTGTCGGCCGCCGTCCCCTCCGCGGCGGGATGGAAGTAGCCGCCCTCGATCCACTCGGCGAAGATCCGCGACTCGACCTCCGCCGGTTCGTACCGGGTCGCCCCCTCCAGCCTCTGTCGATCCGCCGCGCTCACAGGCGGCGAGTCTAGAAGCTGGCGCTTTCCGTCCGCCATGCGGCCGGAAAGCGCCAATCCGACTAGGCGGACTCCTCGTCCAGCTCGTCGACCGCGGCGCCGATGTCCTGCGGCGCCGCCTCGGTGACCAGGGTCGGGCGGCGACCCTGGGAGATCGTCTCCCTGGTCACCACGCACTTGGTCACGTCGCGGCGCGAGGGCAGTTCGAACTGGACGTCGAGCAGCGTTTCCTCGAGGATCGAGCGCAGGCCGCGGGCGCCGGTCTCGCGCTCGAGCGCTTTGTCGGCGATCGCCTCGAGGCTGTCCTCGGCGAAGACGAGCTCGATGTCGTCGAACTCGAAGAAGCGCTGGAACTGGCGGGTCAGCGCGTGGCGCGGCTCGGTCAGGATCGTCGTCAGGTCGTCGCGGCTGAGCTGGTGGATCGCCGTGATCACCGGCAGGCGGCCGATGAACTCGGGGATCAGGCCGTACTCGATCAGGTCCTCGGGAAGCACCTGCTCGAACCATTCGCCGGCGTCCTTCTTTTCGCGCGAGGAGATCGAGGCGCCGAAGCCGATGCCGCGATCGCCCACCCGCCGCTCAATGACCTTGTCGAGTTCGGCGAAGGAGCCGCCGCAGATGAAGAGGATGTTGGTGGTGTCGATCGTCAGGAACTCCTGGTGAGGATGCTTGCGCCCGCCCTGCGGCGGCACCGAGGCGGTGGTTCCCTCGAGGATCTTCAGCAGCGCCTGCTGGACGCCTTCGCCGGAGACGTCGCGGGTGATCGACGGGTTGTCGGCCTTGCGCGCGATCTTGTCGATCTCGTCGATGTAGATGATCCCGGTCTCGGCCTTCTTGACGTCGAAGTCGGCGGCCTGGATCAGCTTCAGAAGGATGTTCTCGACGTCCTCGCCGACGTAGCCGGCCTCGGTCAGCGCCGTCGCGTCGGCGATCGCGAAGGGGACGTTGAGGATCCGGGCCAGGGTCTGGGCGAGCAGCGTCTTGCCGCACCCGGTCGGGCCCAGCATCATGATGTTCGACTTCTGCAGCTCGACCTCGGACTCTTCGGTCTGGGCGATCTGGACCCGCTTGTAATGGTTGTAGACGGCGACGGAGAGCGAGCGCTTGGCGGCCTCCTGGCCGACCACGTACTCCTCCAGCACGGCGTGGATTTCACGCGGCTTCGGCAGGTTCTCCAGCTCGAAGGCGGGCGGCGCCGTCAGCTCCTCGTCGATGATCTCGTTGCAGAGGTCGATGCACTCGTCGCAGATGTAGACGCCGGGGCCGGCGATCAACTTCTTGACTTGGCGCTGCGACTTGCCGCAGAAGCTGCAGAGAAGTTGCTCGTTCGAGTCAGTGGGACGTGCCAGCGGAATCCCCTCCTATCGGGATGATCTTGACCTCCGGCTGGGTCCAACAGCTTAGACGGGGCAACTGGCCGGTACGTGGGGGTCGTTTACTGCGTGGGGCCGGCTGTCCCTGCTCGTGATCCCCGCCTTGCGCTCTCGCGGTACCGTGGGCGGGTGCCAGCCGAGCTCGATGTCGCCCCCGTCGCCACGGCCGAGTTCGAGCGGCTGCTGCCGCTGATCGCCGCCTACCAGCGCTTCTACGAGGTCGACGAGATCGACGAAGAGCGCAACCGCTCCTTCTTCCGCCGCTTCCTCGCCCCCAGCGAGGACGGGATGTTGATTGGCGCCCGCGAAGGTGATCGCTTCGTCGGCTATGCCTGCCTCTACTGGCACTTCACCTCGCTGCAGGCGACCGAGACGGTGCTGATGAACGACCTCTACGTCGACGCGGCTGTCCGCGGCCGGGGCGTCGGCCGCGCCCTGATCGAGGCCTGCGCCGAGGTCGCGCGCGAGCGCGGCTCCGCCAACCTCGAGTGGGCGACCGCTCCCGACAACCTCACCGCCCAGCGCCTCTACGACTCGACCGGAGCCGAGCGCTCCGAATGGGTCGAGTACGAGCTCGGGCTGTGAACACCACAAGTCCTGCGTTTCCGTTCGCATAAGAGGGAAATGCAGGACTCGCCGGAGATCAAGCTCGAGCTGACGACTCCCGAGGACCCCGAGGTTCTGGGGCTCTACGACGCCTTCATCCGCGAGGCCGACGGGCCGCTCGAGTACGAGGTCGACATTGAGGCCGAGATCGCGGCGGGGCCGTCGGCGGAGCTGGTGGCGCCGAACGGGGTGCTGCTGCTGGCCCGCGTCGACGGCGCGCCGGCCGGGATCGGTGGCGTCCGCCACCTCGACACCGACGTCGCCGAGGTCAAGAGCATGTTCGTCTCCCCCACCCACCGCGGCATCGGCCTCGGCCGCCGGCTGCTGGCCGAGCTCGAGCAGACCGCGATCCGGCACGGCTGCGGCGCCGCCCGCCTCGACACCTCCGACTACCTGACCGAGGCGATCGGCCTCTACCGCGCCGCCGGCTACCGCGAGGTTCCCGCCTACAACTCGAACCCGAAGGCCAGCCTCTGGTTCGAACGCGCACTCGACTGAAGACCTTTGGTGGCCCCGGCCACCAAGAAGCTTCAGCGAGCTAGCTGTAGCTGTCCCAACGATTCACTTCAGACTTGGGGTTCACCGGCACGCCGTGGACGCGGATCTCGATGTGGAGCTGGCAGCCGACGGTGCGGGCGTTGCCGGTCTTTCCCACCTGCCCGACCCTCTCTCCTGCCCAGACATCGTCGCCCCGGTGGACCACGGGCGGGTGCAGCATGTGGGCGTAGAAGTAGCTGCGGTCCTCGCCTCGGGCGTGGATCAGCAGGTAATTGCCGTAGAGGATCGGGTCATAGCCCGTTTCGCGCACCCGTCCGGTGACCGCCGAGACGAGCTCCGTCCCGCAGCCGGCGAGGAGGTCGAAGCCTTCGTGGATCCGGCCCCCGCTGCGCGGGACACCGAATTCGCCAACCGGCCCCCGTTCATAGTGCGGGCCCTCGATCGGGAAGACGTGCTCGTAATAGGGCATGCCGCCATCGCGGCTGACGATCTTGGCCGAGGCGGGCGCCGCGAAGGCGGCGAGGAGGACGAGACCGAGGAGGAGCGGACGCTTCAGTGGTGTTCGATGACGCGGTCGACGATGTTGTACTCCTTCGCCTCCTCCGCGCTCATGAAGTAGTCGCGCTCGGTGTCTTTCGTGACCTTCTCGAAAGGCTGTCCGGTGTGTTTGGCGATGATCTCGTCGAGGCGGCGGCGAACGTCGATGATCTCTCTGGCGTGGATCTCGATGTCGGTCGCCTGGCCCTGGAACCCGGCCGAGACCTGGTGGATCAGGATCTTCGAGTTCGGCAGCGCCATCCGCTTGCCGGCGGCGCCACCGGAGAGCAGCAGGGCGCCCATGCTCATCGCGACGCCGACGCAGATCGTCTGCACGTCGGGTTTGATGAACTGCATCGTGTCGTAGATCGCCAGGCCGGCGTAGACGGAACCGCCGGGAGAGTTGACGTAGAGGCTGACGTCCTTGTCGGGATCCTCGGACTCCAGGTGCAGCAGCTGGGCGACGATCAGGTTGGCGATGTCGTCGGTGACCGGCGTGCCGAGGAAGACGATCCGCTCGCCGAGCAGGCGCGAGTAGATGTCGAAGGCGCGCTCGCCGCGCGAGGTCTGCTCGACCACCATCGGTACCAGAGGGCTCATGAGCGGCACTCTATAGAAGGCGCCAGGCGCGCCTGGCGGCCGCCGAAGGCGCCAGGGACCAAGCACGTCGCAGGAGGGCGAGCTCCAGCAGACCCCGGCTCACGGCAGCCCCTTTTTGCGAGCTTCCGAACTGCCGGCGGTCTTCGCGGGAGTTTCCGCACACTGGGCCGTCCCGGTCGGGCGTGCCGGTGGATGGGTCTGGCCGCCCGGAGGGTGACCGGACCCCTACTCGTTGCGCTCAGTCCGGGTCGCCGGGAGTCCAGAGGCCGCCGGCTTTCTCGCGCTCCTTCTCCGGCGTCCAAATCTCCTCGCTCGCCTCGGGCTCCTCTTCGGGCTCCGCGAGCGGAATCGGCTTCGCGGCGTCGGCCACCAGCTCGATCGCCTTGCGGGCCCTGATGTCGTCGGCGATCATCGCGTCGCGGCCGTTCTGGCGCAGCCTCTCCAGCAGTTTCTCGGGGGTCGTGCGTTCGTGCTCGGCGCTGTGCTCGAGCGCCTCGACCAGCTCCTCCTCGCTGACCTCGATCGCCTCGGCGTCGGCGATCGCGGTGACCACCGCCTCGCGCTTCAGCTCCTTCTCGGCGTCCGGCTTCGACTCCTCGATCAGCTCGTCGCGCGTTTTGCCCTGCATCTCCAGGAAGGCGTTGGGGTCCATGCCGCGCTGGGCGAGCTGACGTTCCATCCGCTCCCAGCGTTCGGTCGCGCGCGCCGTGACCAGCTCGTCGGGAACGTCGACCGTGGCGGCGTCGACCGCGGCGTCGACGGCGGCGATCCGGAAGTCTTCGAGGGAGCGACTGTCGAGCGCCTCGCCGACCTTCTCGCGGACGTCGGCGCGCAGCTCCTCAAGCGTCTCGAACTCGGAGGCGTCGGAGGCGAAGTCGTCGTCGAGGTCGGGGAGGATCTTCTCCCGCACCTCCTTGACCTTGACGTTGAAGACCGCGGCTTTGCCGGCCAGGTGCTCGGCCTGGTACTCGTCGGGGAAGGTGACCTCGACCTGGCGATCCTCGCCGGTCGCGGCGCCGGTCAGCTGCTCCTCGAAGCCCTCGATCAGCTGGCCCGAGCCAAGCGAGAGAAGGTAGTCCTCGGCCTTGCCGCCCTCGAAGGCGGTGCCGTCGATCAGCCCCTCGAAGTCGATCAGCAGGGAGTCGCCCTCGGCGGCGGGGCGCTCGACCGGCTCCAGCCTGGCGAAACCCTCGCGCACCCGCTCGATCTCGCGGTCGACGACGTCGTCGGGAACCTCGTTCTCCGCTTTGCCGACCTCGAGACCCTTGTACTCGCCGAGCATGGCCGGGGGCCGGACCCCGACCTCGAATTTGAACTCCAGCGCCTCGCCTTCGGCGTCGGGGGTCGAGACCATCTCGATGCTGGGGTCGCCGATCGGGCTGACGCCGGCGTCGAGCAGCGCCCGTTCGTACCACTCGGGCAGCGAATCGCGGATCGCCTCTTCCAGCACCGGACCGAAGCCGAGCCGCTGGATCACCAGCGACGGCGGCGCTTTGCCCTTGCGGAATCCCGGCATCCGCATCTCCTTGGCCATCGCCCGGGCGGCCCGCGAAGCGGCGCGATCGACGTCCTTGGCCGGCACCTCGACCTCGACCCGCACGCGGGAGTCGGGCAACTCTGTGAGAGAGGTCTGCATCCGTGCCTGACCCTAAAGGAATCGGCTCGACGGGCTATCCGCGGCGCTTCGCCAACGCAGTGCGCAGGGCGGCCCCGAAGTCGACCGCGAAGGAGAGCCCCCTCCCCACCGGCCCGGTCACCAGCCAAGCCTTCGCTCTATCTAGCAGCGACACCCGGATCCCCGCTCGGCGCGGCCTCCGAGGCGGCGCCGAGGATCTGCGCCTCGAGGTGAGCGCCGTGGCCGGCCGCGACCGCTCGTTGCGCCCGCTCGGCGTCGAGCTCGACGCCGAGGTCCTGGGCCAGGTCGAGCAGGCGCTGCTTCTCGATCCCCTCCTTCGCCGCCGCGAAGAAGAGCCAGCCGAGCAGGCCCAGGCCGAGGAAGGTCCCCTCCAGCATCATGATCACCCCGGCGGTGCTCTGATCGGCGATCGGCGAGATGCCCCAGCTGCTCTCCCCCGGCCCGTAGATCGGGTAGAGCACGGCTCCTGACCACATCAGGACGTTGCCGAGGATGACGCCGACGAAGCGGACGGCGATCACGTAGCCGACCTTCCAGGCGGCGGTGAACCACTGCGGCACCGGCAGCGGGCCGAACAGCGGCATCCACATCAGGCAGCCGAAGAAGATGAAGGTCGAGTGCTCGAGCGCGTGCACAGGCGCGGTGCCGTAGGCGGCGTCGTAGAGCGGCGGCGTGTGCCAGAAGTAGAGGTTGATCGCCCACAGCGGCAGCGCCACCGCGGGGTGGGCGAGGATCCGCAGCCGGTCGAAGAACTTGATCGCCAGAACCGGCTGCAGCAGCGGCCCGGTCAGGCCCAGGACGAGGAGCAGGGTGGCGACGTCGCCGAGCAGCAGGTGCTCGACCATGTGCGCGATCACCAGTTCGTCGGCGACGTCGCTGATCGGCGTGACCAGGGCGACCGCGATCACCAGCAGGCCCGAGGCGAAGCAGACCTGGCGCCAGAGCGGCACCGGCCGCCCCTTCGCCGACAGGGTCATCGAGCGCCTCGTGTAGAGGCCCGCCACGATCAGCATCGGCAGCAGCTCGAGCGGGCCGAAGATGCCCGTCTCGTGGGCGATCGGCAGGGTCACGGGATTCAGCGTAGCGCCGGCCCCGCGCACGCTCCCCGCCCGCCCCGCTGGTAGCTTGGCGTTCGCCGTGAGCGAGATCGACGACCGCTTTCCCCCAATCGGCAGCTACGGCTTCCTCTCCGACTGCCACACCGCCGCCCTCGTCTCCTTCGCTGGTTCGGTCGAGTGGCTCTGCATGCCTCGCTTCGACTCGCCCAGCGCCTTCGCGGCGCTGCTCGACCGCGGCGCCGGCCACCTCACCCTGCGGCCGCGAGGGGTGATCGTCCCGATCAGCCGCCGCTACGAGCCGGGGACGCTGGTGATCGAGACCACCTGGGTCACCGACACCGGCTGGGTCGTCGTCCACGATGCCCTGACGATCGCCGAGTGGGTGACCGCCGACGGCAAGGGCGCCCGGCCCGAGACCGACCACGAGTCCGACCGCTCGCTGCTGCGAACGATGACCTGCATCGACGGCGAGGTCGAGATGGAGATGGAGTGCCTGCCGCGCTTCGGCTACGGGCTCGAAGGCGCCACCTGGTCGGGCGGCGAGCTCGGCGAGGCCGTCGCCACCGCCGACGGGACCGAACTGCGGCTGACCAGCGACATGGAGCTGACGCTCGACGGCGGCGCCGCCAGCGGTACCCTGAAGCTGCGCGAAAACGAGAGCGGCTTCTGTGCGGTCACCTGGGGCGAGGGCGGCCTCGGCGGGCCCCGCAGTTCCCCCGAGGCGCTGGAGCGGCTCGACTCGACCGAAGAGTTCTGGCGCGCCTGGCTGCGCCACGGCAGCTTCCCCGACCACCCCTGGCGGATTCACCTGCAGCGCTCGGCGCTGGTCCTCAAGGGGCTCACCTATACGCCGACCGGAGCGATCGTCGCCGCCCCGACCACCTCGCTGCCGGAGACCCCCGGGGGCGAACGCAACTGGGACTACCGCTTCAGCTGGATCCGCGACTCGACCTTCAGCCTCTGGGCCCTGCACACGCTCGGCTTCGACGAAGAGGCGCGGGACTACATGCGCTTCATCGTCCAGGTCTGCAAGGACCACCCCGACCTCCAGATCATGTACGGGATCGGCGGCGAGAAGAAGCTGACCGAGCAGACCCTGGACCACCTCGACGGCTACGGCGGGGCGAAGCCGGTGCGGATCGGCAACGGCGCCTACGACCAGCGCCAGAACGACGTCTGGGGCTCGCTCCTCGACTCGGTCTACCTGCACGAAAAAGCACTCAAAGGCAAAGGGGAGCCCGCCGACCGCCAGCTGATCCGCTACCAGGTCGAGGCCGCGATCGACGCCTGGCCCAGCCCCGACCAGGGGATCTGGGAGTCCCGCGGCGAGCCCCAGCACTACGTCTCCTCGAAGCTGATGATCTGGGTCGCCGTCGACCGCGGCGTCCGCATGGCCCGCGGCCTCGGCTTCGACGAGATCGCCGACGAGTGGCAGGCCAAGGCCGACGAATTCCACGCCGAGATCCTCGAGCGCGGCGTCCGCGACGGCATCTTCCGCCAGCACTACGAGACCGATGCCCTCGACGCCTCGCTGCTGCTGATCCCGCTGCTCCGCTTCCTTCCCCCCGACGATCCGCGTTTGCGGGCGACCGTCGACGCGATCGCCGACGATCTGACCGAACACGGCCTCGTCCTCCGCTACAGGGTCAAGGAGACCGACGACGGGCTCCACGGCAAGGAGGGCACCTTCCTGATCTGCTCGTTCTGGCTGGTCTCGGCCCTTTCCGAGATCGGAGAGTGCGAGCGGGCGCGGGAACTGTGCGAGCGGCTGCTGGAGGCGGCGGGCTGGCTCGACCTCTTCGCCGAGGAGCTGGAGGCGGACTCCGGTCGCCACCTCGGCAACTTCCCCCAGGCCTTCACCCATCTGGCCCTGATCAACGCCGTCTCCCACGTGATCGCCGACGAGGAACGCGAGGACGGTGGGGTCACCGCGGTTTTCAGCGAAATGGGCGGGGTGCGCGGCGGCGGCTGAGAACCGGTACGCCCGCGGCAACGTTCGGCTCAGACAGAAGCCTTACAGACAAAACGTTTCGTTTGCTCTATATTGCCGACCGAGATGACGAGTCTCAACCGATCGGACGACAACGACCTGCTGGCGGCGCTACGACATCCGCTGCGCCGACAGATCCTCCGCGAGATGGCCGGCGAGGAGGCGATCAGCCCGCGCGAGCTTTCGGTCGCGCTGGACAGGCCCCTGAGCAACGTCAGCTATCACGTCCGCGTACTCGCGGATTGCGCCGCGGTGACCCTGGTCAAGACGACGCCGGTGCGGGGCTCGATGCAGCACTTCTACTGCATCGCGATCGAGGCGCCTTGGGCGCTTCAGATTCTCGCCCTGGACGACCCAGGGGTCGAGTCCGCAGGGGAGAGTCCGGACGCCTGACCGACTTAGCGGCCCAGGGAGCGGCATGGACGGGACCGATGACAGCTGGACGACTAAGGCGAGCGACCTCGCCACAGAGTCAGCGGTCCTGCGGCAGGTGCTCGGCCTCCACCCGACCCAGGTCACCGTCGCCGAGCTGGTCCGCGAGATCGGCGGCGAGCAGGCGGACTTCGGCGAGCGCGACTCGATCGAACGGGCGATCCGCGACCTCGGTGGCGCCGGCCTGCTCCACCGCAGCGCCGACTTCGTGATCCCAACCCGGGCGGCGCTGCGTTTCAGCGAGCTCCTGGATCGCTGACGACGGGTGGCGTGACCGGCAACGTCGCCGGTCACACCACAAGCCGGCGGAACCGGGCCCGCAGCCTCGACTCCAGCTCCTTCGCCGCGGTCGCGGCCGCCGGGTCGCGCTCGGCGCTGGCGGTGACCAGGATCACGTCCGTAGCCGCGAAGCTCTGCATCGTGTCCTCGACCGCCTGCACCAGGTCCTCGTCGCCGACCCGTGCTTCGGCGGCGACGCCCGCCTTGGCCAGGGAGGCGACGGTGATGACCAGGTTCTGCTGAGCCTCTCGCCGCGCCGCTTCGAGATCGGAGGCCCAGCGGTCGAGAAACCCGATTCGAGCCGGGGCGAGAACGAGGACCTCGGCCCCGGCCCCGCTGCCCTCGCCCGCAGCCGCCGCTTCCGCGACCTGCGCGATCACCAGCGGATCCTCGGCCGGACGACTGACGACGACCAGCAGCCGGCGGCGGTCGGCGGTCGACGGCGAATCCCCGATCGCGCCCCGCGGACGCTCGCGAACGGCGACGTAGACGATGCCGACCGCCACTAGGGCGGCGACCGCGACGCCGGTCCCGGGGCCGCCGGCGTAGAAGGCGGCGGCGATCGGGACGACGATCGCGACGACGACGAAGGGCAGCTTCCAAGTGGCCACCGGCTAAGCCTGTCAGGCGCGACCGTCGTCCCAGTGCGGAACTAAGAGCCCTTGCTGATAGCCGTCGGAGTAACCCGCTCCTGCATCGGTCCCATCTTCATCCAGCCCACCTCCCCTCGCTCCCCTCGCATTCCCAGGCCCACCGTTCCCTTTCGGTGCGACTCGATATGAATACTTTAATTCCTTCCAGCAATCAAGGGGTGCAGGAAATAAAGTGCCAATAAACGGAAAAAACAAGACCGTTGTGAAATTCCTGACTTCGGAGCGTTAAAGTGCCTCGATCGGCCGCCACCCTGCAAAACGAACGAAGGAAAGCCCCTTGCCGAAGACGAGAAAAAGGGACGGCGTCGAACAAATTGTCGCCAAAGCGTTCGCTCATCCGCTGCGTGTACGGATCCTGATCATTCTCAACGAGAGGGTGGCCAGCCCCAACCTGCTCGCCCAGGAGCTGGACCAAAGTCTGAATCTGGTCGCCTACCACGTGCGGGTGCTCGAGAAATACGACTGCATCGAGCTGGTCGACACGAAGCAGCGCCGCGGCGCCACCGAGCATTTCTATCGCGCCACTCGACGCCAGTTCCTCAGTGATGCCGAATGGTCGCGGATGCCCACCGTCCTGCGCCCAGGCCTCTCCGGCGCGATGTTGAAAGCCGTCTTCGATGACATCGAGGAGGCGGTCCGCAGCGGCACCTTCGACGAGATCGGGGATCGCCACCTCAGTCGCGTGCCGATGGTCGTCGACCAGAAGGGCTGGACCGACGTGGCGGGCCTCCTCAGCGAGACGCTCGACCGGCTCCTGAAGATCCAGGCGGAAGCCTCCGAACGGATCGCCAACGGCGACGAGCCGGGCATACTCTCCAAAGTCGAGATGCTGCACTTCATGTCGCCCGACCCCGAGACCGAGGTCGAGGTCGACCCCGAGGTCGAGGTCGAGTCAGCCGCGTCCGAGTAGAACTCCGGGAGCTCCAGGTGGGCGCCGCTCAGGGGCTGAGCGGCGCCGCCGCCTCCGGCGTCGCGACCACAAAAAGAGAGGCTCTCCTCCAGATAGAGGTGGACCGGCTCGGCGTCGTGGTGGCTGTAGCCGATCGCCAGACCCTGGCCCGACTCGAAGCGGAAGTCACCGCCGCGGAGGCTGATCACGAGGGCGCCCCTGACGCCCGGCGCCCAGACGATCGGACCAGCGAGGATCTTCGCCAGGTGATCGAAGAGCGGGTAGCCGCCGTGCTCGGCCGTCTCGATCACCTGCGTGTACTCGTCGGGGCCGAGCGCCAGCCCGTAGGGCCCCTCCACCCCGCCCAGGCGGATCGACTCGACCGCGCGGGCGACCGAGCGCGGGTAGTCCTCGGCGCCTTTCCCCAGCGGCTCGAGATCGGCATCGACCGCCCCGCGGTCGTTGTCGGCCAGCTCGGCGCGGCCGAGGTCCATCGCGAAGTGCTTGAACTCCTCCGCCTGGGCGTCGCGCATAATCGCCAGCGCCTCGGCGTCCTGCTCGACGGCGATGCGCTGCCCGTACCAGCCGATCGCCTCCGCCTCCTCGGTCAGCGAGGCGGGAGCCGGGCGAAGGTGCGGGTCTCGGCCGACAGCTCGTCGGGCGGCTCGCGGTACTGGTCGAATCCCATCTAGGCCTCCTTCGGCACGGTTGCGGGCACCGCTCTACCCGATGCTGATCCGCGGGCTCGAAGCGAGCGGATCGCAGGGTTCCCAGGGCCGAGCGAAGAGGTCGTAGGACTTGCGGATCGCGCTGAAACCGAGTGCTTCGGCGGCGGCGCAGAATTCGGCGGGTTCGAGTTCGTACTCGGCCTCGAAGACGGCCTTGCCGGTTCGCACGAAGGGCTCGTAGTAGCCGCATTCTTCGTACTGGAAGCACTCCTCGACGATCGCGAAGTCGAAGTCCGGGAGGAGCTGCTTGACCTGGCGGCCGTCGTTCTTCAGCGCCACCGCCATCCCCCGCGCGTGGACTTCGCGGGCGATCCAGCGGTTGAAGCGGAGTTGGTCGGCCGGGGTGATGTCGAAGCCGGTCTTGTTTTCGGGTTCCCAGCCGGCGACGTTGTCGGGCTCGACGGCGTCGAAGCGCTTGCGCGCGCACATCGCGATCCGCGCTCGCAGCGGCGCCGCGAAGAGCTGGAAGCGACTGACGTCGAGCCAGCGCTCGTTCGGGAAGCCGGCGTAGCGGCGGCCGATCACGGATTTCGGGAAGCGACCGGCGTCGGGCCGGAAGTTCTCCCAGCTGCCGACGTCGAGGTAGCAGATGGCCCTGCGGCGGTGGCGGTGCAGCGCCCGCACATCGCCCTTGGTCGCTTCGAAGCCGTCGATGTCGTAGGCCCAAGCCTTGACGTCGGGGTCGATCTTGCCCTGTAGCTGCCATTGCCACGCCGCGGTGCGGGGCGGCGGGCGCCAGTGGCGCGTTCCGGGCACGCCGCCGATGGCGCTGCCGCTCGCCGGCGCCAGCGCAAGGGCGAGCATCGCCAAGGCCGCCGCCGGGGCCAGCCGGGCGACGAGGCGACGCCGAGGCCCCCCTCCTTCCATGGAATCAGGCTACCCCGGCCGCCTGGCTGGAAACACTCGCGAAGGGCAGGCGAAGCGGCTGCCACGCGGGCAGTAGCGCCGGCAAGGGGATCCGAAGGCGAACGGCCGCCCCCCGCTATCTTTTGAGAACGGTGGCCAAACGGTCGCCGGGCGCTGCACGGCTTCGGTTCATCGCCCTCAGGGCGGCGCCGGTGTAACTATCCGGCGCGAGGCATCGATGGCAGCGAAAAGGGACGAGACCCGACCAATCCAGCAGGACGTGAATTCCGGCCCCGGCGAAGGGTTGGCCAACGAGCGAGAGCTGTGGAAACGCCTGCGCGAGCAGGGCGATTCGGCGGCCCGCGAGGAGCTGGTGCATCGCTACCTGCCCTTCGCCAAGAACCTGGCGCTGCGCTACCGCGGCGCCAGCGAGTCCTTCGACGACCTGCTCCAGGTGGCGAACCTCGGCCTCGTCAACGCGATCGACCGCTTCGACCCCGCGCGCGGCACGCCGTTCGCCGCCTTCGCCTCGCCGACCATCCTCGGCGAATTGAAGCGCCACTTCCGCGACCGCGTCTGGACCGTTCGGGTGCCCCGCGGCCTCCACGACCGCATGGCCGCCGTCGACAAGGCGACCGCGGCGCTGACCGTCGAGCTGCAACGCTCGCCCTCGGTCGGCGAGATCGCCGCCAAGCTGGAGATCGACCCGACCGACGTGCTCGATGTGCTGGAGGCCAATCACAACCGGCGCCCGCTCTCACTCGACCGGCCGGTCGGCGGCGAAGAGGACGAATCGCCCGCCTCCGAGTGGGTCGGCAACGAGGACGAGGGCTTCGAGCTGGTCGACGACAAACTCGCGCTGGAAGGGGTGCTGCCCCACCTCGACGACCGCGAGCGGCTGATCCTGCAGCTGCGCTTCGCCGAGGATATGACCCAGTCCCAGATCGCCGAGCGGATCGGCCACTCGCAGATGCACGTCTCGCGGATCCTGCGCCGGACCCTGGAGCGGATCCGCGAGGAGGTGGCCGAACAGGGCCGCGAAGGGGAGGGCGCCTAAGCCGCCGGTGAGGCGATGCCGACGACGAGGAAGTCGCCGCCGTCGCCCTGCTCGACGCGCAGCTCGTCGGCCAGCGCCTCGATCGAGCCCCCGACCTCCGGCAGTTCGAAGCTGCCGCGCAGGCGCTCGGCGCCGCCGCTCTCCATCGGGCCGATCCGCAACTCGACGCCCTCGGAGCGGTCGGCGATGCTGAGGCGGACGCGGCCGTCCTTGAAGACCTTGGGCGCGCCGGCGGAGATCGCGTCGCTGAGCAGCATCGCGTCCGAGATGCGGTCGACGCTGATCTCGTGGCGGGCGGCGAGGGCGGCGAGGGCGCGGCTGAGAACGGGCGCGACCAGTTCCGCCGATCCGACTCGGATCTCCGTGGCGTCGACCCGGACCGGTGCGGCCGCGGCGGCGTGCTCGCGCTCCCCACCTTCGTCGCGCGCTTCGAGCGGCAGCTGCATCGTTATCTCGGTGCCTCGGCCGACGCCACCCTTGATCTCGAAGCTGGTGGAGAGGGCGGCGATCAGGGTCAGGCCGATCCGCAGGCTGGGCCGGTCGACGTCGGGCCGGGGACGGATCCCCATCCCGTAGTCGCGGACGACGACGGTGAGGCTCGCCGCTTCCGGGAGAGCCTCGACCTCGAGCAGGCCCGGCTCGTCATCGGGGTAGGCATGAACGATGACGTTCATGCAGGCCTCGGTGACGACCGTCTTCAAGTCGGCGATTCCCGGCTCGTCCATCCCGATCCGATCGGCCAAGCCGGCGAGGGCGTGGCGCACGACCGCAACATTCTCGGCTCGGGCAGGGAGGGACATTTCAAGCCCCGATCGATCGTCGGTGGTCGTATTCACGATTTCGCCTGTCCCAGCGCCGCAACGCCGTCGTCGGTCTCGTCGGCGAGCATAACTTTCCCCGCCGCCGCTCAATTCCTACCCTCGCCAAGCGTCGGCAAACCGGACGGTGGCTCGCCCCGATACCTGCGGTAGCATCGGCTGGTGAGCCCCGCCCCCTTCGAAGCAACCGCCGCCAAGCTCGACGACGGCCTTCGAGTGATCGCGGTTCGGGGCGAGCTGGACCTCAGCACCGCATCCGACCTGGAGCACCCGCTCGAGGACGCGATCTCCGCCGGCGACGCCTCGGTGCTGATCGATCTCTCCGCGTGCGAGTTCATCGACTCCACCGGAATCGCGCTGATCGTCAGGACCTGGCAACGCCTCGATCGCAGCGCCGACGGTGACGGCAAGGGCCGCGTGGTCATCTGCAGCGACAACGAACAGGTCCGGCGAGTCCTCGAGATCACCGGCCTGGAGCTGTCGATGGAGATTCACGCGACGCGCGACGAAGCCCTCGCCGCCATTCGCGGCTGATTCGGCCCCGCGCACACATAACTCCGCGCTGAGCGGGTATCTGCACTTGATGCCTGCTCCCCGCCGCCGCAAACTTCCCCGCGAGCTCTTCGAGACCCGCAGCCACGTCTGGAACTCGCTCGGGCTCGGTGACGAGCTGGCCCCGAAAGCGGTCTCCAAGAAGTCCCTCGTAGGCCTGCTGGCCGCGCTTGTCGTCCTTGCCGCGACCATGGTCGTCTACTACGAGCGCCGGCATATCGCGCCGGGCTACGGCGAGTGGATCCGGATCGGCACCGTGGCCGTGCTGGTGATCGCCGGCACCGCCGCCACCCACTGGCTCTCGCGTGCGCTCTCCCCCCGCCTCAACCGCCGCCTCGACCCCGCCACCGCGGGCACCGCCGGCTTCGTCATCCGCCTCCTCGCGATCGGCGCGGTGGTGATCTTTGCCCTGCGCATTGCCGGCGTCACCGCCAGCACCCTCGCCGTCGGCGGCGCCTTCACCGCGGTTCTGCTCGGCCTCGCGGCGCAGCAGGCGATCGGCGGGATCTTCGCCGGCATCGTCCTGCAGAGCACCCGGCCCTTTCGTGTCGGCGAACGAATCCGGCTGGTCGGCGGCGCCCTCGCCGGCTCGCTCGAGGGAACCGTCTCCTCGCTCGGGCTCTTCTACACGACCCTGAGCCAGGGAGCCGATCGTCTCCTCGTACCCAACAGCGTCCTGCTCAACCTGGTCGTCGTCCCCCTGCGCGAGCCGGACAAAGTCGACGTCAAAGCACGCTTCCCGTCGGATGCCAGTCCGCATCAGATCGAGCAGCGCCTGCTGCGCGCGATCACCGTCCCGACCCGCTATCGCCCCAACGTCGCCCTCGAGGAGATCGACCAGGACGGCGTCGTCCTCCGCGTCAGCGCCACCCCGCTGCGCCCCGAGGACGGCTCCCAGCTGGCCGAGGAGGTCCTGGAGGCGCTGCGGAAGCCGGAACCGGTGGGGTAGGCGGTCAGTCCGCCTCCGAGAGAGGCGGCAAGCTCGGAGCGTTGCCGTTGTCTGGTTCCGCCGCCCAGCGTTCGCCGCCAGCTGCAGCAACCTCGGCTCGAGGTAGCGCACGGTCGCCTTGTTGAGTCCGTCGCCGACGCTGGTGAAGAGCACCAACCGGACTCACTCTAGCCGTGCCTGAGAAGCGGGACGAGTCCTGCATTTTGCCGCTATGCAGCCGGAAATGCAGGACTCGTCCGTTGTTTCCCGTCCGAGCTAGAGATCGAGCGGCGACATGTCGGCGTAGCGGTCGCCCACGGCGACTCCGGCGGGGGCCGCCTCCTCGATCCGGCGCAGGTCCTCTTCGCTGAGCTCGACCTCGGCGGCGGCCACGTTCTGCTCCAGGTACTGGACGTGCTTGGTGCCGGGGATCGGGACGATGTCGGTGCCCTGGGCGAGGACCCAGGCGAGGGCCAGCTGCCCGGCGGTGACGCCCTTCTCCTCGGCGATCTCCTCGACCTTCTCCACCAGCTCCAGGTTGCGGTCGAAGTTCTCGCCTTCGAAGCGCGGGTTGACGCGGCGGAAATCGTCCTCGGGGAGGTCGTCGATCGAGCGGAAGCGGCCGGTGAGAAAGCCGCGGCCGAGCGGGCTGTAGGCGACGAAGCCGATGCCCAGCTCGCGAACGGTCGGCAGGATCCCGTCCTCGGGATCGCGGGTCCAGAGTGAGTACTCGGTCTGCAGGGCGGCGATCGGGTGGGTCGCGTGGGCGCGGCGGATCGTCTCCGGGCCGGCCTCGGAGAGGCCGAGGTGGGCGACCTTGCCCTGCTCGACCAGTTCCGCCATCGCGCCGACGGTCTCCTCGATCGGCACCTTGGCGTCGACCCGGTGCTGGTAGTAGAGGTCGATCCGCTCGACGCCCAGCCGCCGCAGCGAATCCTCGCAGCACTTGTGCACGTACTCGGCGTCGCCGCGGACACCGAGGCGCTCGCCCATCTCGCCGCGGACGTTGCCGAACTTGGTCGCCAGGACGACCTCGTCGCGGCGCCCGGCGATCGCCTCGCCGATCAGCTTCTCGTTCGTGAACGGGCCGTACATGTCGGCGGTGTCGAGGAGGGTGACGCCGAGGTCGAGGGCGCGACCGATCACTTCCTTGGCCTCGCCCTCGTCGGTCGAGCCGTAGAACTCCGACATCCCCATGCAACCGAGTCCCTCGGCCGAGACCTCCGGCCCCGTCGCACCGAGCTTTCTCGTCTCCATCCTTGTCACGCCTTTCTTTCGAAGATTCGCTCCGCTGCCAACCTCCTTTTTACCCGTCGGCCGGGATCGTCTGGTCGGCCTCGCCGCGCTCGGCGGTCTCGGGCTCCTCGGCGGGAGGGGCGTCGCGGTCGGGAAAGCGGTGTTCGTCGCCATGGCTGGCGTTGTCCACGAGCTGGCGCTCGGCTAGCTCGAAGCCCTCCGACTCGCCCTCGCCCGCCTCCACCAGCGGCTGCTCGGCGGGGTCGTCGCTGTCCTTCGGCGCTTCGCCGCCGATCTCGGCGGCTTCCGCCGCGGCGGCCTCCTCCGCTTCCTCGACGATCGCCTCGTCGCGCTCCTTGCCGGGGCTCATACCTGCGCCGCCTTTCCGCTCAGTTTCGAGGCCGTACCGCGGGCCGTGTGCTTCGCGGTCGACCTGACCGCCTTGCGGGTGAGTTGATTCTTGATCGATGCCATGTCAACCGTCTACCCGTTCTGTCAAGGTCCACTCCTCAGTTACCCGAGCCGTCAGGCAGCAAGCTGCGCGGCCAGAGCCGGCGCGCCCGAACCACGTTGGCCTCGGCGCCGAGCACGGTGAAGAAGGCGCCGAGGTGGATCCAGGCGAGCAGACCGATGACCAAGGCGAAGGTGCCGTAGACCGGGGTCGCGCTGCGAACCTCGTGCGAGACGTACCAACCGCCGAGGAACTGCAACAGCTCCCAGCCGACCGTCGCGATCGCGATCCCCGGGACCAGTGCCTGAAAGGCGATCTTGCCGCTCGTCAGCAGCCGGAAGACGGCGCCGAAGACGATCAGATTGAGGGCGGTGGCGATCAGGATTCCCCAGACCGGACCGAGGAGATCGGAGCCGCCGGCGACGAGGCCGGAGACGACGGTCGAGACGACCGCGAGGCCCCCGAGCAGGACCAACAGACCGATCGCCCGCAGGCGCGAGCCGAGGAAGCCGTGACGGTTGTCGTCCGCCACCCCCCAGACGCGGTCGAAGCTCTTCTCGATCTCCAGCACGACGCCGAGCCCGGCGAGCACCGAACCGACGATGCCGACCGCGAGGGCGACGCCGCTCCCGGTCAGGGTGCCGCCTTTGAGCTGATCGCCGATAACCGGGAACTGGGAGAGGGTCGAGTCGATCACCTTTTCGCGCAGCTCCGGGTTGTCGGCGAGCAGGTAGCCGAGGATCGTGGTCATCAGCAGCAGCAGCGGGAAGAGCGAGAAGAAGGCGCGGTAGGCGATCAACGAGACCATGCTGCCGCCTTCGTCTTCGCCGAACTTCTTCACGACCCCGATCGGCGCCGCCAGGTAGCGGCGCTCGCGCTGGAAGCGGTCGAAGCTGCGCAGTGGGGCCCTCACGTCGACGGACTCCTCCTACCCGTCCGCCCGCGAGCTCGAAACGCGCACTTTGCGGGGCCGCCCAACCATGCCTAGCCGACTACGTCAGCTGGGCCTCCGGCCTCAGAGCCAGCAGGCAGAGGTCGTCACGGATCGGCTCGTCCGTCCACTCGAGGATCGCCCGCTCGGCCTCGCTGACCATCGCCGCCGGCGGCAGCCGGGCGAAGGGCTCGAGCAGCCGGGCGAGGCCCTCGAGGCCGAGCAGCCTCCCCTCCCGGCGCACGTCGGTCGCCCCGTCGGTGAAGACGACGACGCCCTCCTCGCCCTCGATCGAGGTGTCGACCCGCCGCAGGCTGAGGGTCGCGTCGGCGCCGAGCAGAAAGGTGGTGCCGCCGAAATCGAACTGCCGCAGGTCGGGGAGGCGCAGCGGCAGCGGGTGGCCGGCGGTGGCCCAGGAGAGACCCGTGCCCCCGGCCTCGAAGCGCAGGCAGGCGGCGCTGACCAGCTCCTGCTCACCACCGGCGCGATCGAGCAGCGCCGCGTTGGCGAGCATCAGCAGCTCGGCCGGATCGCTGGTGCCCGCCGCGAGCGCCGCGAAGCGGGCCCTAACGAAGGTCGCGAGCCGCGCCGCCTCGGGGCCGTGGCCGACGACGTCGCCGACGATCGCGACGGTGGAGCCGTCGGGACCGTTGGTCAGCAGGTAGAAGTCACCGGAGAGCCCGAACTCGGAGGGGACGAACGCCGCCGCCGCGTCGACCCCGGCGATCTCGGGCAGCGTCGACGGCGTCAACGCCGCCCGGATGTCGTCGAGTTCTTCGGCCGAGTGCTCGAGCTGCGTCAGCCGCTCCCGCAGCAGCGAGACGAGAACCGCGACGGCGACGAAGGCGACCAGGCGCACCGCGAAGGTGGCGCCGAAGCTCGGGACCGACTGCAGGACCAGGACGCCGAAGACGTAGAGGCCGGCGCAGCCGACCACGGCGATGGCCGCGGCGCGGCGGCCGCCCCACCAGGCGGCCAGCCCGATCGGCACCGCGTAGAAGAAGCCGATTCCGGCGTTGGCCCTCACGTCGGTCACGCCCCAGATCACGAACACGACCAGCGCGGTGGCGCATACCCAGGCAAGTCGAGCAGGATGAGACCGGAGCCCGGACACTGCCGGCGACTTTACTGCCGCGCGAGATGCACCGTGCGTGACCGCGGATCTCGCGCGCCTAGGCGGGAGGCTGGAGCGGCGTCACGGCCAGCGCCGCCGCGTCGTCCTCGAGCGCACCGGCGGTGAAGCGGTCGAGCGCCCCCTCGAGCTTGCTGACCGAGATCGCCGGACTGGCCGAGCCGGCAAGCTCGGCGCGGAGCCTTGCCTCACCGAACCGATCCTCGCCGCCGCCGGCCTCGGTGATCCCGTCGGTCACCGTCACCAGCTGCTGCCCCGGCCCGACCGCGGTCTGCTCGAGGCTCCAGCTGGCGTCGCCGAAGGCACCGAGCACCGGTCCGGCCTCGGCGACCTCGGTCACGGCGTCGCCGTCGATCAGGAGCGGCGGCAGGTGCCCGGCGACGGCGAGGCGGACCGGCTCGGCCGCGTCGGCGGAGAGCGACAGGGCGACGACCGTACAGAGGGCGGAGTCGGCCCGCGCCAGCAGGGCGCTGTTGAGGGTGGCGAAGGCGACCAGCGGGTCGCCGCTGAGCCAGGCCGCGGTGCGCAGCGTGTAACGGGCCTGGGCGGTGACCGAGGCCGCCTGGGCGCCGCGGCCGGTGACGTCGCCGATCACCAGCATCCAGCCGCCGGCGATCGGGAAGGCGTCGTAGAAATCGCCGCCGACCTCGTTCTCGGCTCCCGCCGGCCGGTACATCGCCGCCGCCACCCAACCGGGGATATCCGGAAGCGGCGGCGGCATCAGTCCCCGCTGTAGCGTCGCGGCGATCTCGGCCCGTTCGCGCTGGACCCGCTCGAGGTCGGAGAAGAGGCCGGCGTTGTCCAGCGCCAGGGCGAGGCGCCCGGAGAGGACGCGGGCGAAGCGGGCGTCGTGCCGGCGGTAACGGCGGCGCGACCAGGCCGTCCCCAGGGTGATCGTGCCGATCACGCTGCCGCGGGCGCGCAACGCCGCGGTGATCGCCGAGCGTATCCCCAGGCCGCGGAGGAAGGTGAGGTCATCGGGGTCGTGGGCCAGATCGCGCAGGTCGGCCTCCCCCATCCGTTCGATGAAGCGCGGCTCCAGCGAGGCCTCGGCCCCCTCGCGAATCATCGGCGCCGGGGTCGAGGGTTCGCGGTTGGCCAGTCCCAGCTGCGCCTCGGGCCCTCCCCGCACGGAGGCGCGGGCGGCGGCGCGCTCGACCCCGCGGTCGGTGAGCACGTCGATCATGCAGAAGTCGGCGACCGTGGGAACGAGGAGGTCGCAGATCGCCTCCAGCGTCGCCGGGAGGTCGTCGGCGCCGTCCGAGACGCGGGCGATCTCGTCGAGCAGGCGGAAGCGGCCCGCTTCGCGCCGCGCCCGCAGCAGCGACACGGTCAGCAGTCCCAGAGCCATCAGCGCAGCAACAACCCCAGCGGTCGCGGTCCAGCCCATCTCATCCTTCCCTGCGAAGAGCAGTTTGACGTTCCTACCTAAAATAGATTACCGGCGCCGAAGGGGTGCTGCAAGCGGCGAAAGGCCCGTTGGCCCTAGCATCAACGGCGATGAGGCCCGCACCCAGAGCCGCGATCGTCCTCGCGGCGTCATTTCTCCTCGCTGTCTTGGTGGCGACCTCGATCGGGCCGGCGCAGGCCGCGCCGGCGGCCGGCGCCAGCGCCGCCCGCCCCCCGATCACCCGCTGGCCGATCCCCTTCGGGGCAAAACGCAAGCGCGAGATGGCCGCCTACTCCGAGCGCCACTACGGCGAATACCAGTGGCAGCTCCGTCACCCGCACGTGATCGTCGAGCACATGGCCGAGACCAGCAGCGCCAGCGCCGTCTACAACACCTTCGCCCCGGACGTGCCCGACGTCGAGCTGCACGAGCTCCCCAACGTCTGTGCCCATTTCGTCATCGGCTCCTCGGGCCGGATCTTCCAGCTGGTCAACCTGCGCACCCGCTGCCGCCACACGGTCGGCCTCAACTGGACCGCGATCGGGATCGAGCACGCCGGCTTCGCCGACTCCGACGTGCTCGACAACCCGCGGCAGCTGCGCGAATCGCTGCGGCTCACCCAGTACCTGCGCTGTCATTTCCATATCCCGGTCCACGACGTGATCGGGCATGCCGAGAGCCTCACCTCCCCGTATCACCACGAGTTGGTGCCGAGCCTGCGCACGCAGACCCACGGCGACTGGCGGCACTCCTCGATGCGCGTCTACCGCCAGCACCTGCGGCGCCTCGGGCCCTGTTAGAGCACCGCTCCGCTCCTCAGGAGCGCTCGTTTCGACGCGGCACCGCCCTCAGGCCGGACACCGGCCCGGAGGTGGCGAAGCCGCGCGAGCTGTGACATCCGGCGGGCGGAGGTCGGCCGCCGAGCGCACGAACGGAGATAGACTCGCGGCGATGAGCGAGGCGATCGAAGAGGGCTTCAAGGAGGGCGACAAGGTCTGGGTCCAGGACGCCAACGGCACCCACCACCCGGGGATCTTCGTCGGCAACAACGAAGCTGCCGGCTGGTTCGGCGGCGGCCCCAGCGCCTACGTGGCCCATCCCGAGGCCCACCAGGCCGAGGTCGTCTCGATCTTCCGCATCACCCCCCGCGACGAGTAGCGCGAACCGCCCGTTGACGGGCTTGTCGATTTTCGGGAAGGTCGTTCGTCGTCGGAGTAGAGGGCGCGATTGGGCGCTCGCAACGACCAAGCGAGGGGTGATCGCATGCGATTCATGATGTTCATGTACCCGGGCATCCAGGAAGAGGAGTGGTCGCCGTCGGCCGAGGACGTCGCCGCGATGAGCCGCTACAACGAGGAGCTGCGAAAGGCGGGGATGCTGCTCTCCCTCGACGGCCTGCACCCGCCGGGGGAAGGAGCCCTGGTCGACTTCTCCGACGGCAAGGCGACCGTCACCGACGGGCCCTTCGCGGAGGCGAAGGAGGTCGTCGGCGGCTACTGGCTGATCCAGGCCCGCTCCAAGGAGGAAGCCGTCGAGTGGGCGAAGCGCTGCCCGCAAGACAACTGCCGGATCGAGGTCCGCCGCGTGTTCGAGCTGGAGGACTTCCCGCAGGACGTGCAGGAAGCCGCCGGCCAGTCCTAGCGGCGATGGGCGGGCCCGAGGCCAAGCGTGCGGTCGAGACGGTCTGGCGGATCGAGTCGGCCCGCCTGATCGCCGGCCTGGCGCGGATGGTGCGGGACGTCGGCCTCGCCGAGGACCTGGCCCAGGACGCGCTGGTGGCGGCGATGGAGCGCTGGCCCGAGTCGGGCGTCCCGGACAACCCGGGCGCCTGGCTGATGGCCACCGCGAAGAACCGGGCGATCGACCTGATGCGACGCGATCGAACCTTCCAGCGCAAGGGGCAAGAGCTCGCCCGCGACGTCGGCATCCACTTCGCGATGGACCGGGCCGATTTCGAGGCGGCGCTCGACGGCGAGGTCGGCGACGACCTGCTGGGCCTGATCTTCACCTGCTGCCACCCGCTGCTCTCGGCCGAGGCCAGGGTGGCGCTGACGCTGCGCCTGCTCGGCGGCCTGACGACGCCGGAGATCGCCCGGGCGTTCCTGGTCGGCGAGTCGACGATCGCGCAGCGACTGGTGCGGGCGAAGCGCACCCTGAGGGACGCGAAGGTGCCGTTCGAGGTCCCCGGCGGCGCCGAGTTGCGGGCGCGGCTGCCCTCGGTGCTCGAAGTCATCTACCTCGTCTTCAACGAGGGCTACGCGGCGAGCGCCGGCGAGGACTGGATCCGCCCCGCCCTCTGCGACGAAGCGCTGCGCCTCGGCCGCATCCTCACCGAGCTCGCCCCCGCTGAGCCCGAGGCCCACGGACTGATCGCGCTGCTGGAGATTCAGGCCTCCCGCAACGCCGCTCGGATCGGCCCCGGCGGCGAGCCGGTGCTGCTGCTCGAACAGGACCGCTCGCGCTGGGACCCGCTGCTGATCGTCCGCGGCAGGGCGGCGCTGGAACGGGCGGAAGCGCTGCCGGGCCCGCTCGGCCCCTACGGCCTGCAGGCAGCGATCGCCGCCTGCCACGCCCGGGCGCTGAGCGCCGAGGAGACCGACTGGGTGCGGATCGCCGCCCTCTACGACGCGCTCTCCCAACTCACCCCCTCGCCGATCGTCGACCTCAACCGCGCCGTCGCTCTGGGCATGGCCTTCGGCCCCGCGGTGGGCCTGGAGCTGCTCGACGCGATCGCCGACGAGCCGGCGCTCGCCGGGTACCACCTGCTGCCCAGCGTCCGCGGCGACCTGCTCGCCAAGCTCGGCCGCGGCGAGGAGGCCGAGGCCGAGTTCCGGCGCGCGGCGGAGCTGACCGGCAACGAGCGCGAGCGCGAGCTGCTGCTCAGGCGGGCGGCTGAGGAGGCGGCTGGCTGAGCCGGCGCATGCCGTCGACCTCGAGCCGCAGCATCCGCCAGTCCTCGAGCCGGGTGGCGCCGAGCCGGTCATAGAAGCGCAGCGCCGGCTGGTTCCACTCCAGGGCGCACCATTCGAGCCGCACGTGGCCGCGGTCGAGGGCGAGCTCGGCAAGGTGCTTTATCACCGCCCGACCGGCACCGCCGCGGCGGTGCTCGGGGCGGACGTAGACGTCCTCCAGCCAGATCCCGGAGCGGCACTCGAAGGTGGAGAAGGTGGCGAAGAAGATCGCGTAGCCGATCGGCTCGCCGCCGGCCTCGAGGATCAGCGCCTCGGCCGCGCGCTGCTCGAACAGGGAGCGGCGCAGGGTCTCGGGATCGCCGCCGACCTCGTCGCGCAGCTTCTCGTACTCGGCCAGCTCGAGGATCAACCCGAACAGCAGCTCGACGTCGGCCTCCGTCGCCGGCCGGATCTGGGTCTCGTCGCCGCTCGCCACCGGCAGCGACTGTATCCGCCCCGCGCCTCTAGGCTCCCGTTCCGTGGACACGATCGACCAGCTGCTGGCGAACAACCGGGGCTTCGCCGACTCGCTCCCCGAACGGCATCTCGACGTCCAGCCCAGCCGCCACCTGGCGATCGTCACCTGCATGGACTCGCGGCTCGACGTCTTCGCCGCGCTCGGCCTCGGTGACGGCGAGGCGCACGTGCTGCGCAACGCCGGCGGCGTCATCACCGACGACGTGATCCGCTCGCTGGCGGTCTCCCAGCGCCGCCTCGGCACCACCGAGGTGATGCTGATCCACCACACCGACTGCGGTATGCAGACCCTCACCGACGACGGCTTCAGGGCCGAGCTCGAGGAGGCGACCGGCGTCGCGCCGGCCTTCGCGATCGAGTCCTTCCGCGACGTCGAGGCCGACGTGCGGCAGTCGCTGCGCCGCGTCCGCCGCTCGACCTTCCTCCCCCACCGCGACCGCGTGCGCGGCTTCGTCTACGACGTCGACACCCACCGCCTCGCCGAGATCAGCGTCGAGGAGGAGAGCTAGCGCGAATGCCCGCCACCGACGCCGACCGCTGGCGCCGCAACCTCCAGGACGAGGTCGACAGCGCCGAGCTGTACCGGCGGGTGGCGGCGCTCGAGGAGGACGAGCGGCTGGGGCGCGTCTACCGCCAGCTGGCCGAGGTCGAGGAGCGCCACGCGGATTTCTGGCGCCAGCGGCTGCGCGACGCCGGCGAGGCGATCCCCTCCCCCCACATCGGCTGGAGGACTCGACTGCTGGCCTGGCTGGCCGGGCGGGTCGGCACCGGCTTCGTGTTGCCGACGATCAACGCGATGGAGCAGGCCGACGCCGGCTCCTACGACGCCCAGCCCGAGGCGGCGGGAACGGCGCTGCCGGCCGAGGAGCGCTCCCACGCCCGGCTGCTGCAGGCGATCGGCGAGGGCGAGGGCGGGCTGCAGGGCCCCTCGCTGGCCCGGCTCGAGGGGCGCCACCGCGCCGCCAGCGGCAACTCGCTGCGGGCGGCGGTGCTCGGCGCCAACGACGGGCTGATCTCCAACTTCAGCCTGGTGATGGGCGTCGCCGGGGCCCAGCTCGGCCACAGCCAGATCCTCATCACCGGGCTGGCCGGCCTGGTCGCCGGCGCCGGCTCGATGGCGATGGGCGAGTGGATCTCGGTGATGAACGCGCGCGAGCTGTTCAGCCGCCAGATCGCGATCGAGCGCGAGGAGCTGGAGGCGATCCCCGAGGAGGAGCGCGAGGAGCTGGCGCTGATCTACCAGGCGAAGGGGCTGCCGGCCGACCAGGCCGGCGCCCTGGCCGATCGCCTGATGTCCACTCCCGAGCAGGCGCTCGACACGCTCTCGCGGGAGGAGCTCGGAATCGACCCGCAGGAGCTCGGCGGCTCCGCCGGCGCCGCCGCCGGCACCTCCTTCGTCCTCTTCGCGATCGGCGCCACGGTCCCGATCCTCCCCTTCTTCTTGCTCAGCGGCACCGTCGCGATCGTGGTCAGCGCCGCCTTCTCCGCGGCGGCGCTGTTCGGGATCGGGGCGCTGATAACCGTGATGACCGGACGCGGCGTGCTCTTCTCCGGCGGCCGCCAGGTCCTGATCGGGGTCGCGGCCGCGGCGTTGACCTTCGGCATCGGCGCCCTGATCGGCGGCGGCCTCGGCTGATCGCAGTCAGTACAACCACTGTTGACTGCGGATCCGCCGGGACCGGGTATAGTCTCGAACCGTGGTAACCGCGGCACTATTCGATCTGAGTCACCCGGCTCACTATTTGCACTGGCATTTCTTCCAAATGTCGGTCGGGAACGTGATCGTGATTTTGCTGATGATCGCCGTATTCATCCTCGCGATCCTGCTGCCGTTCCCCAAGCGGCAGCATGAACCGTGAGTGAGGGCGGGCCGGACTCCGTCTCCCCGGAGGAGCGGAAGATGTGGACCACCTGGGTGCGGGAGCGGGCCGTCGCCACCCTGCCGCCGGAGAAGCTTCTGCCCGACCGCCAGCCGTCGTACGTGTCTTCCTGGATCTACGTCTTCGGCGTGGCGACGATCGCGGCGCTCGTGGTCATCATCGCCTCAGGGATGATCCTCGGCCTGAAGGGGCCGGAATGGTGGCATGTGACCGGCATCGGGCGGTTCTTCAACAGCATCCACCTCTGGTCGGTCGAGCTCTTCTTCTTCGCGATGGTCGTCCACCTCTGGGGGAAATTCTTCATGGCAGCCTGGCGCGGTGGCCGCGGGCGGACCTGGGTCACCGGTGCCGTCACCTTCCTGGTCGCGATCGGCGCCGCTTTCACCGGCTACCTCTCGCAGCAGAACTTTGATTCCCAATGGATCGCCAGCGAGGGCAAGGACGGGCTCAACTCGGTCGGGATAGGTTCCTTCTTCAACGTCGTCGACTTCGGCCAGATGTACACATTCCACGTGATCCTGTTGCCAGTCGTTGTGGTGGCGCTGATGGTCGGCCACATATTGCTGGTGCGCCGGACCGGCGTAGTTCCCCCCTACCCCGCGCGAACGTCCAAACCGGCGCCGTCCCCCTCTCCCGCCGCGGCGCCAACCCAGGGCCAGGGTGGGGCGCCATGAGCAGCCCTGGCGCGCCACCCGCCACGCCCGACGACAGAGCCCCCTGGCCGGGGCCGTTCGTCCGCTACGACCTCGTCAAGGAGTTCGTCGTGGCCCTTGCGGTGATCGCCGGCCTGACCGTCGTCCTCACTATCCTCTTCTCCTCGCCCGACGACACGCCGACGACGATCCAGAGCTGGTCGCAGGCCGACCCCGGCGACTTCCTCACCACAGCCGTGACCGAGTTGAACGGGACCAGCGAGATCGCCACCTACGGCCCTCCCTACAACAACACCTCCGGGTCGGCGCAGAAGATCGGCCCGATCCCCCTTCAGGAAGCGGCGGGGGTGAAGGTCCCGATCAACACCGCTCAGAGCTATGTGATCGAACCGCTGAAGGAGATCCCGGCGGACCCACAGCTGAAGACCGCTCTGGCCGCCTACGAGGCGGCGCCTCCCAAGCTCCAGGAAGCCTGGACCACCGCCTACGAAGAAGCCGTCGCGGACGTCAAGGTGGTGGGCGGCGAACCCGTCCTCCCCCCCGGTGACTACGGGCCGGTGGCGCCGATGATGGCGTCGCTGCTCGGGCTGGCCCAGAGCGGCGGCCTCGACGGCGCGCTGGTCGCCGGCAACCACCACTTCTACGAGACGAACTACACCAAACCGCTGCTCTTCCTCTCCGCCGGCGGCTACTTCGAGGAACGGGCCGAAGGCCAGCACCTGCTCGGCACCCAGTGGGGAATGATGAACGAGACCGGCAGCTACCCGGGGCAGGTCTGGCTCTGGCTCTACACCTTCTGGTACCAGGTCGAACCGTTCAAGGAATCCCCCAACGCCGACGCTCTGATCTTCGTCCTGATGGGCATCCTCAGCCTCGCCTTCATCTGCATCCCCTTCATCCCCGGCCTGCGGACGCTGCCCCGCCACCTCGGCGTCCACCGGTTGATCTGGCGCGATCACTACCGCGACGTCGAGAGCTGAGCCGGAGCATCCCGGCCGTCTCGGTCCCGACGGGAGCTGCCTAGACTGCAGTCGGTGTCGACGACCGCCCCCTACGGATCCTGGCGCTCCCCGATAGATCCGCCGCTCGTCGCCCGCGCCGGGCGACGTCTGGGCGGCGCCGCGATCGCCGCCGACGATGCGGTCTGGTGGGCGGAGGGCCGTCCGACCGAGGGGGGCCGGGTCGTCCTCATGCGCCGCCCCGAGGGCGGCAATGCCGAGGTGGTGACGCCGGAGGGCTTCTACGTGCGGACGCGGGCGCACGAGTACGGCGGCGGCGCCTGGAGCCTCGCCGGACCCGACCTCGTCCTCTTCGCCAACTTCGCCGACCAGCGCCTCTACCGGCAACGGCTGGGTGAGGGCCCCGTCGCGATCACGCCCGAGCCCGAGACCGGCGCCGGGCTGCGCTACGCCGACTTCCGCCTCGCTGCCGACGGGCGAACCGTGGTCGGCGTGCGCGAGGTCCACGGCGAGGGAGAAGCCGAGAACCAGATCGTCTCGCTGCCGCTCGACGGCGAGGGCCCGGTCACCGTGCTCGCCTGCGGGCGCGACTTCTACTCGTTTCCCCGGGTCAGCCCCGACGGGCAGCGACTCGCCTGGACCTGCTGGGACCACCCCAACATGCCCTGGGACGGGACCGAGCTCTGGCTGGCGCCGCTCGACAATCCGCGGGACGCGCGCCTCCTCGCCGGCGGCCCGGCGGAGTCGATCTTCCAGCCGGAGTGGGATTCCGCGGGCCGGCTCCACTTCGTCTCCGACCGCGACGGCTGGTGGAACCTCTACCGCGCCGAGGGAATTGCACAGCTGACCGCCGAGGAAGCCGATCTCGCCCACCCACAGTGGCTGTTCGGCGGCTCCACCTACGCCTTCCTCGCCGACGGCTCGATCGTCTGCGTGCGCTGCGAGCGTGGCGAAGAACGCCTCTTCGCCCTCGACCCCGGCGCCGAGCGCCTGCGGGACCTCGGCCTCCCCTTCACCTCCTTCGGCTTCCCCTCGCTCTCCGCCGGTGGCACCAAGGTCGCCTTCGCCGCCTCCAGCCCCGAGAGCGAGACCGCGATCGTCCTCTTCGACGCCGCCAGCGGCGAGACGGAGACCGTGCGTGCGGCCAGCGACGAAGCGGTCGACCCGGCCTACGTCTCGGTCCCGCGCGCGATCGAGTTCCCGACCAGCGGCGGCGAGACCGCGCACGGCTTCTACTACCCGCCCGCCAACGCCGACTTCGACGGCCCCGAGGGCGAACTCCCGCCGCTGATCGTCCAGAGCCACGGCGGGCCCACCTCCCACGCCACGCCCGCGCTCGACCGCGAGTTCGCCTTCTGGACCAGCCGCGGCTTCGGCGTCGTCGACGTCAACTACCGCGGCTCCAGCGGCTACGGCCGCGCCTACCGCGAGAAGCTCCGCGGCACCTGGGGGGTCGTCGACACCGACGACTGCGTCGCCGCCGCCCGTTACCTGGCCGAGGCCGGAGAGGTCGACGGCGATCGGCTGGCGATCCGCGGCGGCAGCGCCGGCGGCTACGCGACCCTCTGCGCGCTCGTCTTCCACGACGACTTCGCCGTCGGCGCCAGCTACTACGGCGTCGCCGACACCGAGACCCTCGCCCGCGACACCCACAAGTTCGAGTCCCGCTACCTCGACGGCCTGATCGGCCCCTATCCCGAGCGCGCCGACCTCTACCGCGAACGCTCGCCGATCCACTTCGTCGAGCGACTGCGGGCGCCGGTGATCCTCTTCCAGGGCCTCGAGGACGAGGTCGTGCCGCCGAACCAGGCGGAGACGATGGTGGCGGCGCTGAAGGCGAACGGCGTCCCCCATGCCTACCTCGCCTTCGAGGGCGAGCAGCACGGCTTCCGCCGCTCGGAGACCGAGATCCGCTGCCTCGAAGCCGAGCTCTACTTCTACGGCGCCATCCTCGGCTTCGAGCCCGCCGACGATCTCGAACCGGTCGATATCGTGGGAGCACGATGACCGCCTTCACGACGCTCCGCTTCGCCGACCTCGACAACTACCTCGAGGAGGACGGCGGCGAGTTCTACATGGGCCGCAGGGCGCTCCGCTCGCCCCAGATCGGCGTCACCTGGATCCGCCTCCCGACTGGAAAGTCGACGCAGGGGGACAAGGGGCACTTCCACGACGACCAGGACGAGGTCTACGTCGTCGTCTCCGGCGGCCCGGTCGAGTTCAGGGTCGACGAGGAGACGACGAGCCTGAGCGCCGGCGAAGCGATCAGGATCGACGCCGGCGCTCTTCACGCGCTGCGCAACGGCGGCGAGGAGGCGCTGATCATCGCCGCCTCGGGGCAACTGCCCGAGGGCGGCGATGACTCTCACCCAGTCGACGGCTTCGTCCCCGGCTGGTAGGCCGGGGGCCGCCGGCGGGTATTTCGTCGCGCTCGCTTTGCTCGCGCTTTTCCGTTTGGCGCTGGCTTTTTTTCGCAGCTTTCGGTTTAGCCGATCGTTTCGCCGGGGCTTTTTTCGCCGCCGGACGTTTGCGCGACACCGAGGCTTTCACCGCGCGACGCTGGGCGCTGGGAACCTCCTCCAGCGCCACCGCGCTGGAGAGCGACTTGATCTGGCCCTCGAGGAACTTCGCCATCCGTTCCTCCTCGCGGCGGATGTCGCGTGCCAGTTTCGCCGTCACCTTGTCGCCGACCTTCGACGCGAACGTCTCCAGCGCCAGGTAGGTCGAGATCTCCTCGTGCTCGTCGGAGTACTGGGTCTTGGCGTTCTTCAGCATCTTCTCCTGCTCGCCGCTGCCGCGAATCGCGTGCAGCGGGGCCTTCGCCGCCGCCATCGTCTTCGCGACCACGTTCTGCAGCGCGTGGCCGCCGCCGCCGAGTTTCTTGATTCGACGTTCCAGCTCTCTGGCGTGCCCTTTGGTCTCACGCAGGTGCTGTTTGAGCCGTTTTTTGTAAGGCGCCTTGGTGGTCATATCGATGTAGGCCAGCAGGGCGCTCTCGAGCTCGCGCTCCTTGCCGTAGGCCTCGTTCATGTACTGGACGAGCTTTGAATCGCGCTCGTTCGGATCGCTCATAGATGTATCTCCCTATGTAGTTCGTTCGCCGCTGGGTACCCCGCGGCCTGGACTGGAAACTGGTGGATCAGCTGACGACGCAGTTATTCGAGCCGCCTTTGGACTCCCCTTTGGCGGGGAAGGCGTGGGCCAGCGCCTGGGCGATCAACTGGGCTCGGGCGGCGTAGCCGGGTGAGGTGAAGTGGATTCCGTCTTCGATGAACCAAGAGTTTTTGACGTCGGAGGCCCAGTCGTAGATGCGCATGTTGGGGTAGGCGGCGCAAGCGGCGACCAGTTCTTCGTCCCACTTTTCCATGTTTTCGGCCGAGTAGGGATCCCCCGCTTCGACGATCGAGCGGACGTTGACCCACATCACCGGTTCGTGGCCGATGATCGCCATCATCTTGTCGATCCGTTCACGCTCACCGACGTTGGAGCCGGCGGCGACGTTGGCCGCCTCGTTGGTGCCGAGGGCCAGCACCCAGCATCCTTTGTAGCCTTCGTTCTTCCACGCCTCCGCGACTTCCTGCGCGTTCGGTTCGCCTTCGAACTGCTCTTCGATCGAGCGCGCGCCGGAGATCTCCATGTGCGCTTCTTTGACCCCGACTTCGCGATAGCGAGCTTCGATCCGCTGGCCCGGGATCGGCAGGTATTCGGGCGAGTCGAGTCCCTCGGAGGTCGAGTCGCCGATGTGGATGACCGCCTTGCAGGACGATTTCTTCGATTCGCTGGCCTGGGCCGGAGTCAGCGGCGGCGGCTTCGTCGTCCCTTTCGCGGTCGCTTCGGCGACCCTGGTGCCTTCGCCTTCGACGCTGGCGGCATTCACCCCCGCCATCCCCGCCGCGGCGATGACCAGGACCAGGCCGGAGCAGACGATCACCGCCCGCATCGGCGGCGCGAAGGTCTGCCACTTCCACCCCACCGCGCGGCGGCGCGCGAAGAAGCGGCCGATCGCGCCATGGCGAATCGGCTCCTCGAGGAATTTCCAGGACAGCGCCGAGACGGCGAAGATCGCCGCCACCTGCAGGGCGTCGCGCACCAGGCTGTCGCCGTGCCGGCCCTGCGGCGAGGTGATGACGATGATCGGGGTCTGCCAGAGGTAGATGCCGTAGGAGCGCACGCCGACCCAGCGCAGCGGTCGCACGCCGAGCCAGGTCCCGAGCCGACAGGCGGGATGCGCCAGCGGCATCAGGATCAGAACGGTGGCGAGTGAGAGAACGACGAACCCGCCCTGGTAGAGGAACGACGAGTACTGGCCGGTGCGCCAGATCATGATCGCGACGATCACCAGGCCGAGGATGCCGAGCCCGTCGAGGGTGTTGCGCGCCGGCAGCGTGATCCGCCGGCTGAGGCGCCGGCTCGGCCAGACCATCGCCAGCGCCGCCCCGAAAAGCAGCCCACCCGCACGGGTGTCGGTCCCGTAGTAGATCCGCGACGGGTCGAGGCTCGGGTGATAGAGGATCGCCATCAGGATCGAGGAGGCGATCGCCATCGCGATGGTGACGAGGGCGAGCCGGGGCCGCACGCCCGAGGGCAGCGGGCGCTCGCGCACGACCTTGACCCCGAGCAGCAGCAGGAACGGCCAGATGATGTAGAACTGCTCCTCGACCGAGAGCGACCAGAGATGGTTGAGCGGGCCTTCGGCCGCGAAGCGGGCGAAGTAGGAGACGTTGCCGAAGATCTGCTGCCAGTTGTTGACGTAGAACACAGCCGAGACCACGGCCTTGCGGAACTGGTCCGGCTGAGCGGGGCCGAAGACGGTGACCCAGGCGGCGACGATCGCCAGCATCACAAACAGCGCCGGCAGCAACCGCCGGGCGCGGGCCAGCCAGAAGCTGCCGAGCTTGATCCGGCCGCGGGCGGAGAGCTGCGCCAGCAGCAGGTCGGTGATCAGGTAGCCGCTGAGCGTGAAGAAGATGCCGACGCCGAGCAGGCCGCCCGGTGCCCAGCCGAAACCCAGGTGAAAGACGATCACGGACAGCACGGCGATCGCGCGCAGCCCGTCGAGCCCGGGCATGTAGCGCTGGTTGCGCTTAACTGGTTCGGGCATCGGTCGACCGCATGCTACGCGGGCGACACACCGGAAAGAAACCAGCCCTTTGGCGGTTTGCCGAGGAGAACAGATGACCCCCGCGTCCCCCGCCACGTCCCTCCCCGCCCGCCGCCTCGGAGATTCCGCGCTCGAGGTCTCCGTCGTCGGCCTCGGCTGCAACAACTTCGGCCGCCGGCTCGGCCTCGACCGCACCGCGGCGGTGCTCGAGGCCGCCCTCGCCGCCGGCATCACCCTCTTCGACACCGCCGACATCTACGGCGGCGCCGGCGCCAGCGAGCGGTTGATGGGGGAGGCACTGGCGGGGCGGCGTGACGAGTACGTGCTGGCGACCAAGTTCGGGATGGACATGAGCGGCGCCGAGGGCCTGCCGGAGGTTCCGCGCGGCTGTCGCGAGTACGTCCGCTGGGCGATCGAGGGCTCGCTGCGGCGGCTCGGGGTCAACCGGATCGACCTCTACCAGTACCACCAGCCCGACGGCGTGACGCCGATCGCCGAGACCCTCGAGGTGCTCGACGAGCTCGTCCGCGAAGGACTGGTCGGTGCGATCGGCTGCTCCAACTTCAGCGCCGCCGAACTCGAGCAGGCCGACCGCATATCCCGCGAGCGCGGCCTGACCCGCTTCGTCACCCTGCAGAACCACTACAGCCTGCTAGAACGCGGGATCGAGGCCGAGGTCGCGCCGGCCTGCGAGCGGCTCGGCGTCTCGATCCTCCCCTTCTTCCCGCTCGAAAAGGGACTGCTCAGCGGCAAGTACCGCCGCGGCGAGCCGGCGCCGGCGGGCACCCGCCTCGCCGCAGCCGAGCGGCCCGGCAGCGACGAGCAGTTCGACGTCGTCGAGGCGATCGAGGCCTACGCGCACCAACGCGGCCTCGAGACGATCGACGTGGCGATCGCCGGCCTCGCCGCCCAACCCGCCGTCGCCTCCGTGATCGCCGGAGCGACCAAGCCAGAGCAGATCACCTCCAACGTCGCCACGATCAGGTGGGAGCCAACGGCCGAGGACCTCGCAGAGCTCGACCGCATCGCCCCCACGCCACGAGGCTGAATCGTCGGGAGCTCACCGGGGGCCCGGGTGGGGACCGCCCGTCCGCTGCTCGCGCTGGTAGGTTCCCGAATCGTGAATCTCGTCCATTCCCCAGCCGTCAGGAAGAGCCTCGCTGCGTCCGTCGTCTTGGCGCTTGCCGGGCTGCTCGCGTTGCTGGCCCTGAACGTCGCCGCCGCGCCCGCGGCCGCGGTCACGAGCTGCCCCAGCTTCCGCGTTCTGCACAACGACCGGATCGGCGCCGCCAACCTGCCGGCGGGCAACTACACGGTCACTCCCGCCGCTACTTCTGAAATCAGCTGCGCCAGCGCCTCACAGCTGTTCGCGCGCTTCCTCGAGGACTACGACGGCGTCCTGCCCCAGCCGTGGCGCGTGATCGCCCAGGGGACCGGCAAGGCAAGCTTCGCCCGCGGCTCTCAGTCCGGCTTCTCGGTCGCCCGTACCTCCGGCGGCGGCGAAGGCGGCGGCAACCCGGCGATCGGCAAGCTCTGCAGCGGCACCTTCACCGTCAACAACAGCACCGTCGTCGGTCCGCTCCGGTTCACCCGCGGCCAGTACCTGCTCTACATCCCGGCCCGCTCGCTGATCAGCTGCCACCGCGCCTCGGTTCTCTTCACCCGCTTCCTCGCCCAGCCGGGCGGGACCCTGCCCTATCCCTGGCGCCTGCTGAACCAGACCGCGACGTTCTACAAGCCCGCGCACCCGCTGCGCTCGGCCTTCCGCGTCGAGCCGCTCGCCGGTTCCGGCCCCACCTCCTAGCGCCGCCCGCGCAGGTCGCGGGAGGTCCGCTTGGATACTTGTATCCTGAATTCTTGGCTTCGGTCATCTCCCTGGACCGCTCTAAGCGGGGCAAATCCATGCCCACTCGGGTCCGGGTATACGTGGCCCTGCGCAACGCGATCGTCCGCGGTGGGCTGGAGCCCGGCCAGCGGCTTTCCGAGAACACGCTGGCGGCCGAACTCGGCATCAGCCGCACGCCGATCCGCGAGGGACTGAGCCTGCTGCGGGAGGACCGGCTGGTGGAAACCGTTCCCCAGCTCGGCAGCTTCGTCGCCCGGGTGGACGCGGCGGCGATCGGCGACGCCCAGTTCATCCGCGAGTCGCTGGAGTGCGCCGCGATCCGGATCAGCGCCGAGGCCGCGACCGACGCCGATATCGACCGGCTGGAAATCAACGTCCAGGAACAGGCACAGGCCTGCGAGGCGGGCGACCTCGACGCCTTCTACCACCTCGACGACTCCTTCCATCGCACCCTCTGCGACCTCAGCGGGCACCCGTCGGTGTGGGTCGTCAGCGAGCGGGCGAAGGCGCACCTGAACCGCGTGCGCCGCCTCAGTCTCGGGATGCCCAACTACTTGGAGGAGATGATCGCCGAGCACCGGCTGGTGATCGACGCTGTCGCCGCTCACGATGCCGACCTGGCGGAGTCGCATCTGCGCGCGCACCTGCGCACGGTCCTGCGCGAGGTGCCCCGGATGCGAGCGGAACACCCCGACTACTTCGAGCGACCCGAAGACGCCTGAACCCCAGGCGGTCGAGCCGCTCGGTGCGGCGAGCCCTAAGCGGCGACCGGCAGGCCCTGCGCCGACGCGAAGCGCTCGACGTCCTCGGTCCAGGCCAAACGCTTGCGGGAGACCCGGTTGTCGGTCAGCGGATCATGCCCGTACATCGCCTGGCGGATCGCGACGATAGCCTGATCGTGGTCCAGGCCCTGCGCCGCGCCGACGGGATTTCCATCGCTGTAAGTGGTGACGTTCCAAGTTGAGTTCTTCATCAGTGGCTCCATCTCGATTGCTTGTATACAAGTATGCAGCCTTCTGAGCAGGCGTTTGTGACCCCCCTCACACTGCGGGGCTCGTGTGATCAACATCACGCCTGAGCGCCGGAGGGCTCAGGCGGAGAGGTGCTCGAGGGCGAACGGGGTGCCCTCGGAGTCGCGACAGATCGCCCAGCGCTCGCCGGGGTGGACGACGGAGCCGCCGAGCTCCTGGACCCGAACCAGCGTCGCGGCCAGGTCGGTGACACCGAAGTAGGGCAGCGAGGCGGTGTCGCCGGGGCCCCTCCCCCGCTCGTGGACACCGAGGCGCATGGCGCCGTCCTCGAAGACCCAGCCGGATCCGGCCCCGTCCGGCCGGGGGGACAGATCGGCGCCGAGGACGCCTTTCCAGAAGCGCAGGGCACGGTCGGCGTCGTCGGCGGGGAACTCGATCAGTGGAGTTGGCATCAGAGCGTCGTCACCTTTGCCTGTCGCCGGCGCCGAGCGAGCCGTCGCGACCGAGGAACGAGCTCTCGGCGCCGATCAGCTGCTCGAGCTCGCCGCGGTCGAGGAAGATGCCGTGGCACTTGGTGCACTGCTCGATCGTGACGCCGTTGCGCTTGTGGGTCCGCATCGGCGCCTGGCATTTGGGGCAGGTCATCGTCGCCACACGTTAGACGGGGTCCTCAGCCTTCGTCGACCAGGCGGCCGTAGGCGTCGGGGCGGCGGGTGGCGAGGAAGGGGAAGAGCTCCAGCCAGTCGTGGCGCTGGTCGAGGTCGAGATCGGCGACCAGGACCGCGGGCTCGTCGCGCGGCGCCTGGACGAGGACGCGGCCGTAGGGGTCGGAGATGAAGGAGGAGCCGTAGAAGCTCAGCGGCGGCTCCTCGCCGGTGCGGTTGACGGCGACCATGAAGACGCCGTTGGCGACTCCGTTGCCGACGATCACCTGCTGCCAGAGCGGCTGGGTGTCGAACTCGGGGTGGTTGGGCTCGGAGCCGATCGCGGTCGGATAGATCAGGACGTCGGCGCCCTCGAGGCTGTAGGCGCGGGCGACCTCCGGGAACCACTGGTCCCAGCAGGTCGGCAGGCCGAGATGGGCGTTGCCGAGGGCGAGCACCGGGAACGGAACCTCGTCCGCGGGGCCGGGCCGGAAGTATTGATCCTCGTGGTAGCCGGCGGTGACCGGGATGTGCAGCTTGCGCGTTCGCGCCAGAAGCTCGCCGCCCGGGGCGACGACGATCGCGGTGTTGTAGCCGAGGCCGTCGGCGGCCTCGGCACGCTCGTAGAGCGAGGCGTGGACCGGGACCCCGGTCTCCGCCGCGATCGCGGCGGCGAAGCTGTGGGTCGGGCCGCCGGGAAGCTCCTCCGACTCGGCTCCGGCCGCGCCCGGCCCCGCCGGGTCGACGGCAAAGTAGGGGCTCAGCGTCAGCTCCTGCAGGCAGACGAGCTGGGCGCCCTCGGCGGCGGCTACCCTGACCGCGGCCGCCAGCGCCTCGCGATGCTCCTCGGGGTCCGGGCGCCAGCGCTCCTGGACGGCGGCGATGCGGAACGCCGCCCTTCGCGGTGGCCGCGTGCGGGCCGGCGAGTGGCTCACCTCGGACGCGGCTATGACCTGGATCTCCGCCATCTCGTGCCGACTGTAGGGGGTCGCCGCCGGGTTCGCGACAATGGGAGCCGTGAGCGCGACCCTGGACTCGACCCCCGCCGCCGACGGCTTCCGGATGCCGGGCGAGTTCGAGTCCCATTCCGGTTGCTGGATGGTCTGGCCCGAGCGCCCCGACAACTGGCGCTTGGGGGCCAAGCCGGCGCAGGAGGCCTACGCCGCGGTGGCGGCGGCGGTCGCCGTCTCCGAGCCGGTGACGATGGCGGTCTCCGACGCCCAGTTCGACCACTGCCGCTCGCTCCTGCCCGCCTCGGTCCGGGTGGTCGAGATGTCGACGGACGACGCCTGGATCCGCGACACCGGCCCGACCTTCGTCGTCGACGGCGCCGGCGGGCGGCGCGGGGTCGACTGGCGCTTCAACGCCTGGGGCGGGCTCGACGGCGGCCTCTACTTCCCCTGGGACCGCGACGACCGCGTCGCCGCCAAGGTCCTGGAGATCGAAGGCGCCGAGCGCTACCGGGCGCCGATCGTGCTCGAGGGCGGATCGATCCACGTCGACGGCGAGGGCACCGTGCTCGTCACCGAGGAATGCCTGCGCAACCGCAACCGCAACCCGGAGCTGTCTCGCGAGCAGATCGAGGCCGCCCTGCACGCGTACCTCGGCACCGAGAAGGTCGTCTGGCTCGGTCGCGGGGTCTACGAAGACGAGACCGACGGCCACATCGACAACCTCGCCTGCTTCGCCCGCCCGGGGGTGGTGCTGCTGACCTGGAGCGACGACGAGTCCGACCCCCAGCACGAGATCTCCCGCGACGCCCTGAACCGGCTGGAATCCGCCACCGACGCCCGCGGCCGCTCCTTCGAGATCGTCCGCCTGCCCTCCCCCGGTCCGCTCGAGATCAGCGCCGAGGAGGCGCGCGGAGTCGACTCCGTCGCCGGCACCCAGCCGCGGCGCGCGGGGGACCGCCTCGCTGGCTCCTACGCGAACTTCTACCTCGGCAACGGGCGCATCGTCTTCCCGCTGCTCGACGAGCGAACCGACGACGAGGCCGCCGAGATCCTGATCGGCTACTTCCCCGAACGCGAGGTCATCGGGGTTCCGGCGCGGGAGATCCTGCTCGGCGGCGGCAACATCCACTGCATCACCCAGCAGGTGCCGATCGCCGGCTGAGGCCGGGTCAGGCGTTGACGCCGACGGGTTCGTCGGAGACGTTGCGCTCGAGCTTCTCGACCAGGCGCGCTTCGGGATCGGAGAAGCAGATCCGGGCGACGAGTTCGGGCCGGTCGGATATTTCCCAGAAGCTGCAGTGCACGTCTTCGGAGTGCGGCGGGAAGAGTACGACGTAGCTCGTGCTGGTGAGGTGCTCGGGCAGGCCGGTCTGTTCGAGCCGGTTGACGAAATCGCTCTCGTCGAGCCCGGGCTCGAGCCCGGCGTACTGCGCCGCCGTCATCGCGTAGCCGAAGGGGATCGGGTGCTCGTGGCCGCCGTCCTTGCCTTCGTCTCCGAAGATCGCGCCGACGGCGATCAGGGCGACGAAGATCCCGGCGACCGTCCAGGCGACGATCGCCCGCCGGCGCTGCTGGCGCTTGAAGGTGTCGGAGTGCGGGCTCACGGCGATCAGGATGTCAACTCGGGACCGCGGCCAAGCCCGCCACAGCTCCGAGCGCCACTTGCTCGGTCGACCCTCCGTCAGCCACGCAGTGCAAGCACCTCCTCGAGGTTGTCGAGGAGGATGCGGAGGACCGCGGGGTCGAAGTGGGTCGCCATGCCTTTGCGCAGGATCGTCAGCGCCTGCTCGAGCGGCATCGCCGGCCGGTAGCTGCGGTCGCTGAGCAGGGCGTCGAAGACGTCGGCGACGGCGACGATCCGGCCCTCGATCGGGATCTCCTCGCCGGCGAGGCCCCGTGGGTAGCCGCCGCCGTCCCAGCGCTCGTGGTGGGTGAAGGCGATCACCGCGCCCATCCGCAGCAGCTCGCTGTCGGAGCCGGCGAGGATCTCGTGGCCGATGATCGTGTGGCGCTCCATCACCTTGCGCTCCTCGTCGGTGAGCGGGCCCCGCTTCTGCAGAATGCCGTCTGGGGTCGCGATCTTGCCGACGTCGTGCATCGGCGCCGCGGCGCGCAGCAGCACCACCGGCTCGGGCTCGAGCCCGAGCCGGTGAGCGAGGAAGGCGGCGACCGTGGCCATCCGGTTGACGTGCTCGCCCGTTGCAGCGTCGTGCATCTCGATCGCCTTGGCGAGCCGCTCCACCGTCTCCTGGCGTGAGATCCGCAGCTCCTCGATCGCCCGCGCCTGCGCCGCCGCAAGCTCCTCCTGCAGCTCCGCCGCCTTCTTCTTGGCGGTGATGTCGGTCGAGATCCCGGAGACCCCGGCGATCTTGCCGTCGTCGTCGAGGAAGGGGAACTTGACGGTTAGGAACGTCCGCTCCTGCTCGCCGACGACGAGCGTTTCCTCCGCCTCGTAGGTACCACCGTCATCGAGGATCTGGCGATCGCTCCGCGCCACCAGCCGCTCCGAGTCCGGCGGCATGATCTCGCTGTCGGTGTGGCCGATCAGCGCGTTCGGCTCGAGCCCCGCGATTTGGTGGGCGATGCGGTTGGCGAGCAGGTACCGGCGCTCCAGGTCCTTGATGTACACGGGCACCGGCGCCATGTCCATCAGCATCTGCAGGCGCTCCTCCATGGCTCTGCTGTGAGCCCTCTGGGCCAGTTCGAGGTCGCGCTGGCGCAGGGCGTTGATCGTCGTGATCAGCAACTGGCCCGGCCAGAAGGGCTTGACCAGGTAGCCCTGCGCCCCCAGCTCGAAGGCGCGGTTGGCGACCTCGGAATCGTCGACTCCGGTGACCAGGACCATCCCGGTGTCGGGATGGTCGCGGGCGATCTCCTCGACCAGGACCAGTCCTGACTCCTTCGGCATCTGGATGTCGCAGAGGGCGAGGTCGAACTCCTTCTCCCGCAGTTTCCCGCGAGCCTCCTCGACACTGCCGGCGAACTCGCAGTCGTAGCGCTCGCCGAGAGTGCGCTCGAACAGCCGCAGGATCTCCGGCCTGTCGTCGGTGACGAGGAGGCGGGCCGGGGTGGCCTCAGTCGCCAGATCGTCCACCCTCGATCGCCCCCGGGGAATCGATCGCCTCGCGCACCGTTCGCAGCAGCTCGCCGGCGTTGAACGGCTTCTCGATGAAGGCGGCG
>JADGPJ010000115.1 GCA_017882505.1 Solirubrobacterales bacterium | reverse complement strand
CAACTTCAGGCGACCACACGGTGCCCTCTCCCGAAAGACGCCCGCAGCTCGGCTGGCCGAGCTAAACAACCCGCTCGGGTCTTACAGCTAGCTCGATCACCTGATGACGAACCTCTGCTGGGTAGCGGCGGGGCATCCGAATCCTCCTTACGGCTGAAGGACTCCAGAAACCTCAACTCCATCGAATCGGGGGTAGATCAGCTCTCTCTTGTTTGCGGGGGGCTACAACGTCAAGCAGGTGATCACGTAGCGGCGGGGGCTTGTGCGACTTTGCACAAGTGTTCGGTTTCAAACCCCTTCATCGCCTATCTCCCCAGCCCATCCGCCCATGATGATGGGGAGTAGGCTCGGCAGCCCCGACCGAAAGGACGCGATGAAGCTGAAGAAGATGATCGACAAAGCCAAGAAGACGGTCGACGACCGCGGCGGGGTGGAGAGCCTCAAGGCCGACGCGCAGGAGCTGAAGGCGGTCGCGACCGGCAAAGGCAGCCTCCGCGACAAGGCCAAGGGCGCCGCGGCGGCGATCAAGGATCCGGGTGCGCCCGGCGGTGAGGAGAACCGGGAGCCCGCGGGCCAAGGCGACCCCCTCGCCGGCAGCGACAAACCGGCCGACCCAGGGCCGGCCTGACGGACGGAGAGCCCTGCCGGCGCTCGCCACGATCGGCGTCTACGGCTTCGACCGCGACTCCTTCCTCGCGGCGCTGGGCGAGGCGCGTGTCGAGCTCGTCCTCGACGTGCGCCAGCGACGCGGCGTGCGCGGCAGCGAGTACGCCTGGGCGAACGCGCGCCGTCTGCAGGCGGCGCTGGCCGAGGCCGGCATCGGCTATTCCCATCTCCCCGAGCTGGCCCCGACCACCGAGCTGCGCCAGCTGCAGTACCGCGAGGACGACCGGCTCGGCGAGGGCAAGCGCTCACGGACGGCGCTCGCGCCCGAGTACGTCCGTCTGTACACCGAGGAGATCCTCGACCGGGTCGACTTCGAGCCGATCCTCAGATGGATCGGGGCCAGCCGCGCGGCGCTGCTCTGCGTCGAGCGCGACCCCGAGGCCTGCCACCGCTCGTTGATCGCGGAGCGCCTGCGGGCCGAGCGGGACTTCTCTGTCACCCACCTTCGCCCGGCGGCCGGCTGAGGCCGCCTGGAGATCGTGCACCTTTTCCGGCCAGGCTGGAGCGGTTAGGGTCGAAGGCATGCTCAGGAGCGCGATCGTCGCTACGGCCTTCCTGGTCCTCTCGATCGCGCTTGCGACCGCCGCGGTCGCGGCGGGCGACTCGGCGGCCCCGGTCACGGTGCTCGTCTCGCGCGCCGGCGGCGACGGGCCCAGCGGCGACGCGAACTCGGTGACGCCATCGATCTCCGCCGACGGGCGCTACGTCGCCTTCGCCTCCCGCGCCCGCAACCTGGTCCCCGGCACGGAAGGCCACGGCCTCCAGATCTACGTACGGGACCTCGTCGCCAGGACCACGACGCTGGTCTCGCGGGTGAGCGGCGTCGACGGCGTCGCTGCCGACAGCGGGGCGACGAACCCGACGATCTCCGCTGACGGCCGCTACGTCGCCTTCAGCTCCGGGGCGGAGAACCTCAGCTCCGAAGACGTCACCTACGGCGACGTCTTCGTCCGCGACCTGGCGACCGGGACGACGACGCTGGTCTCGCGGGCGAGCGGCCTCACGGGCGCCGCCGCCGACGAATACTCCTCCGACCCGGCGATCTCGGCCGACGGGCGCCATGTCACCTTCGTCTCCCAGGCCAACAACCTCAGCGCCGAAGACACCGACGCCAGCAGCGACGTCTTCGTCCGCGATCTCGACACCGGCGTGACCGAACTGATCTCCCGCGCCAGCGGTCCGGCCGGCGCCGCCGGAACCGACAACTCCTACGAACCCTCGATCTCCGGCGACGGCCGCTACGTCGCCTTCTACTCGCGGGCGCCGCTCGGCACCGACGACTTCGACGAACAGAGCTTCCCCGGGGACATCTTCGTCCGCGACCGGGCGACGGCGACGACGATCCTCGTCTCCCGCGCCAGCGGAGCCGCCGGCAAACCCAGCGACGTCGAGTCCCAGGAAGCGGCGATCTCCGCGGACGGGCTCCACGTCGCCTTCGAGTCCGACGCGAAGCTGACCGGGCAGCGGGGATACGGGCCCAACGTCTTCGTCCGCGACATCGCCACCGGCACCACCAAGCTGGTCACGGTCGGCGAGAAGCTGATGGCCGGGTACTCGAAACGCGATCCGTCGATCTCCGCCGACGGGCGCTACGTCGCCTTCGAGACCGGCGGCAACGGGCTCACCGCGGTGGACACCGCGAACCGCGTCGACGTCTTCGTAAGGGACATGCAGCGAGGCGTAACCGTGGACGCATCGCGCGCCGGCGGTGCGCTCGGCGTGCCGGGCGACGGCCCCTCCTTCGATCCCTCGATCTCCGCCGACGGCACCTACGTCGCCTTCGACTCTCGGGCGACGAACCTCAGCGGCTCCGAGCAGGGCGACTTCTCAGACGTCTTCCGGCGCCGGCCCGTCTACGCCAAGGAGCAGCCGCTGCCCGAGTGCGCGGGTCGGACGGCGACGATCATCGGCACCGGCGGCAAGGACACCCTGACGGGGACCAAGCGCTCCGACGTCATCCTCGGGCTCGGCGGCGATGACCGGATCCGCGGCCTGACCGGGGCCGACACGATCTGCGCCGGCCCCGGGCGCGACGTCGTCGACGCCGGGCCGAACGGCGGCCACGGTGGCGACGACCTCGTGCTCGGCGGTCCCGGCGACGACCACCTCATGCTCGGTCCCGAGCTGGGAACGCTGAAGGGCCAGGGAGGGAACGACGTCCTGATCGGCAGCAAGGGCGGTGACGGGCTCTACGGCGGCGCCGGCAACGACATCCTTCGCGGCGGTCCGAACCCGACCTACAACAGCGACTTCCTCTTCGGCGGCCCCGGAAACGACGCCCTCTACGGCGGCCCCGGGCCGGACCAACTGCAGGGCGGGCCCGGGCACGACCTGCTGGTACCCGGCCCCGGGCACTCCTGACGGTCGAGCCGGCGGCGGTAATAGGCTCTCGCCGAACCCACCTGCGAGCCCATCTGCGAGCGCAGTTGCCCGTGGTGAGACCGCCGCCGATATGCGTCCCCGCGTTCAACATCTCCAGCCTCCGACCAGGACGCTCGCCGCTCTGGTCGTCCTCGCGGCGCTCGCGCTCCCGGCAAGCGCGCTCGGCGCATCGAAGGCGCAGTCCGGCAAGCGGTCGGCGAGGACGATCGGGACGCTGGCGCAGCTGCCGGGATCGCGCGGCTGCCTGGTCGATCGCTCTCAGCACGGCGGTCCGTGCGCACCCGCACGCGCCCTGAAGGGACCGGCGACGCTGCTGGGCTCGCGCGCCGTCGCCCTCAGCCCCGGCGGCAGGAACCTCTACGTGGCCTCGGCCGGGAGCGACGCGATCGCGATCTTCACCCGCAACGCCCGCACCGGCACGCTGACTCAGAGGAAGGGCGCCGCCGGCTGCATCGCCGCCAAAGGCGCCGCCGGCTGCGCGCCGGCGGTCGGGCTCAACGGCCCGAACTCGGTGGCCGTCAGCCCCGACGGCAGGAACGTCTACGCGACGTCCCTGGGGAGCGAGTCGGTCGCGGTCTTCCGCCGCAACCTCTCGACCGGCGCCCTCAGCCAGCCCCGCGACGGGTCCGGCTGCATCGCCGTCATCCCACTCCCCACCTGCGCCACCGCCCGCGGGCTGGGCGGCCCCGACGTGATCACCGTCAGCCCCGACGGCGAGAACGTCTACGTCGGCTCCTTCTTCGGCAACGCGATCGCGGTGTTCGACCGGAACCCGTCCACCGGGGCGCTGACGCAGCCGACCGACGCGACGGGCTGCCTCACCGAGACCCCGACCAGCGGCTGCGCCACCGGCCTCGCCCTGGAAGGCATCGAGGGCATGGCGATCAGCAACGACGGCAGGAGCGTCTACCTCGGGGCCGCCGTCTCC
>JADGPJ010000072.1 GCA_017882505.1 Solirubrobacterales bacterium | reverse complement strand
ATCCTGGTCGAGCGGACCGGCACCGAGGACATCCGCGAGATGGGCGGGATGGCGCTGCGGGCACCGGTGCTGGCGGTGCTGTTCCTGATCGTCGCCCTGGCCACCCTGGCGATGCCGGGCTCGGCCAACTTCATCGGCGAGTTCTACATCCTCAACGGCCTCTTCCAGTCGAAGATCGTCTTCGCCTTCATCGCCATCAGCGGCGTCGCTATGTCCGCCTACTACGCGCTGCGCATGTACCAGCGCACGATGCACAACCGCAAGCCCGACGGCGTCGCCTCGCGTGAGATCGGCCTCCGCGACGGCCTCGTCCTGGCGCCGCTGGTCCTCTGCATCCTCGGCCTCGCCGTCTACCCGCAGCTGATCCTCCACCGCACCGCCCCGACCGTGCAGCAGACGGTGGCGGGGGTCACCGGCGGTTCCGCCCCCGAAGCCCAGCTGGCCCAGAAATGAACTTCCACGAACCGCATATCGACTACGCGGGGATCTCCCCGGTCATCGCCCTCACGGTCGGCATGGTCGTCGTCCTGATGACGGCGGTCTTCAAGCCCCTCCGCCGCACCGCGCCGGCGCTGACCTTCCTCACCCTCGCCGCCACCGCCGGCCTGCTGATCTGGCAGTGGGGGGAATCGAAGGAACTGATCACCGGGGCGCTGCAGCTCGACGACCTGGCGATCTCGATCTCGCTGATCGCGATCCTCACCGCCGCCTTCTGCGTCGCGCTCTCGACCCGCGAGCCGGCGGCCGAGGAAGCCGGGGTCGGCGAGTACCACGCGCTGCTGCTCGGCTCGGTGCTGGGGATGACGCTGCTGTCCCAGGCGACGAATCTGGTCACCTTCTTCGTCGCGATCGAGACCCTCTCGATCCCGCTCTACATCCTCTGCGCGACCAACCTGCGCCGCGAGGGCTCGCTCGAGTCCGGCCTCAAGTACCTGATCGTCGGCTCGCTCGGCTCGGCGACGCTGCTCTACGGGATGGCCTTCCTCTACGGCGGCACCGGCTCCACCGACTTCACCGGGATCGCCGCCGGGATCGTCCACAAGGGCATGCTCGGCGACCCTCTGATCCTGATCGGGATCGCGATGTGCGCGGTCGGCCTCGCCTTCAAGACCTCGATCGCCCCCTTCCACCAGTGGACGCCCGACGTCTACCAGGGGGCGCCGACGCCGATCACCAGCTTCATGGCGGTGGCGACCAAGGCCGCGGCCTTCGCCGTCTTCCTGCGCTTCTTCGACGTCGCCCTCGGCCCACAGGTGCACGAGTGGCAACCGGCGCTGGCGGTCCTGGCGGCGATCTCGATCGTCGTCGGCAACGTCGGCGCCCTCGGCCAGGACTCCCTGAAACGGATGCTCGGCTACTCCGGAGTCGCCCAGGCCGGCTACATGATGGGCGGGGTCGTCGTCGCCTCCGAGTCCGGCATCAGCTCGCTCGTCTTCTACCTCGCCGCCTACGCCTTCATGAACCTCGCCGCCTTCTCGGTGATCGTCGCCCGTGAGCGCGAAACCCCCTACGGCGACGACATCCGCTCGGTCCAGGGCCTCGGCGCCTCGCGACCGCTGCTCGCCTGGCCGCTGACGATCGCGATGCTGGCCCTGGCCGGGCTGCCGGCGACGGCGGGCTTCATCGGCAAGCTCTACCTGATCGAGGCCTTGGTCGAAGGCGACTACACCTGGCTCGCGGTGTTCATCGCGGTCGGGACGATGATCTCCCTCGCCTACTACCTGCGGGTGGTGGCGGCGATGTGGATGCGGCCCGGTGGCGAGACGGTGCCCGGCGCGACCCCGGCGATCGCCGGCGCCTCGCCCGAAGCCGACCCGGTCGACCCACGGGCCGGCCGGCGCATCTACATCGTCGGGCCCGCCCTGCTCGCCGCCGCGGCGACGGTCTTCTTCGGGATCATCCCCCAGCCCCTAGTCGATTTCGCCGCCCACGCCGGCGCGTCGCTTTTCGGCTAGAGAGGAGGGCGCTCGATGGGCGTCCTGCTGACCGCGGCCGCGATCGTCATCGCCACCTCGATCGGCGTCTGGTCCGAGCGCCGCTGGCCCCTGGGCGCCGCCGAGGCCGCCCGCAAAGCGCTGGTGCTGATCCTCTACTTCCTGCTGCCGCCGGTGATCTTCTTCAACCTCGCCTCCGCCAACATCGACCTCAACCACGGTGTCGGGCTGGGCCTGGCGATCGTCGCGATCTCCCTCACCTCGGCCCTGGTCTGGCTCGTCTCGAGCAGAGTTCTGAAGCTCCCCCGCCACCAGACCGGGGCGATGATCTGCACGGTCCTGGTGGTCAACACCGGCTACCTCGGCTATCCGCTGTCGGTGGCGCTACTGGGGCGGGACCAGCTCTCCACCGCGGTCCTCTACGACGTCCTCGTCAGCGGCCCCTGCCTGTTGCTCGGCGCCTTCGCCGTCGGCGCCGCGTTCGGGACCAAGGCCGGCGAAAGCCCGCGCCAGCGCGTCCGCGCCTTCTTCACCCGCAACCCGCCGCTCTACGCGGCGATCGCCGGCCTGCTCGCCCCCAGCGCCCTGGCGCCGAACGTCCTCGTCGACGTCTCGCAGGGGCTGGTGGTCGCGATCCTGCCGATCGGCTTCTTCGCCGTCGGCGCGACCTTGGCCGAGGGCGCCGTCCACGGCGAGCTGCCGATGCCGCCGCCGCTCAATCGCCAGGTCCTGGTGACCCTGGTGGCGCGGCTGGCGATCGCCCCGGCGCTGCTGATGCTGCTGGCGGCGCCGCTGATCGACCTCCCCGCCACCTACCGCCTGCTCTCGGCGATGCCGACGGGGCTCAACTCGATGGTCGTCTCGCATGCCTACGGCCTCGACAACCAGATCGTTGCCGAGGCCGTCGTCTGGTCGACCGCGATCGTCGTCGCCGCTGCCCTAGTCTCGCTGGCGCTCTGATGCTCCAGCACGTCGGGATCGAGATCGCACCCGCCGACGTCGACCGCGCCGTCGAGTTCTTCACCCTGCTCGGCTTCGAGCGGGTCGCGCCTCCCGCGGCCCTCGCCGGCGGCTTCACCTGGCTCGAGCGCGAGGGAACCCAGGTCCACCTGATGCACGAGCAGAACCCGGCGGTTCCGCCCCGAGGCCATCTGGCGGTGGTGACGCCGGACTTCGAGGCGACGCTGGCCCGGCTGCGCGAGCACGGCTTCGAGACCACCCCCGGTCGCCAGCACTGGGGCTCGCCCCGAGCCCACGCCGCAGCTCCCGGGGGCCACCGGGTCGAGCTGATGGCGGCTCCTCCGCCGACTCGCTGAACTCGGTTCGGACGCAACTAAGCGACGTGGGGGCCGCGCTTGGCCGCGAACAGGTCGTGGTCGGCGAAGCCGAGCAGAGCGTCGACGGTGGTGCCGTCGACGGGAAATATCGCGAGGCCGGTCTTGGCGGAAACCGGCCGTGCCTCGTCGCTGCCGAAGCCGCGGCTGGCAACTCGCCTGCGCAGCCGCGCCGCCACTTCCCCGGCCTCCTCGGCGTTGGTCTCGGGGGCGATCACGGCGAACTCGTCGCCGCCCTGCCGGAAGACCGAGTCCTCACCCCTGACCTCGTGTTGCAGCGCCCGGCCGATCTCGGTCAGCAGGCGGTCGCCCGCGAGGTGGCCGTGGATCTCGTTGATCTGCTTGAAGCCGTCGAGGTCGAGCAGGACCAGGGCGAACTCGCGCGAGTGGCGATGGTGGCGGGCGATTTCCTCCGCCAGGCGCTCGTGCAGACTACGGTAGTTGCCGACGCCGGTCAGCTCGTCGCGGCGGGCCAGATCCCAGAGCGCCTCGTGACTGGCGCGCAACCGCCGCGCCAGCACCACGATCCCGACCGCGACCACGATCAGGCAGCAGGCCTCGACGATGCCCAGGACCAGCGCCTGGTGATCGGAGAACGAGCCGAGCAGGAGCGGCAGCAGGACTCCGGCGGCGATCGCGACCAAGCCCGCGACGAGAAGGCCGGCGGCGACAGGGCCGCGGCCGGGAAGATCGTGCTTGTCGTTTTGCTGCATCGTCATTATTAGGTAGCCAACTATCTGATACTCCCAGGATAGGCGGGTAAGCCATGCCTGTCTTCCGCCGCCACTACGATGCGCCGGGTGCGTTATCCGGTGGAACGTTTCAGCGCCGAGGAGAGAGCGGTCCTCTCTCCTCACTTCACCAATCTCGATAGTCCCGTCTTCGCCCTGGTCAACCTCCCGGAGACCGTCAAGGGGGCGCTTTTTGCCCGCTATTCACGCTATTCCGGGACCGTGCGACGCCTCTTCCTCGAGGAGTTCGCGGAGGACGCGCCAGCCGGAGGCCGCCCCTTCGACGACGAGGAGGGAGCCCGGGCGGCACAGCTGTACGAGCGCGTCTTCGTCGGCTACGGCGATGACTCGATCGCCCAGGTCGGCGGCGCCCACATCGCCTGCGAGTGGGTATCGAACATCCTCACGAAGCTACTCCAGCGCGGCCGGCTCGCCGCCTACCTCGAGCAATCGACCCGCTACATCCCCTACGACAAGCCGCTCCCGGAAGGCGGCTACCGCTTCTATCGCAACGAGGAGCTGGGCGCCGAGTTCGCCCGGGCGATGGACGATTTGTTCGGGATCTACTCGCGCTCGCTGACCGAGGTCGAGGCGTGGGCGGCGGAGCAGTGGCCCCGCGGCGACGCCGAGCCCGAGGGCGCCTGGCGGCGCTCGATCCGCGCCAAGGCCCTCGACCTGCTGCGCGGACTGCTGCCCGCGGCGACCCTCAGCCACGTCGGCATCTACGCCTCCGGCCAGGCCTACGAGCAGCTGATCATGCGGCTGATGGCCTCGCCGCTGCCGGAGGCGCGCAACTACGGCGGGATGATCCTCGGCGAGCTGCAGCGGGTGATGCCGAGCTTCGTCAGCCGGGTCGATCGCCCCGAGCGCGGCGGCGAGTGGATCTCCTACCTCGAGCGCCGCCGCGAGCGCACCGAGAGCTGGGTGGCGCGGCTCGGGCTCGATCGTCGCGGCGCCGGTGACGATGCCCCCTCGGTCGAGCTGATCCACGTCGACGGCGGCGAAGAGGAGCTCCTGGCCGCCTGCCTGTTCGAGGCGGCGAACGCGCCCGAGACCGAGATCCTGGCGAGGATCGACGTCCTCGACCGCAGCGAGCGGGCGGAGCTGCTCGGGGCGATGGTCGGGGACCGCGCCAACCGGCGCCACCGCCCCGGCCGCGGCTTCGAGGCGCTCCGCTACCGCTTCGAGATCGTCTCCGACTACGGCGCCTTCCGCGACCTCCAGCGCCACCGGATGCTGACCTGCCAGTGGCAGCGGCTCGGCCCCGATCTCGGCGCCGGCGTTCCCGACGAGGTGCGGAAAGCGGGCGTCGGCGGCGAGTTCGAGCGCGCGCTCGAGGTCTCTCGGGTCGAGTACGAGCGGCTCACCGCCGCCGGTATGCACGAGCAGGCGCCCTACGCGCTCAGCCTCGCCTACCGGATCCGCTACGCGCTCGACCTCAACGCCCGCGAGGCGATGCACCTGATCGAGCTGCGCTCCGGCCGCGAGGGACACCCGACCTACCGCGCCGTGGCGCAGGCGATGCACGAGCGGATCGCCGCGGTCCACCCCGGCGTCGCCGCCGCGATGAACCATGTGGATACCTCGGTCGAGCCGCGGCTGGAGCGGATCATGAGCGAGATCCGGACTCATTCCAAGCGGGCGGCGGCCGGGCGCGGATAGGTTCGTCCGGGAGCTTGTTTCGCTCGTTGGGGGAGGCTAGCCGCGGCGCTTGCGCTTGCGGCGGCCGGTGCCGTCGCTGGTGCCGTTGCCGTTGCTGGGCTCGGGTGGCTCCTCGACCGCGTCGACGTCGATCACGTCGGGGTCCTTCGGTTTCATTTCGGCGGCCACTTTCTGGCCTGGAGTGGGCCATGGGATGGCTTCTCCCGCGGCCCAGGCCGGCGGTCGCCCACCGGGTAATTTGCCGATCAGCAGCAGGCCGAGGTAGATGAAGAAGATCAGCGTGAACTGGACCAGGAGGAGCAGCGCGGCGACGCCGAGGGCCATCCCCAGCGATCCCCAGAAGCGCGTGAGCAGCCCCGTCCGCATCCCGTAGAGGCAGCTGTAGACGAGCGCGACGGCGAGCCCGAGGCGGCCGCCGAGGCCGAGGCCGACCGCGACCCCGTGGTAGGTGGCGTCGCTGAGGGCATTGGTCGCTTCGTCGTTGGAGACCTTGGTCGTGACGCAGTCTTCGGTTGGGGTTTCGCCGGCGGCTTCGTGTTCTTCGCCGAATTCCTTCGCCCCCTTGTCCTTGAGGTCGGATTTGCATTCGGCTCCCGCTTCCTTTGCCGTCAGCGTCGACTTCGCTTCCCCGGCTGTGAACTGGTCGGCGGCTTCGTTGGTCGCGGCGGCGTTGAGCACGGCGGAGGCGGCGAAGAAGAGCGGCGCCGCGATCACCAGGCCGACCAGCTGGTTGCGCATCTGATCGGTGCGCGAGGAGGCGGCGCGGAAGAGGAAGTAGAGCGGCGCGACGAGGAAGACGAACCCGATCGCCTCGAGCGCGGCCGAGAGGCTGACGTCGGAGCTGTGTTCCTGCGCCTTTTGAAGCAGCTCGGCGTCGCCGCTGCCGGTGACCGAGGCGATGATGAAGGCCGAGGCGATCAGCAGCCCGACGCCGGCGAAGGTCACGGCTCCGGCCGGAACCGACCACTTCGACTCCCACTCCAGGATCTGCTTTCGGGTCTTGCCCACTCTCGCCTAGCCTCTCTCGTGGAAGTAGAACTGGGGCAGGGCCCCCTGGATCACGTCCTGTGTCATCTTCTGCGCCAGCTCGAGGTTGCCGCTGCGGACGGCGATGTCGTCGAGGGTGACGATCCCGGCCAGCTTGTCGCCGGCGACCACCGCCAGCCGCCTGACCCGGTGCTGGACCATCAGCGCCGCCGCTTCGTCGAGCTCGGTCTCGGGTTCGCCGCTGACCAGCGGCCGCGAGGCGTGGTCGATCACCGGCGAGTCCGGAGAGACCCCCTCGGCGAATACCCGCAGAGCCAGGTCGCGGTCGGTGACCATCGCCAGCGGGCTGCCGGCCGAGTCGACGACGACGATCGAGCCGACGCGGTTGTCGCGCATCAACCTGGCGACGTCGAGCGCACTTGTCTCCGGCATCGCCGTGACGACGCCGGCGGTCATGATCTCGCTGAGCCGCACGAGTCGTACGCTACCTGTTCATGAGCGATGCACAGCCCACCCACGTCGTCCCGCTCGAGGCCGGAGCCGGCCCTGACAACCCGCCCTGCCCGGCCTGCGGCGAGCCGCTGTTCGGCTGGCTCTCGGCGCGGCCCGGACTGCGCGGGCCGGTCAGCCGTTGCGAGAGCTGCGGGCTCGGCGTCGTCGGCGAGTCGGCGGACCCGGAGGAGGCGCTACACGAGCTCGACCGCCTCGGGGGCGCGGACGGGCCGCGGATCTCCAACCGCGCCAGCTTCGCCTGCTCACTGGGCAGCGCCGGCTGGGCCGGGCTCGAGCCCGGATCCCGCTACCTGTTCACGGTCGAGTCGGTTCGCCGTCTCGTCGCCCGCCGCGACCAGGTCGTCAAGGCCCATCGCTGGGAGCCCGCCGCGGGGCTTGTGGCGACCTGGCAGACGATGCTGAACAGCGTCACCCTCGGCCACAACGTCGCCCTCGCCGCCTTCGGGCGCGCCGAGGCGGTGCCGGCGCAAGAGGGCTGGCAGCGGCGAATCGACGCCCTGGCCAGCGTCGTCCTGGCGATCCCGGCGCTGCTGGTCGCGCTTCCGATCGAACTCGCGGGTGGCCTGTTCGGCCGCGGTGCCGTCTACTCCCTACGCCTCGAACTGCTCTGAGGTTGTCGGGCCAAGCAGTTCAAGGACGCAGGGAGCGCCGTGTGCTCCGCACACAAGCGACCGAGGACGCCGAAATGCGCCGGCCCGGCAGCCTCAGCTGAGGCCTTCGCGGGCCTCGCGGACCAGCGTCACGGCCTCGGGGAAGAGGACGCGGATCGCGTCGCGCACCTGCATCGCCTGCTCGTCGGCATTGCCGGTGAGGTCGAGGCGCCCGATCGAGGCGACGGTCATCTCGACCGCGAGCTTGATCGCGTTGTCGGCCCAGGCGACGCGCTGGGAGGACTGCATCTGCTCCGAGAGCTCCTCCATCCGGGCGCGGAACTCGTCGGGGTCGCCGAACATGTTGAAAGGGCTGCCCTCCATGCCCAAATCAAAGCAGACCCGGGTGCTCGCCGACTCGGGGTCTCGACACTGAGCGCGCCATCCGTGCGCCCTTCCGGCCTAGCGTCCTGACCATGCGAAACGGGGAGAACCTGGAGCGGGGCTCGGCGAGCGTCGAGCAGGCCGGCCTGGCGGCGTTGGTGGCGCTGCTTCTCCTCGCCGCGATCGCGGCCGTCGCCGCCGGCGGCAAGATCGACGCCGGCCGCGGCCTCGGGGCCGCGATCGGACGTCGGCTCGCCTGCGGCCCGCACCTGCCGGACGCCTGCGACCACCACCCGCTGGTGCCCGCGTACGGCTGGCCGCTGGCGCGGCTGGTGCGATCCCTGGCTCCGTCGCCGCAGGCCCTGCCGGGCCCCTCCGGGCTGCCGCTGGTCCCGGTCGACTTCCGCCGCTGCCGGCGCGAGAGCTGCGCCGTCGCCGCCGGCTCCCATCTCACGGCCTCGGGCCGGCGCACCACCGCCTTCACGCGGATGGTCGATCGCCGCGACTCGCTCGGCTGGGTCGAGGTGACCTACTGGCTCTACCGGCCGTCGATCGGCTGGGAAGCCGTGCGGCGCCGGGCGACCCAGGCCGACGTCGAAGCCGCCGCCGGCGTCGAGGTCCTCGAGCGCGACGATCCCGCCCTCGTCCCGCTGGAGACCCTCCCGGGCCGCAACCACTACGAGTTCCCCGCCGCCGAACGCCCACCCTGGCAGTGGCATGTCAACAGCCTCAATCCGGGCTGGTCGAGCTAGGCCAGGGCATCCGGAGCGGACCTGTCGGAGTCCTCCTGCGCTTCCCGCATCAGTCCCCGCCAATCCGTGGTGCGGAAGACCAGCAGGATCGCTGCGAAACCGAGCACGACCGACCAGGCCGCCATCGCGATCTGGGTGCCGACCGAGAAGGAGAGCACGGCGGTGCGGGAGGGGCCGGTCAGGGTCGCCACCAGCAGCGCCTGCTGGGCGCCGGCGCCACCGGGGGTGAAGGGGATGATGTTGGCGATCGCCTGGACGCTCATCACCAGCATCACGTTGCCGATCGAGCCGCCGATCCCGAAGGCCTCGAGGAAGAACCAGAAGGCGGCGAAGCGAAAGACCCAGCCGACCCCCTGCCAGGCAGCGACCTCGCGCAGGTAGCGGCGCGGCTGGGTGAGGATCACCAGCCCCTGCCTGACCCGCGCCCAGAAGCGCCGCACATGGTGGGCGAGGTAGAAGATCCCCGCCGCGATCGCCAGCAGCAGGACCGCGGTGGTGATCGCCAGCGTCTTCGGGTGGTTGGCCCAGAAGGAGATCTCGAAGGCGGGGAGGTCGGGGATCTGCGGCAGCGGCGGCAGCAGTCCCTGGCTGATCGCGTAGAGCAGGACGAGCACCCCGACCGAGGTGTCGAAGACGGTCTGGACCAGGAAGGAGGAGGTGACGGCGGGGTAGGAGGATTCGGGGATCTGGCGTTTGACCAGGAAGACCTTGGTCACGTCGCCGGCGTGGGCCGGCACCACCGCGTTGATCCCCGCCCCGGCGAGGTAGGCCGCCGCCAGCGGCATGAACGGGATCGGCTTCGACGGATAGGCGGCCCGGAGGACGTGGCGCCAGGCCCAGGCCCGGGTCAGCTGCATCGCCAGCAGGCAGAGCAGGGCGATCCCGAACGGCGTCCAGTGGACTTCCGAGAGATGGCGGAAGAATTCCGCGGCGGCGTTGAAGAAGTGTTCGAAGCTGGATCCGAGATCGGCGAGCTGCATCGCAGCTACACTAGCCCGCTCGTGCCGGACGCCGAGACGCATACGGTCCCCCCTATGGCCACCCCTGATCCCGCCGACGAGGCGATGTGCGCGCGCGCCCGCGAGCGCTACTCGGCCGACCGCAAGAGCCGCTTCCGGCGCCGCCGCAAGCGGCACGCGCAGATGCCGAGCCTGATCATCATCGGCGGCCTCAAGTGCGGCACGACGAGCATCCACCATTACCTGGGTCTGCACCCCGAGATCCAGATGTCGAAGCCGAAGGAGCTGAACTTCTTCGTCGAGGAGCTCAACTGGGACCTCGGCCTCGACTGGTACGCGAGCCGCTTCGACAGCCGCTTCAAGGTCCGCGGCGAGTCATCGCCGCACTACACGAACCTGCCCCGCTTCCACGGCGTCGCCGGGCGCATCCACGAGCACTGCCCCGACGCGCGGCTGCTCTACATGGTGCGCGACCCGATCAAGCGGATCCTCTCGCACTGGGTCCACGCCACCGGCGCCGGCTACGAGACCCGCGAGCTGGTCCCCACCCTCTCCGAGCCGGACTCCTCCTACATCAACCGCTCCAAGTACTGGATGCAGCTGCAGCCCTACCTGGAGCGCTTCGACCGCTCGCAGATCGAGCTGATCACCCAGGAGGAGCTGCAGACCGAACGCGAGCAGACGATGCGCAAGGCCTTCGTTTTCGCCGGCGTCGACGAGACCTTCAAATCCGAGCAGTTCGAGCGCGAGTGGGAGAAGTCGGGTGCGAAGGAGGGCGACAAATACCAGTTCATGGAGAAGCTGATCAAGCTGCCGGGCTTCCGCTCCTTCGACCGCAACTTCGATCGCCTGCCGGAGCCGCTGCGCTGGCGGGTCGAGAAGCTCGTCCATGACCCCGAGAAGCCGCCGGCGCCGAAGCCGAAGCTGCCCGACGACCTCTTCGAGACCGTCCGCTCCCGCTTCGGCGAGGACGTCGCCGCCCTGCAGAAGTTCGCCGGCCGCGAGTTCGCCGGCTGGCACGACTACTCGTAAACCGCCCATCCGCTCCACCGGAAGGCTCGGCCATTAGGCTGGCGGCTCGTGCGGCGCCTCCTCCCAGACCCCGGTCCGACCACGGTCGAGCAGCAGCTCGACACCTACCGTCCCTGGGAGGAACCGCGCGGGGAGCGACCGCTGATCGCCGTCAACTTCGCCGCGACGGTCGACGGCCGGGCCACGATCGGCGGCGTCTCCGGGCCGATCGGCTCCGGCGCCGACACGGAGATGCTGGCCGGCCTGCGGACCCGCTTCGACGCGGTGATGATCGGCGCCGGGACGATGCGGGCCGAGCGCTACGGCCGCATCATCGACGACCAGGGCAAGCGCGAGCGCCGCGAGCGGATCGGCCTCCCGCACGACCCGCTGATGGTGATCGTCAGCGGCCGCCTCGACCTGCCCTGGGACGCGCCGCTGTTCACCGGCGGCGGCGGCCGGGTGCTGATCTTCACCGCTTCGGAGGCCGAGCCGCCGCCGACCGCGACCTCGCTGCGGATCGTCCGCCATCGGAGCTCCGTCAACATCGTCGAGGCGATGCGCCAACTGCGCCAGGAGCGCGGGATCCGGGCACTGCTCTGCGAGGGCGGGCCGGGGCTCCACAGCGAGCTGGAGGGGGCCGGCCTCGTCGACGACCTCTTCCTCACGATCGCGCCGAAGCTCGTCGGCGGCGAGGCGCCGCGGATCATCGAGGGCGACCTCCCAGGCGTCACCGAGCTGGAGCTTGCCTGGCTTCTACAAGAAGACAGCGAGCTGTTCGCGCGTTACCGCCGGCCCTGAGCTAGCGTTGCCGGACCGGACGACGAGGAGAGGACGACGATGGACTTCACCCCCAGCCCCGAGGTCGCGACGCTGCGCGAGCGCGTGCTCGACTTCCTGGACGAGAACTTTTTCCCCGTAGAGGAGGAGATCAACGAGGCGATCGACGCGGAGGTGGCCCCCGGAGTCCCCTACCCGGCGAATCTGACCGCGATCCGCGCCAAGGCCCGCGAGGAGGGACTCTGGAACCTGTTCATGCCCGACAAGCGCTTCGGTCCCGGCCTGACCAACTGGGAGTACGGGCTGATCTGCGAGGAGATGGGGCGCAGCCCGCTGGCGGCGCCGATGGTCTTCAACTGCGCCGCCCCCGACACCGGCAACATGGAGATCCTCGCCGAGCACGGCACCCCCGAGCAGCGCGAGCGCTGGCTGGAGCCCCTGCTCGAGGGCAGGATCCGCTCCTGCTTCTCGATGACCGAGCCCGAGGTGGCGGGGTCCGACCCGACGCTGCTGCAGGCGACGGCGGTGCTCGACGGCGACGAGTGGGTGATCAACGGCCTCAAGTGGTTCACCACGGGCGCCGTCGGCGCCGAGGTGGCGATCGCCATGGTGGTCACCGACCCCGACGCTCCCGCCCATGGGCGCGCCTCGATGATCTGCGTCCCCACCGACGCCCCCGGCTTCAACATGCTGCGTGCGGTCCCGGTGATGGGGCATGACAAGGGCCCCGGCCACTGCGAAATCCGCTACGAAGACTGCCGGGTGCCGGCCGACTACCTGCTGGGCGAGCGCGGCGGCGGCTTCGCGATCGCCCAGGATCGCCTCGGCCCGGGGCGCATCCACCACTGCATGCGGGCGATCGGCAGCGCCGAGCGGGGGCTGGAGATGATGTGCCGCCGCGCCAACCAGCGCGTTGCCTTCGGCGGACCGCTGGCCGACAAGCAGTTCGTCCAGGAGGACATCGCGACCTCGCGGATGGAGATCGACCAGGCCCGCCTGCTCACCCTTTACGCCGCCTGGAAGATGGACACCGAGGGCAAGCGCGCAGCCCGCCAGGCGATCTCGGCGATCAAGGTCGTCGCCGCCAACATGGTCATGGACGTGCTCGACCGGGCGATGCAGGTCCACGGCGCCCTGGGGATGACCGACGACACCCCGATCGCCGCCCTCTGGCGCTTCAGCCGCATGCTCCGCCTCGCCGACGGCCCCGACGAGGTCCACAAGATGGTCCTCGCCCGCCGCGAGATCAACCGCTGGGCCAAGCGCGACGAGGCTGCGGCGGCCGGCGAACTGACCGAGAAGCACGCGCCGCGGATGGTCTGAGCCGCAAGAAGGGCCGGGCTTTCGCCCGGCCCTCTCATTTCGTAGGGGTTTCCGAACGGATTACTGCAGGCAGAGCGCGTATGCGGTGAAATCCAGAGGTTCGCCGCTGTTGTTCGTTCCCTGCGCGACCCAGCTATTACCGGCCGGAAACGAGGCCTTGATCAGATCGACTTTGGCGAGCGCCCCCGACCAAGACCCGCCGCCACTGAGCAGCCTCTCCGTCCCGAGGCAGATTGCGACTACCTGAGTGCTGGTAGCGGTAGGAACACCGGTGTCAACGGCGGTCCGGATGATGACTGGGCCCAGGTCGCTGGCAAGGATCTGGCCGTCCTGGATCTTGCCGCTCGTCACCGCGTTGGCGGCGAGTTTTTCGTTGGTCACGGCGCTGTCCAGGAGTTTCGCGGTGGTAACCGCTTTGTCCGCGAGCTTGTTCACATTGACGGCCGCTTCCCCAAGCTGGCCGGTGGTGACCGCTTTGTCGGCAAGCTTCGTCGTGGTGACCGCTTTGTCGGCGAGCTGGGGAGTGTTCACGGCGCCAGGGGCGATCTTTGCGTTCGTGACCGCATCGTTCTTGATCTTGCCTTCAGCCACGGCTTCTTTCGCGATCTTCGCGGTGGTGACGGCC
>JADGPJ010000071.1 GCA_017882505.1 Solirubrobacterales bacterium | reverse complement strand
GCACCGCTTCGGCGCCCGTCCTCGAGCTCGGCTCTTCGTGGGCGGCACCGGCCCCGGGGGTCGGCGAGAGGTCGACGACCTTGGCGCCCGCGGGCGGCGGGATTTCGAACACTTCCGCGGGAACCGCTTCGAAGGAGACTTCGGTCGCCTCGAGCTGGAGGACCGGAGAGCTGCTGGTGCTCGAGTAGATCGCGGCCCTCAGCGGGGTGCCGTGATTGGCGTCCCAGGCGATCTCGGCGCCGCCGAGAAGACCGCCATCGTGCTTGGGGGCGACGCGGAGGGTGTAGGTGGGCTGGCCGGCGACGTCGGAGGGGATGGCGCCGCTCAGTTCGGCGTGCTTGCCCGCTTTGGCGATCGCTTCTTCGACCTCTTCCAGCGAGGGCGCGCCGTGTTCCTTGGCGCCTTCGCCCTGCTGCTTGGGCAGGGTGCCCCTGAAGACGGTTTCGGAGCTGCCATCGTAGATTTCGAAATGGCCGTCGGCGACCAGGACCTGGCTATCGCCGCCACCGCCTTCGGATTGCAGCTCGAGACGCAGCTTGCCGCCGCCTTCGGGGGAGGCCCAGAGGCGACCGGTGGCGCCCGCGAGGAGCGGGTCGGAACCTTCGATGCTCGAGGCGTCGACGAGGTGGTTGGTGAACTGGATCCGGGCGCTGATACCCGGCACGCTCGGCGCGATCAGCGCCTCGTGGACGGCGTTCGCGAGCGGTTTCGGCTGCGGCTGCGGACCGCCCCCGGAAGTCGCCATCGCCACCGCGGTTACGCCGATCGCCGCGGCAACGGTGACGGCGCAAAGGGCGAGCAGTCTGCGGGTTGAGATGCGGCGAAGAGCGTTCACGTCGGCCTCCTTTGGAAAGCGGAATGGAGCCAGGCTAGGCCGCCATCCTGAAATAACTCTGACACCTTGCGATCGCCGGTCGCGGCTGCCGCGACCGGGGCGAGGACGGCCGCGGGGAGAGAGCCTCATCTCAGGCCGGTCGTCCGTCAGCTATCAGTAGGAGCGCGGCATGCCCAGCACGTGCTGGCCGACGAAGGCCTGGATCAGGTTGTTGTTGATCGGCGCCGTCTTGTAGAGACGGGTCTCGCGGAACTTGCGCTCGATGTCGTACTCGGCGGCGAAGCCGAAGCCGCCGTGGGTGTCGAGCGCGGCGTTCGCCGCCTGCCAGGACGCCTCTGAGGCGAGGAACTTCGCCATGTTGGCCTCGGCGCCGGCTGGCTCCCCGCTCTCGTAGAGCCAGGCCGCCTTCCAGCGCATCAGGTTCGCCGCCTCGATCGCCATGTGGGCGCTGGCGAGCGGGAACTGGACCCCCTGGTTGGCCCCGATCGGCCGCCCGAAGACTTCGCGCTCGCCGGCGTAGGCGGTGGCGCGGTCGATGAAGAAGCGACCGTCGCCGATGCACTCGGCCGCGATCAGGACCCGCTCCGCGTTCATCCCGTCGAGGATCTGGCGGAAGCCCTGGCCTTCGGTGCCGATCAGGGACTCCGGCGGCAGCTCGAGGCCGTCGAAGAAGACCTCGGTGGTGGCGTGGTTGATCATCGTCTTGATCGGTTTGATCGTCAGCTCCGAGCCGCGGTCGCGGAGGTCGACGAGGAAGACGGAGAGGCCGTCGGTCCGCTTCTCCACCTCCTCCGCCGGCGTCGTCCGGGCCAGCAGGACCATCAGGTCGGAGTGCTCGGCGCGTGAGGTCCAGATCTTCTGGCCGTCGACGACGTAGCCGCCGTCCACCTTGCGCGCCCGGGTCTTGATCGCGGTGGTGTCGGAGCCGGCGTCGGGCTCGGTCACCGCGAAGGCCTGCAGGCGCAGCTCGCCGCCGGCGATCCGCGGCAGGTAGGCCGCCTTCTGCGCGGCGGAGCCGTGGCGCAGGATCGTCCCCATCGTGTACATCTGGGCGTGGCAGGCACCGGCGTTGCAGCCGCTCGCGCAGACCTCCTCGAGGATCGCGCTGGCGGCTCCGAGCTCGAGCCCGGAGCCGCCGAACTCCTCCGGAATCAGCGCCGCGAGCCAGCCGTGGTCGGTCAGCGCCTGGACGAACTCGGTCGGGTGGCGGTCGGGCTCGAGCCCCCGCCAGTACTCGCCGGGGAAGTCCGCGCAGAGGGCGCGGACCGCCGCGCGGATGTCGGCGATCTCCCCGGGTTCGGAGAAGTCCATGCCTAGGCGCGCCAGTCCTCGGCCGGCTCGGGGAAGCCGGGCTGGGCCTGCGCGGCGCCGCGACGGTAGGCCATGAAGGAGCGCTTGAACTCGATCACGGTCTCCCCCCTCTGGTTCACCCCGCGAGTGCGCAGGGAGACGATCCCGACCTCGGGGTCCGAGCGCGACTCGCGGGTCTCGAGGATCTCCGACTCGGCCCAGAGCGTGTCGCCGGCGAAGACCGGATTCGGCAGGGCGATGTCGGTCCAGGCAAGGTTCGCGGTCCCGTTCTCGCTGGTGTCGGGGACCGAGAGGCCGGTGACGAGCGCCAGGGTCAGGCAGCTGTTGACCAGCGGCTTGCCGAAGCGGGTGCCGGCGGCGAACTCGGCGTTGAAGTGCACCTGGTTGGTGTTCATCGTCAGGCAGGTGAACCAGGTGTTGTCGGCCTCGGAGATCGTGCGGCCGATCCGGCTGCGGAAGAGGTCGCCGGGATCGAAGTCCTCGAAGAAGCGACCGCGCCAGGTCTTTGCGGCGGGCTCAGCGCTCATGCCTGGTCTGTTCGTCACCGGGCCCCGAGTGCCTCTCGGGCGGACTAGGCTTCATCCCGGAGATACGTCTTGCCCGACGATTCAGCTGCCCTTGCCTACAACTGGTTCGCGCCGTTCTACGACGCCTTCAACTTCCGCAACGACTACGAGATGTGGGTCGGTGTGCTGCTTCCCGAGCTGGAGAAGCACGGGCTGAGGGAGGGCCGGCTGCTCGACATCGGTTGCGGCACCGGCAGAGCCTTCGAGCCGATGCTGAGGCGCGGTTGGGAGATCCGCGGTTGCGATGTCTCGTCGGGCATGCTGGCGCAGGCGCGGCGCAAATTCGGCGACGCGGTTCCGCTCGACCAGGTCGACGTGCGCGAGCTGCCGGTCTTCGGCGAGTTCGAGCTGGTCTGGGCGCTGAACGACGTGGTCAACTACCTGATCGGCGACGGCGACCTCGAGCGGGCCCTGGCCGGGATGCGGGCCAACCTGGCGCCGGGCGGTCTGGTGCTCTTCGACTCCAACACGCTGGGCTTGTTCGAGGCGAGCTTCGCCAGAGGGGGCTCCGATGAGATGAGCGTCGGGGACTGGAGCTGGCGCGGGCTCAGCGACGAGATCGAGCCCGGCGGAACCTACGAGGCGCAGATATCGGGGGATGGAGCCGAGACACACGTCCACCGCGAGCGCCACTACCCGGTCGAGCAGGTGAAGGCGGCGTTGGCGGCGGCGGGCCTGCGGAGCCTGGCGGTGCTGGGCCAGCAGGAGGTCGACTCGAGGATCGAGCTGGTCGAGCCGCCGGACGAACGGCGCGACCACAAGATCATCCACGTCGCCGCGGCTGCATAGAGCCAGGGCCGACCCCCTGAATCCAGGCGGGGGCCGGCCCTGAGTGGAGTTAGGACAGCTTCGTCGTCTTCAGAGAGTTGAAGACGTGCGCGGTCACCTTGATCGTCATGAGATCACCCCCTTCCCTGCTCGATGACGGGGTCGGTTGCGTAGATCCGCGCTATTGCTGGAGAAGTTTCCTTCAATGATGAGAACTCGAGCAATAAAGTCGCCGATTGCTCAGAAAATGACTTACGATGTGAAAAATTCCATGAGGGGAAGGGTGGGAGTGATGGCAGCGATCGGTGAGCGGGTAACGGCGGAGGACGCGCTCGCGAAGGTCTTCGCCCATCCACTGCGAGTGAAGGCATGGCAGATGCTCAACCACGCCCCCAGCAGCCCCAATCAGCTGGCGCTGACCCTGGACGAGCCCCTAGGCAACGTCGCCTACCACGTGCGCGAGCTGGAGAAATTCGGCTGCATCGAACTGGTCGACACGAAGCAGCGCCGCGGCGCCACCGAGCACTTCTACCGCGCGATCGCCCGCCCCGTCATCCGAACCGGCGAGTGGGGGAAACTGACCCCCGAGGAGCGCCGACCGACCAGTCGCTACGGCATGCAGCTCATCGTCGGTGACGCGATCTCGGCCGACACGGCCGGCACCTTCGACTCTCGACCTGACCGCCATCTGAGTCGCTGCCCGCTTCTTCTGGACGAGCAGGGGTGGGAGAAGATCGCCGTCGCTTGCGATGACTTCTTGGCGCTCGTGATGAAGACCCAGGAGGAAAGCGCCGACCGGGTAGCCGACTCGGCCGGCGAGGCCACTGCCATCCCCGCGGTGGCCTCCCTGCTCTTCTTCGAGCGGGCGCCCTCACCTCGGCGGTTGGGGGGGCCCTTCGGCGGCAGCTGATCCGCGACGACCCCGATGGTTCCTCGAGCCGGCGCCTCCGTCTCCGGAGATCGCCGCGCTGCGTCAGCGGAGGGCGTGCCTGACGGCAACCGCCATGGCGATCGCCGCGACGGGCAAGGCGATGAACCTAGCCACCGCGCGGAGGTCGCCGCCGTCGAAGATCACCCGCGAGTCGACGCCGGCAACCGTGCCGACGACGGCGAGCGTCCCTTCCCGCCGCTCCAGCCTCTGGAAGACGAACGGGTATTCGCCGAACGGCGAGAGCACCTTCATCGCCCGATCCTACGACCGCCGCCGCGGCGGCGGGACTCAGGCTGAGTCCGCCGCCCCCGAGTAGCGCAGGGAACCGGGCGTGGTCAGCTGCTCGCCGGTCTCCAGCAGGGTCTTCAGCCCGGAGAGGATCATCGGCCAGCCGCCGTAGAGCTCCGAGTTGGCCGTCTCGCTCAGCTGGTCGTGGGTGACCGCGAGGCGGCAGGAGTCGCCGACCGGCTCGATCTCCCAGGTGACCCGGGACGTCCCTTCGCGCTCGACGTCCTCGCTCCAAAGCGCCTTGAAGCTCTGCACGAGCCGGCGCGGCGGATCGACCACGAGGTTCTCGCCGCTGGCGATGTCGATCACCCCCGGGACCCCGGACCTGTACTCGGAGCCGGGCGTCCAGTCCGAGCTCGTCCCGACCCCGAAGCTGTACTTCCTCCTCATCTCCTCGTCGGTGATCGCCTCCCAGAGGCGCTCCGGCGTCGTCTTGATGTAGATCTCGAACACGGTCATCGTGCCGCGGCCACCAACGACGGTATAGAGCTGATCGCGGTCCATCACTCGTCCTCCTCGATTTCGTCTTTGAGCTGGCTGAGCGCCGAGGCCCAGGGCTCCGCGTACTTGCTGACCCAGCGGTCGTGGACCAACCGGATCGGGACGGGGTTGAGGAAGTGGAGCTTCTCGCGACCGCGCTTCCTGGTCGTGATCAGCCCTGCCTCCTCGAGCACCTTGAGGTGCTTCATGACCCCGAAGCGCGACATCGGCAGCCGCTCCTCCAACGCGCTCAGCGTCTGCCCGTCCTGCTTGAACAGCTCGTCGAGCAAACTGCGCCGAGTTGGATCGGCCAGGGCCTTGAACACCTCGTCCATGGCCGGAAAAGTATAGGTGACTAATTAGTCACGTGTCAAGGTCGGCAATCGGCGGGCCTTGATTGGGAACAAAGAGTTTCCATACCTGCGCCTGGCGCCTGCAGCGGACCGAGTGACGAGGCCGGCCCGCCATCTGGGACTCTCTGGGCATGGGATCGAACCGCTCTCGGCGCAAGCAGCACGCGCTCGAGCTCTTCGAGCGGCTTCCGGCTCGCTACGACGAGCTCGGCGCGGCGCTGAGCTTCTTCCAGGACCCTCGCTGGCGGCGGGCGGCCGTGGAGGCGGTCGAAGCCGAGCCCGACGACCGCGTTCTCGACGTCGCCTGCGGCACCGGCCTGGTCAGTCGGGCGCTCGTCGATCGCTGGGGCGCCCGCGTGGTCGGGCTCGACCAGAGCGCGTCGATGCTGGGGCGGGCCAGGGAGATGCTGGCCAGGGATCCGGCGCTGGCGGCACGCATCACCCTGGTCGAGGGCGAAGCGGAGAGCCTTCCCTTCGCCGACCGGGAGTTCGACCACCTCACCTTCACCTATCTGCTGCGCTACGTCGACGACCCGGCGGCGACCCTGCGAGAGCTGGCGCGGGTGGTCAAGCCGGGAGGCCGGATATCGAGCCTGGAGTTCTGCGTCCCGACCGGAATCTGGCTGTGGCTCTGGCGCCTCTACACCCGGGTCGGGCTGCCGGCTCTGGGTCGGCTCGCTTCGCGGAGCTGGTTCGAGGCCGGTCGCTTCCTCGGCCCCAGCATCGAAGGCTTCTACCGCGACTACCCGCTGCGCCGGCAGGTAGAGCTCTGGCAGGCGGCCGGCATCGAGCGGGTCGAGGCGAGGCGGATGAGCCTCGGCGGCGGCGTCGTCATCTGGGGCACCGTTGGCGACTGACCCCAACCAACGCCCCGCCTTCTACGCCCTGCGTCCCGGCGGCTGGCGCGACCTGGTGACCGTGCTGCACCCGCCCTACACGCTCTGGCACGTCAGCAACGTGGCGATCGGCGCCGCCGCGGCGGCACACATCTACCCCGGTCGCCTGCTGGCGGCGATCGCGGCCTTCTTCCTCGCGGTCGGGATCGGTGCCCACGCCCTCGACGAGCTTCACGGCCGGCCGCTCGGTACGCAGCTCTCCCGGCGCACCCTCATCGCCCTGTCCGTCGGAGGTCTCGGTGGTGGCCTGGCGATCGGCATCGCCGGCACGATCGTGATCTCCCCCACCCTGGCGCCGCTGGTCCTGTTCGGCGGCTTCATCGCCCCCGCCTACAACCTCGAGTGGTTCGGCGGGCGATTCCACACCGACTTCTGGCTGGCGGCCTCCTGGGCCGGCTTCTCGGCCTTCACCGGCTGGTGGGTGAACTCGCTCGGCGTCCACTCCGTCCGCGAAGCGATCGCGGCCACGGCCGCGGTGCTCGCCTGCTTCTTCCTCGTCACCGCCCAGCGGCGGCTCTCGACACCGGTCAGGGAGCTGCGGCGCCGAACCCTGGCGGTCGAGGGCGAGCAGCGCCTCAAGGACGGCACGGTGCGGAAGCTCGATCGCGCCGATCTGATCGCGCCCCTGGACGGGGCGCTGCGAGCCCTCTCGATCGCGGTGCCGCTGCTGGCGGTCGCGGCGGTAGCGCTGCGGCTCCCCTAGGGCCCACTCCGACGTCAGGCGTCCCAGAAGTCCGCGATCGTCCGCCCGCCTTCGCCCTCGATGCGGTCGGCGCCGATCGCGATCAACTCGAGCCCCGCCGGACCTCCCTCGAACGCGCGCACGACATGCGGCGCGACGCGGATCACGTCCCACTGACGAAGCTCGACGATCTCCTCGTCGAGCCGCACCCGGCCCGAGCCGCCGACGACGACGTAGGCCTCCTCCTGCTGGGCGTGGCTGTGGCCGAACGGGGTCCGGACGCCCGGCTCGTAGCGGAAGTAGCTGACGCCGAGATGCTCTGAGCCGAGGAGATCGCGAGCAAGGCGCGCATCGAGGCCCTCCGGCGCGGAGGTGGAGGCCTCGACCTCCCTCAGGTTCTCGATCGCGAAGTCGGACGTCGGCGTCGGTCTGTTCGTGCTCACTGCGGTCCTCCCCTGGTCGGAGTGATCATTGCGGCCGGCAGCGAGAGGCCGGCGGAGCGGCGAAGGGTGGCGATCCGGCGACCGGGCTGAACGGCGGGACGGATCTGGCCGACCTGATCGCCGAGCGCGGCGACGGTGTCGTCGAGGTCGGGGGCGGCAAAGGCGAGGCCCCAGAAGAAGGCGGGCCGATCTCCCCCGGCGCGCTCGATCGCCTCGGGCGGCTCCTGCACGACCTCGAGGATCGTCGCGCCGAGGCGGAAGAACGCCTGCCGCGGGGCGCCGGCGGGCGTCGGCTCCTCGCGGATGCGCCGCAGGTCGAGCCCGGCGCCCCGCAGCGCCACGACCGTCCGACCGAGCGCCGGCGTGATCGCGACCACGTGGTCGAGAGCGGTGACTCCATTGGCATGCTCCGGCCGCTCTGCCGGCGGTTGGCGATCCGAACGAGTCGTCGACAGGCCATCCAGCTCGGTTCCCTCGATATCGCGCAGCGACCAGCCGATCAGGCCCCTGCCCGCGTCCGCTCCGACCAGCCGGATCCGCACCTCCCCGACCACGCAGGTATCGCCGTCGAGCTCGAATCCGAGCGCCGACCAGGCGCCCGGCGGGTCCGCGACCGTCAGCTCGTCGATCGTCGGAGTCAGCCGCCACCGCCCAAGAGGGTCAAGCGCCCACCAGCCTCACCGGCAGCGAGCCGATCCCTACAGGGCGTTGGGACGATGTGGCCGATCCGCGTGACGCCCTCCATATGAGCGATCCTAAGCGGGTGAAGCGAGCTCGAGGCTAACCATGCGCAAGACCGTCCTCTCGCGCCACCGCGGCCGGGCGCTGATCCTGGCCCTCCCGACCGCCACCGCGACCTTCCGCGCGACCGCGTCGACGACCAACGCCTTCTTCCCCAACGTCGACAACGCCTACGTCTCAGCGCTGTTCAGACCGCGCGCCGGGACGGTGGTCGTCGTCCGTGGGAAGGGCGCGACCAACGTCTACCGCAAGCCCTGGCCGGTCGTCGCCAACCCGCAACCCGGCGGCGGCGTCGACTACGGCTGCGCCGCCGACGACGCCACGAAGCTCGACGCCGACGGCGAATACGCCTTCGTCGTCGCGCCCGAGCGCCAGCGGGCGGCGGTCAAGGCGGGCGGCGGCAACCCGGCCTCGGCCGCGGAAGCGATGGGGGCGTACTACCCACGCGCCTACCGCTGCACCCTGGCTCAGTTCAAGGCCGCCGGCCCACAGTGCGGGTGAGTGGGCACCCAGTCATCGGGGAAGAGCCACGACCTCCGGCAGAATCACCCGGATGACGGGACCGGACGCGATGCAGAAGATGATCGGCAACGCCACCGGTGCGGCGATCGAGGTCGATCGTGTCTCGAAGACCTTCGGCGGCCGCATCCGCGCCCTGCGCGAGGTCTCACTTCGGGTCGCTCCCGGCGAGGTGGTCGCGATCACCGGCCCGTCGGGCTGTGGCAAGAGCACCCTGCTCAACGTGATCGCCGCGATCGATCGCCCGGACTCGGGCCGGATCGTCGTCGACGACGTCTGCGTCACCGACCTCGAGCACCCGGCCGCCTACCGGCGCGACACCGTCGGCTTCGTCTTCCAACTGCACAATCTGCTGCCGATGCTCACCGCGCGCGCCAACGTCGAGCTGCCGCTGATCGCCGCGGGCGTGCCGCGAGCCGAGCGCCGGCGTCGCGCGGTCGATCTGCTGGCGGAGGTCGGGCTGCGGGAGCGCGCCGAAGAGCGCCCGGCGACGCTCTCCGGAGGCGAGCGCCAGCGCGTCGCGGTGGCGCGGGCGCTGGTCAACGACCCACGTCTGCTGCTCGCCGACGAGCCGACCGGCTCGCTCGACTCCGAGAGCGGTCGCCTCGTCCTGGCGGTGCTGGACCGCGCTAGGGCACAGCGAGGAATGACCCTGGTGACCGCGAGCCACGACCCGGTGCTGGGCGACCGCGCCGATCGGGTGGTGCGAATGGTCGACGGGACGATCACGGCTGGCTAGTGGTGTGACCGGCAACGTTGCCGGTCACACCACCAGATGCTCAGAACCGGCCCAGCAACTCGGCCGGAGGCCGACTGGTGACGCGCCAGGCCGGGTAGATCCCGCCGAGCACGCCGATCGCCAGGCCGATCAGAAAGCCCCGCCCCAGCCCCCAGGGCGTCAGCACCGGGTTGACGAAGTCCCCGGCGGAGAGCAGGCTCACGATCAGCCGGCTGACCGCGACGCCGAGCCCGACGCCGATCGTCGCGCCGATCAGCCCGACCCCCGCGCCCTCGCCGATGACCAGCGACGCCACCTGGCGCGGGCTCCATCCGACCGCGGCGATCAGCGCGAGCTCGCGCTGGCGCTCGAGAACCGCCATCGCCATCGTGTTGGTGACCGCGATCGCCCCCAGCACGAGCGCGAGGACGGCGATCACCAGCACCGCCTTGGTGACGATCTCGAAGCTGGGATTGGCGCGGGCCGCCTCACCCGGGTTGGCGATCGTCACGGTGCCGGGGAAGGCGCGGCGCACGCTCGCGGCGACCGCCTCCTCGGAAGCGTTCGGTTCCAGGGTGACGGCGATCGTCGAGACCCCGTTGTGCCTCCCGGCCAGCCGTTCCGCCGCCGGAGTCGGCACGACCACGCCTTCGTCCTCGAATCCGACCCCCCCGTGGTAGATCCCGACGACCGGGAACCGCAATCCCTTGAGGACGACCTGACCGCCCGGCTCGAGGCCGAGCCGACCTGCCAGCTCGTCGCCGACCATCGCCTCGTTCCCTCGAACGCTCCGGCCCGCGGTGAATACGAGGCGGCGCATCATGAAGCTTCCCGGCTGGGCGCCGAAGACGATCGCCGAAGGCGCCTCGGGCAGCGCGTCGGTGACGAGCAGGATGGGCGCCGCGTCCTTGACACCCGGCTGTCGCCTGACCCCGGCGACGAGCGAGTCGGGCAGCACCGACGCGGTGAGGTCCGCGACCCCGCTCTGGAAGATGCCGAAGTTCGAACCGCCAAGGTTGCTGAGGCCGCCGACGCTCTGCTTGAGGCCCTGGGTGAGAGAGAGCATGGCGACGATCGTGGCGACGCCGATCGCCACTCCGGCGGCCGTCAGGACGGTCCTGCCCCGGTTGCGAATCAGATTCAGGACGATCAGGCCGATCACGGCGCGGCCGGATGCGGGCTCGGCGGCTCAGCGGTGGCGGAGCGGCGATGGCCGCGCGCCTCAGTCCCGCTGGTCAACCTTGGCGACCTGGGCGCTCAACCGTCTCAAGTCGTCATCCAACTCGAACACGAAGTGCACCAGCTCCATCAGCAGCTGGTCGATGTCGACTTTGCGCTGCTCGCGCAGTTCCTCCAGCAGCGCCTCGATGTGCTCACGTCTGGTGCCACGATCCATACGTCTAAGCGTAGACCTCGCACGCGATTCTTCGTCAGGGGGAACCACTCGCTTGGACTTCGGCTTTCCACCGATGACCTCATGGCCCGGTCTGGGCGACCTTCTTCGAGCCGGAGCCGACCGCCGTCACCGCTTCCTCCACCGCCTCGGCGAAGCGGCCGATCTGCTCCTCCGTCGCCGTGAACGGAGGAGAGAACTGGAGCGCGCCGCAGGAGAGCAGGCGGGTGATCTGGCCGCGATCGCGGCAGCCCTCGTTGACCTCGGCGGCGGTGGCGCCGCGGCGCTCGAGCTCGGCCGCGTCGAGCTGGATCGCGGCGAGCAGGCCCGCCGTGCGCACCTCGCTGACGGCGTCGAGCTCGGCCAGGGACCCGAGCAGGGCCGGCAGCTTCGGCTCGAGCTCGACGACCCGGTCGAACAGCGCCTCCTCCTCGAGGATGTCGAGGTTCTCCATCGCGGCGGCGCAGGCGGTCGCGTGGCCGGAGTAGGTGTAGCCGTGTTTCAGCCACTCGCCCTCGCCGGCGTAGAAGGGCTCGGCGACGGCGCCGGAGACGACGACGGCGCCAAGCGGCTGGTAGCCGGAGGTCAGCGCCTTGGCCATCAGCATGAGGTCGGGCCGGACGCCGAAGCGATCGCTTGTCGACCACTGCCCGAGCCGGCCGACCCCGGTCACGACCTCGTCGCAGACCAGAAGGACGCCATGGCGGCGGCAGATCTCGGCCGCCTGGCGCAGGTAGCCCTGCGGCGGCGGGAAGACGCCGCCGGCGCCGATCACGGGCTCGGCGAAGAAGGCGGCGACGCGCTCGGCTCCGAGCTCGACGATCGTGCGCTCCAGCGCCTCGAGGTCGAAGGCGCCGATGTGGGCGACCTCGGGGATCAGGGTCCCCCAGCCGTCGTGGTTGCCGGGGATGCCGGCCAGCGAGGTGCCGTAGGCGTGCATCCCGTGGTAGGCGCCCTCGCGGGCGATCATCATCGTCTTCTGCGGCTGGTCGCGGAGGGCGAAGTGGCGGCGGATGATCTTGCCCGCGGTGTCGACGCTGTCGGAGCCGCCGCTGGTGAGGAAGACGCGCGGGTCCTCGACCGGCGAGGCCGCGGCGATGCGGTCGGCGAGTCGCAGGGTGACGTCGCTGGCGTAGACGTCGAAGCAGGTGCAGGAGGCGAGCTCCGCTGCCTGGCGCCCGATCGCCGCCGCGATCCGCTCCCGCCCGTGTCCGACCGCGCAGTACCAGAGGCCGGCGGTCGCGTCGAAGTACTCGTTTCCCTCGACGTCGAAGAGCATGCAGTCGCGACCACGGGTGAAGACCACCCGGCCGTGCTTCGTCGTCGCCGCCATGTTGGCGAAGGGATGCCAGAACCGGCTCATGTCCACCTCCTAGATAGTTGCCAGATGGTCTACCAGGGCACCCCCTCGGGTCAAGCGGCGGTGTCGTTGTTACCGTGCGCTTGACCCAGACCTTCCGCGCGTATTGGGCAGATCGATCACCAGCGCCGTGCGGCGCCGAACAGCTCCTGCACGTATCCGGCCACCGAGACCGGGGACATGAAGAGTTGGTAGGCGAGCAGATAGCCGAGGTAGCCGAGTCGGTTCTGGCGAACCTCCAAGCCGACCTCCTGGAACGACTCGCGGCTGAAGTGGAACATGATTCCCGCGAGCAGCAGGTTCAACGGCAATACGGCAAGGGTCATCGGCCCGACGATCGCGAAGTTGCCGAACAGTGCCAGGACGATCCCGATCGGGAAAGCGATTGAGAAGACGACGTCGATGTAGGGGAAGACGAAGTTGACCAGGACCGCATGGATGTTGGACCGACCCTCGGCCAGAAGCGCCCCGCCGTGCTCGCGCAGCCCCTCGATCATCCCGCGTGCCCAACGGCGCCGCTGGCGGGCGAAGCTCCTCAGGTCTTCGGGGGCGACGGTGAAGGCGATCGCGGTCCGCTCGTACCCCACTCGGCCCCCCTCGCGCATCATCGCCCAGGTGAGGACTATGTCCTCGCCGATCCGGTCCGGCCAGCCGCCGACGGAATCGAGCGCCGCGGTCCGGTAGACGCTGAACGCCCCCTGGGCAACCATCGTTCCCTGGAAGAGTCCCTGTTGGCGCTTCACCGAGGCGATGCCCAGGAAGTAATCCCACTCCTGGGCGCGGGTGACGAAGTTGTTGCGGGAGTTGCGGACGAACACCGCTCCCGCGACCGCAACCGTGTCGGGCGGGGAGATGAGCAGACGGGCGACGATGCGCCGCAGAGCCGAGGGCATCACCAGCGTGTCGGCGTCGATGGTCGACACCAGCGGCGTGCGCACCTCGGCCAGTGCCCTGGTCAGGGTCTGCGCCTTGCCGCCGTGGGGGAAGCTGAAGGCCGCGATCCTCGGGTCCTCCTCGGCGCGACGGCGGGCCAGCTGGGCGGTCCGATCGGTGGAGCCGTCGTCGGCGACGAGGATGTGCAGCTCGCCGGGATAGTCCTGCTTGGCGATGTAGTCGAGCGTCTCCTCGACAGTCTCCTCCTCGTTGAAGCAGGCGATCGCCACCGTCACCGGCGGGAACGCGAGGTCGAAGCGCAACGGCGGCGGCCGATCGATCAGCAGCGAGGCGATCAGGTTGGCGTTGAGGTATCCGGGGATGATCGCGATGCCGAGGATCACCGCGACCGCGACGGGCATCGTGATCGACTGCCCGAGGGTGTCGATCCAGGGCAGCGAGAGCCAGAACGAGAAGCCCGCCCAGGCGAGGGCGATGGCGATGACAAGTGCCAGCTTGAGCGGAAGCCTGACGTAGAGGCCGCGGCGTTCCTGAGGGGTGCGCTCGAGATCC
>JADGPJ010000070.1 GCA_017882505.1 Solirubrobacterales bacterium | reverse complement strand
TCCGCGAGCCGCACTGGCACGCGAACGCGAGCGAGCTGACCTACTGCCTCGGCGGAGAGCTTCTCGTCTCAATCCTTGACGACGGAAGCGCCTTCTCGTCCTTCACCCTCTCGGTGGGGGAGATGTTCCACGTCGCCAGCGGCTCGCTGCATCACATCGAGAACATCGGCGAGACCGAGGCCGAGCTGATCGTCGCCTTCAGGCATGAGCGCCCGGAGGACTTCTCCCTCCACGGCGCCTTCGGGGCGATGTCGGACGACGTGCTCGGGAACACCTATGACCTGCCAGCCGAGGCCTTCGCCGCGATCCCGCGCTCGACCGCTGCGGCCTACATCGTCGGCCGCGATGGTGCCCCGGTCGTCCCCGATCGCGCCGGTTTCGGCGACCCGCATCGCTTCGCCGTCGAGGCCCAATCGGCGCCGGTCGAGACCCACTTCCTGGTCTTCTTCGACCAGCCGACGCCGGGGGACGTCGGCTACCGGGCCGCCGCCTCCGCCTACTCTCGCGAGGTGCTCGCGGCGACCCTCGGAATCGCTCCCGCCGACCTTCCGGCGCTGCCGGACACCCGATCGGATCCGCTCATCGTCGGCCGGATCAACCCCCTGTCCTCCGCCGACCCGGGCGGTGGCTGATGGCCGCATCGGCGTCCGCCGCGCCTCCGAGGCGACTCCGCGCCGCTCGCCGCCTCGCCGCGCTCCTCGCCTTCGCGGCGACGCTCTGGTCGCTCTCGGGCGCCGCCGCGCTGGCGGCCGAATCCCCCTGGACCCTGACCAACCTCGACCTCGGTTTCGAAGAAACGCTCTTCGGCATGTCCTGTCAGCCGACCGGTTTCTGCGTCGGCGTCGGGCAGCAGGGCGTCATCGTCACCTCGGCCGCCCCGACCGGCGGCGCCGCGGCATGGACGATCTCCCACGTTCCCCTCGCAGAAAACCTGAGGGGCAACCTGCGCGGCGTCTCCTGCCCCTCGGCTTCGCTCTGCGTCGCCGTCGATTTCAGCGGTGGCGTCTACACCACGACCGAATCGGCGGCCGGCGGCGGCGCCTGGAAGGCGACCCGGATCCCGAAAGCGAAATCGCTGTACGGGGTCGCCTGCACCTCGCCCTCGCAGTGCGTCGTCGTCGGCTACGGCGGCCTGATCCTGACCTCGAGCAATCCGACCGGCGGCGCCGGCGCCTGGACCACGACCCACCTCGCCCAACCGCTCGAACTCCACTCGGTGGCCTGCACGGTGACGGGAGGCATGCTCTGCGTCGCCGGCGACATGGCCGGCGACATCCTCACCTCGACCGAACCCGCCGGCGGATCCACCGCCTGGACGCTGGCCGCGCAGCCCGCCGGGGCCAATCCGCTGCTCGGCATCGCCTGCCTTGCCACCTCCCTGTGCGTCGCCGGGAACGCCGGCAACGTCCTCGTCTCCACCGCCCCCACCGCGGGCTCCGCCGCCTGGGTGCCGACGCCGCTGCCGGCGCGGTTCCAGATCCTCGCCGCCTCCTGCCCGACCAGCACGCTCTGCGTGCTGAGCAGCAACAACGGCGAAGTCACCGCGACCACCACGCCGACCGCCGGGGGGTGGGCGACCGAACACCTGATCCGCGGCGTCACCAACGCGCTCTTCGGTCTCTCCTGCCCCACCGAAGCGCTCTGCGTCGCCGCCGGCAAGTTCGGCCAGCTCCTCACCAGCACCGATCCGGCCGCGACCGGCCACGCGCCGCCGGCCCCGCCACCGCCGCCGGGCACGCGGCTGCTCCACCACCCTCGTGCCCTGATCCGGGTCGGCGCCAGCCGCCGCGGCGCGATCACCGTCGGCTTCCGCTTCGGGGCGACCGGCGTCGCGACCTACTACCGCTGTCAACTCGACCAGCGGCCTTCGGGGCTGTGCCGGTCCCCCAGGCACTACCGCGTCGGCGTCGGCCAGCACGCCTTCCGGGTCCGCGCCTTCGGGGCCAGCGGCGGCGATCCGACGCCGGTCGTCTTCCGCTTCCGAGTGATCAAGCCCAAACCCAAGCCGAAACCGAAACCTCACCACAAGCGGAAGCCGCGGTCGGGCTGCGGCTGCTTGCCGACGATCACCGGCTGATCCTCTTCGACTACCCCGGGGTGGGACTGTCGGGGCCGTGGCACGGCGACTCCTTCGACTCGCTCGCCGAGGCGACCGCCGGCCTGATGAACGCGATCCACCTGGCCAAGGCGGACGTGCTGGGCTGGTCGATGGGCGGGTTCGTCGCCCAGCGCCTGGCCATCGACAAGCCGCAGCGGTGAGATACCCGGCGACTTCCAGGTTGCGCCAGCCACCACCCACGCCCAGGTCGCGGCCGAGGATCCCTGGCTGCGCAGCAATCGCAACTACCGCCACCTAGGTGAAGATGATCTGCCCCCCGGCCGCCATCTCGTAGAACTCGCCGACGGTGATCACGTCCTCGACCTGGGGGATGAAGTCGTCCTCGCTGAGGCCGAAGAGGTCGACGGAGGCCTTGCAGGCGTAGAGGGCGCCGCCGGAGTCGGAGATCATCTCGACGAACTCCGGGATCGGGGGAATGTCGAGCTTCTCCATCTCCCCGGCGAGTTTGCGGGTGACCAGGGCGGAGACGCCGGGGACGGCGCCGGCCCAGGTGGCGAGGTGGAGGCCGGGGTTGCCGACCGTCGCGGCCTTGACGTGCTCGTTTTTGGCCTTGTTGATCGCGTCGAGGCCGAAGAAGGTGAAGAAGACGTTGGCCTCGATCCCCTCCATGCGGGCGCCGTTGGCCATGATCAGTCCTGGGTAGATGCCCTCCAGCGAGCCCTTGGAGACGATGATCGAGACCTTCTCGATCGGCTCCGGCTTGGCTCCGTTCGTGCCTTGTTCGGTCATCGGGTCCTCCCTCCTAGATGCAGCCGCGCGGCTTCGGGATGCCGGCGATCTTGGCAGCCAGCTTCGCCGGCCCTTTCGGGAACAAGTCGTACAGCTCTTTGATCGGAACCCCCGACGCTTTGCCGAGGGTGCGGATCGAGGGCGCGGCGCCGTTCTCCAGATAGGCGCTGCGCATGAAGTTGATCACCAGCCAGTGGCGGTCGTTGAGCTCGGCGATGCCGGCTTCGGCGGCGATCTCGGCCGCGATCTGCTCGTTCCACTGATCGGTCTGGCTGAGGAAGCCCTCGGGATCTACCTCGACCGGCGTGCCGGCGTAGGTGACGGTGGTCATTCGTTGTCTCCTCTTCCGCTTGGGGTCAGGTGCTTGCCGGATGTCGACATCTGCGCGCCGACGCCGGGGATGTCGCGCCCGGGCAGCAGCATGTGCCAGTAAAGCGGCTGGAAGGCGAGCTTGCCGAGATGGTTGAGGCGCGACTCGCGCAGCAGCGGCAGCGGGCCGACGTGGGGCTCGGGATAGCGGCCGGGAAGCGGCTCCACCTCGTAGTTGAAGTCGATCAGCAGCGCCTTGTGGAAGCCGCTCTCGATGAAGCAGTTGACGTGGCCGTCATAGCTGCCCTCCAGCTCCTCGCCGGCGAGGAAGCGCTGGATGTTCGCCGTCAGCGTCTCGCCCTCGAAGTGGGTCGAGGAGCCGGCCTTGGAGGTCGGCAGGCTGGCGGCGTCGCCGATCGCGAAGACGTTGGCGGCGGCCTTGCTCTGCAGGGTGTGGATGTCGACGGGCACGAAGCCGAGCTCGTCCCCCAGCCCGGGGGAGTCGGCGACGAACGGGGCGCCGCCGTGCAGCGGGATGGTGACCAGCAGGTCGAAGGGGATCTCGCGCTCGTCCCAGCTCAGCAGCCGCCCGGCCTCGCCGTCGACCCGGCCGGTGGCGAACTCGGTCTCGAGGGCGATCTCCTTCTGGTCGAACATGCCGCCGAGGTGCGAGGCGGCGACCGGCTTGGTGAAGGCGGCGTCGAGCGGCGTCGCGTAGGTGATCTCGACCTCCGAGCGGACCCCCCGCTCGCGCAGGAACCAGTCGGCGAGAAAGCAGAACTCGAGCGGCGCGACCGGGCATTTGATCGGCATGTCGACCAGGTTCACGACCAGCCGCCCGCGCTCGAAGGAGCGCAGCGCGTCGCGCAGCGCCACCGCGTCCTCGACCGAGTAGAAGGAGAAGACTTTCTCGCCCCAGCCCGGGCCCCGCAGACCCTCGGTCTCCTCGTAGAGGAGCGAGGCGCCGCTGGCGATCACCAGCGCGTCATAGGGCAGCGTCGACCCGTCGCGCAGGTGGACGGCGCTGGTGGCGGTCTCGACCCGATCGACCTCGGCCAGGCGGAACTCGATCCCGGAGTGCAGCTGCTCCCGGCGCGAGCGGACGATGCCCTCCGGCTGCTCGAGGCCGAAGGGGACGAAGAGCAGGCCGGGCTGGTAGACGTGGCGGTCGTCGCGGTCGACGACGACGATCTCGGCCTCGTCTCCGTAGACCCTGTGCAGGCGGTTGGCGGTGAGCGTGCCACCGGTGCCACCCCCCACGATCACGATGCGATGACTCATGCCCCCGATTCTGCGCCTCGCCATCGGTCCGTTCATCCGAGGAAACCCGCAGCGGCGGCGGGGGCGATTACCGAGGTCTGTTCGCCCGGCCGTCGGGAAGGCCGGGCGAATCCCGGACCCCAAGCTGCGGTCCTCGGTTTGGCCACCGGCGCGGATACCGGTCAACGGCTTCGGGGTCTGTCAAGCCGGCGCTCAGGCGGCCGGCGCGAGCTCGTGCTCGGCGGCGACGGCGAGAAACGCCTCGACGACCATGGGGTCGAACTGCGTTCCAGAGCCGCGACGCAGCTCCTCGAGCGCGTCCTCGACGGAGAGCCGGTCGCGGTAAGGGCGACTGGCGACCATCGCGTCGAAGGCGTCGCAGGCCGCGATGATGCGGGCGCCATAGGGGATCTCGGCACCCTGGAGTTCGTCCGGGTAGCCGCTGCCGTCGAAGCGCTCGTGGCTGGAGCGGACGAGCTCGGCCAGGGTCACGAGCGAGGGCGCGGCGAGGACGATGCGCTCGCCGATGACCGTATGGCTGCGGATGAACCGCAGCTCACCCTCGTCCAGAGGACCGGGCTTGTTGAGGATCGCGTCGGGGATCGCCGACTTGCCGACGTCGTGCAGTTCGGCCGCGAGCCCGATCCGCGAGACCTGGTGGGCGGGGAGACCGAGCTCTTCCGCGGTCAGCGTCGCCTGCACCGCCACTCCCCGGAGGTGCTCGAGCAGATCGGGATTGCGTTCACTGAGGACCTTGAGCAGGACATCGGCGCTCTGCCGACTCGCGGAGGAGCGACCGATCTTGTCCTCGTACATCCGCCGGTCCGCCAGCTGCAGGGCGCCCTCGGAGGAGCGCGCCTCCGCCGGCACCAGGGCGAGGCCCTGAGAGCACTCGACCCGAAACGCGTCGCCGGTCTCCCTCAGCGCCTCGCCGCCGCGCCGAGCCAGCGAATCGCCCCTGTCGGACCCGACCCGGGCGAGCACGCAGAACTCGTCGCCTCCCATCCGGTACGCGGTGCCGGCGTCGCCGACCGCGAGCCCGAGGCGGGTGCTGAGCCGGACCAGCAGGGCGTCGCCGGCCGGATGCCCGAAGGTGTCGTTGTACTGCTTGAACCCGTCCAGGTCGAAGAGCACGACGGCGAGCTGGCGCTCATCGGCGGGGCTGGACAGCTCCGTCCCGAGATCGTCGAGCAGCGCCCGCCGGTTGCCCAGCCCGGTCAGCGCGTCGGTCCGGGCTTCCTCGCCGCTGGCTGCGGCGAGAACCTCCTTCTCCCGGGCGAGGAGCTCGGCGGCGGCGCGAGCGCGGGCCGAGCGGCGGTAGAGGAAGAGGAAGCCCAGCACCAGCATCGCGACCATCGCCACCGAGCCTGCCCGGGCCCGGGCGTCGGCGGTCGACGCCCGGGCCCGGTACTCACGGCTCGCCTCGTCGAGCGCCCGGCTGACGGCGGCTCCCGCCCGCCCTCCCACCGTGGCGAGGTGGTCGGCCCGACTTCCATAGCCGTGCCCCAGAGAGCCGATCGCAAAGATCTTCTCGAGGGCGACGTAGTTCGCCCGCAGGGGGGCCGCGACCGCGGTCAGACCCGGCACCGGCGATTCCCTCCGCAGGCTCGCGAGATCCCGAGCCACCTGCCGCTTGCCGCTCGAGATCAGCTCGCGCGCCAGCGCCGGTGAGCCTCCGTTCGTCGGGCTGGCCTGGAACGGCGCCGACTGCAGTTGGGTGATGGACGTCTGGAGGTTCGCGAGCTTGACCTGGGCGTCACGGGCGGCGCCAGCCTGGGACTGGAGCAGCAGGATGGCCACGAGGGCGATCGAGGTGAGCGCGACGACCAGGACGGGAACCGCCTTGGCGCGCATCATGTGGGGAGGACCTGCATGCCCTCCCATCGACGGGCAGCCGCGCCGACTTGACTCCATAACAACCCTCGGCGGCGATTCGGGGTGGCTGGGCGGGTATTCATGCGACCGACCGTGGATGCCGATGAGCAGGGCATGCAGCCGGCTCCGGGACTCCGTCGCGAGATCCTCCTTTCTCGCACCGCGCCGTTCATCGTCGTCGCCGCGCTGCCGATGTTGATCCTCTGCTTCAAGGGCGGCGTGGACGAACGGGAGCTGCTGATCGCGCTCGGTCTGCTGGTCTCGCTGATCGCCGCGGTCTTCCTCGTCCCCTGGCGGAGCCTGCCTCGCTGGAGCACGGCAATCGTTCCCCTCTCCTATCTGCTCGTGGTTGCGCTGATGCGCGCATCCGAAAGCGGGGCGACGATGACCAGCGGGGCCCTGGTCGTGATTCCGGTGCTCTGGTTCGCCCTCTACGGCGGGCGTCGCGAACTGATCTTCTCGATCGTCGGCGCGATTGCCGTCTTCGTGATCCCGGCACTCCTTGCCGGAGCGGCGAGCGACGTCTTGTCCGAGCTGAACAAGGCCGTCACCTTCGGACTCGTCGTCACCCTGGTGGGCTTCGCCGCCCACAGGCTGGTCGGCGAGAACTCGACCTTGATCGCCAAGCTCGACCTGGACGCCAATCGGGACCATCTCACCGGTCTTCCCAATCGACACGCCTGGACCGCGATGGTGGACGAGGCGATCTCCAGGAGCACCGGAACCGGCGCCCCTCTCTTCGTCGCGATGATCGACCTTGACGGGCTCAAGGCGATCAACGACGAGGGTGGGCACGCGGCCGGAGATCGCGCCCTTCGCACCGCGGCGAGGACATGGTCCGAGGCGATGCCCGAGAGCGGCTCGCTGGCCAGGCTGGGGGGAGACGAGTTCGCGCTTCTCCTGCCTGGCCTCAACAGGCGTGGGGCGATGGCCGCGGTCGAGGTCATACGGCGGGCGACGGGCGACACGCTTCCCTGCTCGATCGGCCTGATCCGCCGCCGCCTTTCCGAGTCCTCGAGCGCTCTGTTGAAGCGGGCCGATCTGGCTCTCTACGTCGCCAAGGCCCGCGGCGGAAACCAGATCTCCGACGACACCCGGTCAGGCGGGCCGGGGCTTCGAGGCGTGCTCATCTGACCTCGGGCCTCCCCGTCCGGAGCCACGCAGGACATCTCCCGCGCTGGGGTGCAGGCGGAGCACCCGGACGGTTGCGACCAGCGCGATCGCCGCCAGCAGGACGAAGGCCGCAACGTGCGCAGGTTGATCAGCGGGTCGCTGGCGGCCAGCAGGTGGCGCACGGCAAGAAGGTGCCGGAGACGGCGACCGCGATCGAACAGGACATCCGCGGCGCCGGCGTCGGCTGAGCCGGGTTCTCCGCCCACCGGCGACGACGCTCCATACTTGGCAAGGGCCTCGCGGTTGCCGAGACTGTGCTTTCGCCAGGCGAATGCTCGTGCGCAAAGCGCACAGACACAGGTGAAGGAGAGATACACGATGGCAACCGTGCAGACGGAGCGGCAGGACCTGTTGATCGGCGGCAGCTGGACCGACGGCGCCGCCGGGCGCAGCTTCGAGAACCACCACCCCTACACCGGTGAGCTGGTCGGCTCCGCGGTCGCCGCCGGTGTCGAGGACGCGAACGCCGCGGTCGCCGCCGCCGCCGCGGCCTTCCCCGAGTGGTCCACCACCCCGCCCGCGGTCCGCCGCGAGCTGCTCACCGAGGCGGCGCGCCTGCTCGAGGAGCGCGGCCCGGAGCTCTCGCAGACCATGACCGAAGAGACCGGCTCGACCTTCGGCTGGGGCATGTTCAACACCCACTTCGCCGCGGGCATCCTGCGCGAGGCCGCCGCCCAGGCCTACGCGCTGGTCGGCGAGGTGATTCCCTCCGACATCCCCGGGAAGCTGGCGATGGCCGTGCGCCAGCCGGTCGGGGTCGTGATCGGGATCGCTCCCTGGAACGGGCCGGTGATCCTCGCCACCCGCGCTGTGGCGACGCCGCTCGCCTTCGGCAACACCGTCGTGTTCAAGGCCTCCGAGCAGTGCCCGCGCACCCACGCCGGGGTCGTCCGGGCAATCGCCGACGCCGGCCTGCCCGCCGGCGTCGTCAACCTCATCACCAACGCCCCCACCGACGCGGGCGATGTGGTCGAGGCGCTGATCGCCCACCCGAAGACGCGGCGGATCAACTTCACCGGCTCGACCAAGGTCGGCCGGATCATCGCCGAAAAGGCGGGCCGTCACCTCAAGCGCGTCCTGCTCGAGCTCGGTGGCAAGGCGCCACTGGTGATCCTCGCCGACGCCGACCTCGACCGCGCCGTCGCCGCGGCGAAGTTCGGCGCCTTCATGCACCAGGGCCAGATCTGCATGTCGACCGAGCGGATCGTCATCGACGAGAGCATCGCCGACGAGTTCGCCACCAGGCTGGGCGAGCGCGCAGCCGAACTGAAGGTCGGCGACCCGCGCGAGTCCGATACCCAGATCGGCCCGCTGGTCAACGCCGGCGCCCTGACGCGGATCGAGGAGCTGGTCGCCGACGCCGACGCCAAGGGCGCGAAAGTCGTCACCGGAGGTGAGGCCGAGGGCCCCTGCTTCCAGCCGACCGTGCTGCTGGGCGTGACGCCGGAGATGCGGATCTACGCCGAGGAGTCCTTCGGCCCGGTCGTCTCGGTGATTCCCGTCGCTGGCGAGGAGGAGGCGGTGCGGACCGCCAACGACACCGAGTACGGGCTGGCGGCGGCGATCTTCAGTCGCGACGTACCGCGCGCGCTGGAGCTGGCGCAGCGAATCGAAAGCGGGATCTGCCACATCAACGACGCGACCATCCACGACGAGCCGCAGATGCCCTTCGGCGGCGTCAAGGACAGCGGCTGGGGCCGCTTCGGCGGCTCCGCCGCGGTGCAGGAGTTCAGCGAGCTGCGCTGGATCACGGTCCAGAACCTGGCCCGCGAGTACCCGATCTAAGACCTCTAGCTCGGCGGCATGTGGCTCGGCGGCTGCTGGGTGATTGCTGCCTCCAGGCGCCTGCCCTCGCCGGCGTCGATCGCGGCGGCCAACTCGCGGAGAGCTTGGCGATCCGGCGCTGCAGGTTGAGCAGCCGGGCCGCCTCGCTCACCGTCGCAATCGCCATTCCGAAGCGCGGCCGGGCGCTCCGCAGGAACGGCGGCCTCCACATAGAAACCCTCTTCCGCATCGAGCCGTCTCGTCCCGGAAACCATCGCGTCGGACCCCCTCCGGCGGAGGAGCTGAAGATGCCCAACGAATTCCAGCGCTACCGCGTCCTCTGGCCGCTCGTCCCCGCGATGGCGATGGTGATGATCGACTTCACGATCGTCAGCATCTCGGCGACGACGATCCAGAGCGACCTCGGCCTCTCGGAGACCGCGGTGCAGTGGCTGGTCACGGCCTACGCGCTCTCGACCGCCGCCTTCGTCGCTCTCGGCGGCAGGCTCGGCGACATCCTCGGGCACAAGCGGATCGTCGTCACCGGGGTGATCCTCTTCGCCGGCAGCTCGCTGATGTGCGGGCTGGTGCCCGACAGCGGTTCGATCGCCGTGCCCTGGCTGGTCACCTTCCGCGTTCTGCAGGGCGTCGGCGCCGGCCTCCTGATCCCCTCGGCGACGGTGCTCGTCCTCGACGCCTTCCCGCCGGCCGAGCGCGGCAAGGGGCTCGCGATCTTCTTCATCGTCGCCGGCCTCTTCACCGCGATCGGGCCGGTCGCCGGTTCCTACCTGACGGAGTTCTGGACATGGCGGGCGATCTTCTGGATCAACGTGCCGGTGGCTTTGTTCGCGCTGCTCGAGTTCCGCTTCGCCAAGCTCAACGACATCCAGCGCCCGGCCCGGGTCGACTGGCGCGGCGCCTTCCTGATCGTCGCCGGGATGAGCCTGACCGTGCTCGGCATCCAGCAGTCCACCGAATGGGGCTGGGGGAGCCCGGCGACGATCGGCTCGATCGTCGCCGGCGTGCTCGTCCTCGCCACCTTCGTCGCGGTCGAGCGCAGAACCGACGACCCGCTGATCGACGTCAACGCGATGATCGCCAACCGGCCCTTCGCAGTCGACAACCTGCTGACCTTCCTCGTCTTCGGCCCCTGGCTCGCCGTCTTCTTCTTCGGCAGCATGTACTTCCAGGTCGCGGTCGGCCAGGAACCGACGGAGGCCGGGTTCTCGATCCTGACGATGTTCTATTCCTTCTTCGTCGCCTCGCGGATCGGCGGCGGCTGGATGGACAGGTGGGGGGCCAAGAAACCGGTCGCGCTCGGGTTCCTACTGGGGACGATCGGGATGATCGTCTGGGCCGGCGAGCTGACCGAACTGAGCCGCTCCGACACGCTGGTCGGGATGCTGCTCACCGGCGCCGGCTTCGGCCTCGTCTTCTCGCCGCTCAACACCGACGCGCTGAACCGGCTGCCGGACGCGATGCGCGGCCAGGGCTCGGGGATCATCCAGACCTTCAGGAACTTCGGCTCGGCGTTGGGGATGGCGATCATGGGCAGCGTCGTCGCCGGCGCAACCGACCTGACCGGGGCCAGCGGGCCGCAGGACTTCGCCGACGCGATGCAGACCGCCTTCTACGTCGGCGCCGGGATGCTCGCCCTCGGCTACGTCGCGACGCAGATCCTGATGCCCTCGGGCAAGCAGGAGGGCGTCGAGTAGCGGACGTGAGATAGTCGCCGCTGGGATGAGCGACTTCCTGGTCAAGCGCGGCGAGCTCGGCGAGTACCGGGTCGCGGAGTCGGAGACGCCCGACGTCGGTACCGGCGAGGCGCTGCTCCGGGTCGACAGCTTCGGCCTGACCGCGAACAACATCACCTACGGGGTGATGGGGGAGGCGATGTCCTACTGGGACTTCTTCCCGGCCGAGCGGGGCTGGGGGCGGATCCCGATGTGGGGATTCGCCGAAGTCGAGCGCAGCGAGGCCGAAGGGGTCGAGCCGGGGACGCGCCTCTTCGGGTACCTGCCTCCATCCTCCAACCTCCTCGTCGCCCCCGCCGGCGTCGACGCGAGCGGCTTCGTCGACGGCTCGCCGCACCGGGCTGCGCTGCCGTCCGCCTACCACCGCTACCTCGCCACCGGCGCCGACCCCTTCTACTCGGCGAGCACCGAGGACGTGCAGACGTTGCTGCGGCCGCTCTTCTTCACCTCCTTCCTGATCGACGACCAGCTCGACGACGAGGGGCTGGCCGCCCGCGGCCCGATCGTCATCTCCAGCGCCTCCAGCAAGACGGCGATCGCCGCCGCCTTCCTGCTCGCCCAGCGCGACGGGGTCGAGTTGGTCGGCCTCACCTCGCCGCGCAGCGCCGAGTTCGTCGCCGGCCTCGGGATCTACGGTCGCTGCGTCCCCTACGACGCGATCGGCTCGCTCGAGCGCGGGCCGGCGACCTTCGTCGACGTCGCCGGCGACGGGGCGGTGCGCCAGGCGGTCCACTCGCACTACGGCGACGAGCTCGCGCACAGCATGGCGGTGGGGATAACGCACTGGCAGGAGCTGGGGACGGGCACCGGCGAGCTACCGGGACCCCGGCCGGCCTTCTTCTTCGCCCCCGACCGGGTCGTCAAGCGCTCGGCGGACTGGGGGCGGGCCGGCCTCGAGCAGCGGGTCGCGGACGCCTGGCATCCCTTCTGCGAGTGGACCGAAGGCTGGCTCGAGGTGATCCACGACCAGGGCTGGGACGGGCTCCAGAGCGCCTACCGCGAGGTGCTCGCGAATCGCGTCCCGCCGACGACGGCGCACGTGGTCAGGCTCGGGTAGAGCGGACCGCTAGCGCAGCGGCGAGTCGCCGCTGCGCTCGAGCTTCTTGCGCATCTCGCGGGTCTCGGCCCGCACCTGGGCGGTGCGGGCGTTCATCGCCTCGATGTCGTAGCGCGGGTCGCCGTCGAGGTCGAAGACGGTGCGGTGACTGGCGCGGTCGAAGCGGACGGGCACGCCTTCGTCGCCTTCCTCGGGCCGCAGCCCGGCGATCCAGAACTTGTCCCGCACCTTGGCGGTGAAGGCGTCGCCGGCTTCGGAGCTGACCTCGAGCACGTAGTCGTGGTCGCGCAGCTCGTTGTTCAGCAGGCGGCGTTTGGCGAACAGCACCGCGGCATCATCTCAGCCCGCGGCGGTCACGAGCCCGCGGGCGCGAGCTAAAGCTCGCACCCGCGGATCGAGTCGACGCCGGCGCCGCCGCGGCAGCGGTCGAAGCCGGAGCCGCCACGCAGGCGGTCGGCGCCGCGGTTGCCCTTGAGGATGTCGTTGCCGGCGCCGCCCTTGAGCACGTCGGGACCGCCGCGACCAAGGAGGCGATCCGTGCCCGAGCCGCCGAAGATTCGGTCAGCCGCCGAGCCGGCGCCGACGTAATCGTTGCCCGCACCCGCGCAGACCAGATCCCGGCCTCCCAGCGATGCGATCGTGTCGTTGCCGCCGAGGGCGGCGATCACGTCCCGCCCGCCAGTGCCGATGAGAACGTCGTCGGCCGCCGTGCCGGTGATCGTGGCGGGGACTCCACGGCAGGTCGCCGTGCCGAGGACACGGGTCGTCGCCGTGGCCCTATCGTTGGACGTTACCGGGTCCTTCTGATCTCCCTTGACCGAGGCCGTATTGGCGATCGTGCCGACCTGGCGCGGGATGACGGAGAGGGTCACGACCGGCGGGCTGCCGTAATTGACGCCGCCGAAGCCGATTGCGCCGAGAACGCAGGAGATCTTTCGCGCCTGCTGCGTGCACCGGCCGACAGACGGGGTCGCGGAGACGAAGTCGACGCCCCTGGGCAGGGGGTCGGTGACGGTGACGCCGGTCGCCGCCACTGGCCCGAGGTTTACGACCCCGATCGTGTAGGTGAGGGTCGATCCGACATGGACCGGGTCGGGGCTGTCGGTCTTGGTGATCCTCAGATCGGTCGAGCTGGGCGCTGCCGCCGAGCCGATGCTGGCGAGGGCGAGAGCGGCGAGCGGCACGACCGCGAGAAGCCATATATGACGAGCCAGGCGCCTTCTGCGCGGACTCTCCGAGTTGGATGGCTTCATCTGCAGCTTCATCGTGCCTCCATCGATTCGGGGTGCCCCATCGCGGAGCTCCGTTGACTTCCTGCTGCTGAAACGGGCGGAGGCGGCTCGCGTCAGGGCAAATCCGGCGGAAACTCAGGGCGTCTTGCCGGATTCGTGGGCCGGGGAGGGTTCCGCGGGACCGGCGGTCTGTGAGGCGCCGCCCGCCTGGGAGTGCGTTTCAGACTTGGCGGCGCCGGGCGGAGTCGAACCCGCTCCCTTGGCGGAGCCGGGGTTCGAGGAATGCGCCGGATGGGCCGGCTTCGACGGGTGGGCCTGGTGACTCTTGGCGGCGCTGGTGCCATTGCCGGCGTTATGGGTGGCGGCGGTCTGCTGTCCGTGCGCGGACGCGCTGGGAAGCTGCTTTTCGTGACCGCGGCCGTGCGGGTGGGGTTCCGTGGAACCGGCGGCTGTTGCGGCCGGAG
>JADGPJ010000069.1 GCA_017882505.1 Solirubrobacterales bacterium | reverse complement strand
GCCGCCTCGTACTGGCGCCAGCCCTTCAGGGCGTCGATCCCCTCGAAGAGGAACCCGTTGGCGACGCGGACCTTGAAGTAGAAGCGACGCCGCCGCCGATCCTCGTCGCTCGCGCCTTCCTCGTTCGCCGCGATGGCCTGGCGGACCGCGTACTCGACGTCGTTGGCGGCCATCGCCATCGACACGCAGAACAGCGCGACCCGATCCCCGGGGGGGAAGACGTCCGGGACGGTCAGCTAGGCCACTTCGCGAGGGTAGCCGCAGGGTCGGCGTGCGGCGAGATATTGCCCCTTTCATTGCCCCCGGAGCGCAAAAAAGCCGCCTCATGGGCGGCTCTTTGGCTCTACGCTTGGAGTACCGCTACGGGGATTCGAACCCCGGTTTCCGGACTGAGAATCCGGCGTCCTAGTCCCCTAGACGATAGCGGCGAGGAAGCGCGATTCTAGCGGGCGGCCGATCCGGCTTGCTTCGCGAGGGAAGGCGGGCGTTGGGCGCGCAATCGGTAAATTGCCTCTCCCCCGCGGCTGTGGCGGAACTGGTAGACGCGCACGGTTCAGGTCCGTGTGGAGGAAACTCCGTGAAGGTTCGACTCCTTTCAGCCGCATCGGTCGGTGGCCGCGATTGGGCGCGACCCGCTCAGGCCAGCTGTTTGGCCGTGGCGCCGGCGCGGGCGGCGTTCGAGGCAATCGCCTCGACGACCTCCGGCCAGATCGCCCGTGGCAGGTCGTGACCCATGCCGTCGATCATCCGCAGGCGGGCGCGGGGGATCGCCCGGGCGGTGGCGCGGCCGCCGGCGGGTCGGACAAGGTGGTCGCGGGTGCCGTGGATGACCGTGGTCGGCACATGGACGCCGCGCAGGGCCCGGGTGCGGTCGCCGGAAGCGGTGATCGCGTGCAGCTGGCGGATCACGCCGGCGGCGGAATGTCCGCGGTCGTAGGAGCGGCCGGCGACGTCGCGGACCCGCTCCTCGTCGAAGGGGAAGTCCGGAGAGCCGATCACCTTGAAGGTCTTGACGCCGCGCTCGATGATCGCGTCGCGGTCCTTTGGCGGCGCGCCAAGGAGGACGCCGAAGGATTTGAGGCTCGGCAGCCCGGTCCGGCGACTGCCGGTGGTCGACATGATCGAGACCATCGAGCGGACACGCTCGGGCCGTTCGATCGCCGCGGTCTGGACGATCATCCCGCCCATCGAGACCCCGACCAGGTGGGCTGACCCGAAACCGAGGTGATCCATCAGGCCGAAGGTGTCGCCGGCCATGTCCCGGAGCAGGTAGGGAGCGGTGGCACGGCGGCCGGACATCATGTCGATCCGACTGGGGACGCCGGCCGAGTGGATCCTGCTCGAGCGGCCGATGTCGCGGTTGTCGAAGCGGACGACCCGGAAGCCGCGGTCGGCGAGCAGCGAGCAGAAGCCCTCGTCCCAGGCGATCATCTGCGTCGCCAGGCCCATCACCAGGATCAGCGGTTCGCCCTCGGGGTCACCCATCTCCTGGTAGCAGAGCTCGATGCCGTTGGCGGGCGCCATCATCTCTTCGCCGAAGCTGTGCATCCGGGCAGTCTAGCCATCGAACTGGCTGGGCAGCCAGGGTGGGTGAGTCGACTTTCTCTCCCATAGCGAGAGGAATCCGCCTCGGCGACCGCAGTCGAGTAAAAGGTGGGGATGCGGACGGCGATCATCTCCGACCTCCACCTCGGCCTGACCAGCGGCGGCGACGTGCTGCGCGACCCGGGCGTCCGCGACATCCTGCTCGAGGAGATCGCCGACGCCGACCGCGTCGTCCTGCTCGGCGACGTGGTCGAGCTGCGCGAGCGCCCGGTCGGCCCCTCGCTCGAGGCCGCCCGCCCCTTCTTCGAAGCCCTGGGCCAGGCCCTCGGCGACCGTGAGGTGACGATCGTCCCCGGCAACCACGACCACCGCTTCGCCGAGCCCCTGCTCGACGACATCTCGCTTGCCGAGGGCGGGCCGCTCGAACTCGAGCAGGCGCACCAGCCCTCCCCCGGCCCGACCGCCGCGATCGACGCATGGCTGGGACCGGCGCGCCTGCGGATCGCCTATCCGGGCCTCTGGCTGCGGGACGACGTCTACGCCACCCACGGCCACTACATGGACGCGCACCTGAACCTGCCGCGGGCCGAATGCGTCGCCGTCGCGACCCTGCTGCGGATCTCGCGCCCGCTGCCCGACCCGGCCACCGCCGCCGACTACGAGCGGGTGATGCGCCCGCTCTACGGGTTCGCCTTCGGGGTCGCCCAGGCGCGACCGGCTCGGCTCGCCCAGCGCCGGCGCGAGCCCTCGGAGGCCGCCTGGCAGTTGCTCGCCGGCAACGACGACGGCCTCGGACGCGGGCGCCGGCTCTCCCGGGCCGCGATCAGGAACGGGTTCCCGGCCGGGATCTGGGCGCTCAACCGCCTCCTGCATTCGAGCTTCGGGGCCGACGTCTCGGCGGCGGCGATCTTCGCCGGCGGCGTCGCCGCCGCGTCCGAGATGGCGACGCGCCTCGGGGTCGACGGCGCCCACGTGATCACCGGGCACTCGCACCGCGGCGGCCCGGTCGAGGGCGAAGCGGAGTGGCCGCTACCCGGTGGCGGTCGCCTCCACAACACCGGCAGCTGGATCTTCTCCTCCGCCTTCCACCACCCCGGCATGCCGCCGAACTCCTACTGGCCGGGAACGGTCACCTGGGTCGAGGACGACGAGCCGCCACGGCGCGTCCAGCTGCTGCTGGAGCGCTCGCACGCGGACATGATCGACCTGGTCAGTCGCAGCCAGCCAGCCAATCGGCGATGATCGCGCCGATCTCCGGCCCGGCGTCCTCCTGGAGGAAGTGAGAGGCGCCGGCGATCGCCCGTGGCGGCGTCAGGTTCAGCTCGGAGGAGACCCGTTCGCCGACCTGGAACGGCAGGATCGGGTCTGAATCGGCCCAGAGGACCAGCGAGGGGCGCTCGTCGGCCCGCAGCCCGTCGGCGACCCGTTTGCCCTCGACGGCGCCGACCGCGTCAGGCGTGGTCGGCAGGATCAGCGGGAAGGCGCGGGCGCCCGCCTTCGAGGCCGGGTCCATATACGGAGCGTCGTAGGCGGCGATCACCTCGTCGCCGGGGTCGTTCTTGCAGCCGCCGCGGATCAGGAAGCCGACCGGCACGTCCTCGTTCTCGCGGACGAAGTCGCGGAAGGCGAACCAGGCGTCGCTCATCCGCTGGTGTCCGGTGAAGGGACCCGTCTCCATGATCACGATCCGGGAGATGCGGTCGGGGTGCTCGACCGCCAGACGCAGACCGATCGGCCCGCCCCAGTCGTGGACGACGACGGTCGCGTCGCGCAGGTCGAGTTCCTCCAGCAGCGCCGCCATCAGATCGACGTGGCGGTCGTAGCTGTACCAGTCGAGGTCGGTGGGCTTGTCGGAGCGGCCGAAGCCGGCGTAGTCGGGGGCGATACAGCGGTAGCCGGCGTCGCGGACCGGCGGGATCACCTTGCGCCAGAGGTATGACCAGGTCGGCTCGCCATGGAAGAAGACGACCGGCTTGCCCTCACCCTCGTCGAGGTGGGCGAGGCGCAGTCCGTCGACCTCCCTGTAGTTGGAGGCAAAGGGGTAATCCGGCAACCCCTCCAACCGCTCGTCCGGCGTGCGAACCGCGTCGACGCTCATCCCACCGGGAGTGTATTCCAGCCATTCCTTACTTTGCTGATCGACTTTGTGCTAGCCTGCCGAACTTCTATTTAGAAGTAAGTCAGTCGAAAAAGAAGGGAACATAGATGCGGAACGCTCGCAATACCCGGCGGCGAAGCGTGAAGATCGGCCTCCCGGCCGCTCTTCTCGCGCTGCTCGTTGCAGTCTTCGCCAGCGGATGCGGAGGCAGCAGCAGCGGCGGCTCAAGCTCTGGCTCCAGCAGTTCGGGAGGCGCCAAGCTCGACGTGGTCGGCTACTCCACCCCCGAATCCGTCTACGCGGAATCGCTCGAGCCCGCCTTCGAAAAGACGGCGGCAGGCAAGGGAGACAGCTTCAGCAACTCCTTCGGCGCCTCGGGCGACCAGAGCCGCGCCGTCGTCGCCGGACAGCCGGCCGCCGTCGTCCACTTCTCCCAGGCCGGTGACATGGAACGGCTGGTCGAAGAAGGCGAAATCGTCTCCAAGAACTGGGACAAACAGCCCTACGGCGGCATCGCCACCGACTCCGTCGTAGTCCTCGTCGTTCGCAAGGGGAACCCGCAGGGGATCAAATCCTTCGACGACCTCCAGACCAAGGACGTCGGCATCGTCACCCCGAACCCCTTCAGCTCCGGCTCGGCCCGCTGGAACATCATGGCCGTCTACGGGGCCGCCCTCAACGAGGGCAAATCCCCCGACCAGGCGCTCGAAGCGGTGAAGACCGTCCTGGAAAAGACGAAGGCGCAGCCCGGCAGCGCCCGTGACGCCCTCGCGGCCTTCACCCAGGGCGAGGGCGACGTCCTGATCAGCTACGAGAACGAGGCGATCAAGGCCGAAAAGGAAGGCGAAGACGTCGAATATGTGATCCCTCCCTCGACGTTGCAGATCGAAACCCCGATCGCGGTGACGGAGAAGGCTCCCGAGCCGGCGGCGGAAGATTTCCTCAAGTTCCTCTGGTCCGATGCCGGACAGGAAATCTGGGCTGAAAACGGCTACCGCCCGGTCAATCCAAAGCTCGTCGACCCGGTGCAGTTCCCGACCCCGAAGGAACTGTTCAAGATCAGCCAGTTCGGCGGCTGGGGCAAGGTCAACGGCGATTTCTTCGACGAAGAAACCGGCTCGGTGGCAAAGATCGAGGGCGAACTCGGAGTCTCCACCTCCGGTTGATCTGATGGAGGCCCACGCACAAAGCAGTCCAGTCGCACCCCGGGCGGGCATCCGCCTGCCCGGGTTCGGCGCCGGCCTTGGCCGCGGGACGGTCGTGCTCTATCTGAGCCTGATCGTCCTGCTGCCGCTGGCGGCGCTGGTCAGCCAGTCCTTCGAAGGCGGGCTCTCCACCTTCTGGACCCAGGTCACCTCGCCGCCGGCGGTCCGCTCACTCGAGCTGACGGTGATCTGCTCGCTGATCGTCGTCGTCATCAACGCCTTCTTCGGCACGATCATCGCCTGGCTGCTGGTCCGCGACCAGTTTCCCGGCAAGTCCGCCGTCAACGCGGTCATCGACCTTCCCTTCGCGCTGCCGACGATCGTCGCCAGCCTGATCCTGATCGAGCTCTACGGGGCCCACAGCCCGTTTGGCATCAACATCGCCCTGACCCGCGCCGCCGTGGTCGTCGCCCTTCTCTTCGTCACCCTCCCCTTCGTCGTCCGCGCGGTGCAGCCGCTGCTGATCGAGATGGACCGCGAGATGGAGGAGGCGGCCGCCTCGCTCGGCGCCGGCGGCTTCACGATCTTCCGCCGGATCATCTTCCCCAACCTCCTCCCCGGCCTCGCCGCCGGCGTCGCCCTCGCCTTCGCCCGCGCCCTCGGTGAGTACGGCTCGGTCCTGCTCTTCGCCGGCGGGCTGCCGAATACGCAGGTCTCGTCGGTCTTCATCCGTCAGCAGATCGAGTCCGGCAACGAAACCGGAGCCGCCGCGGTGTCGGTTGTTCTGCTCCTCGCCGCGCTGGCGATGCTGTTCCTGATCACCCTGATCCAGCGCTGGAGCAGCCGCCACGAACGCAGCCCGGGCGCCGGAGCCGGAGCCGGCCTGACCGTGATGCCGATGAGCGGCGAGAGCTACACCGAGAAGGAGGACGACGATGAGGTCCGCTAGCTCCAGGCGCAGCCGCTGGGGCCTGCGCACGCTCGGGCTCGGCTACCTCGCCCTGCTCCTGCTGGCGCCGCTGGTCCTGATCTTCTACAAGACCTTCGAACACGGGCTGGCGCCACCGCTCGACGCGATCACCTCGCCCAACGGCCTGCACGCGCTGAAGCTGAGCCTGCTGATGGTCGCGATCGCGGTGCCGCTGAACACGATCTTCGGTATCGGCTGCGCGCTGCTGCTCGTCCGTCACCGCTGGAAGGGCAACGCGGTGATCGACGCGGTCATCAACCTGCCGTTCGCGATCTCGCCGGTCGTGATCGGCCTCTCGCTCTTCCTCCTCTATGGCACCAAAGGCTGGTTGGGGCCGGACCTGGCCGAAGCCGGGATCGAAATCCTCTTCTCGGTGCCGGGGATGGTCCTCGCCAGCATCTTCGTCTCGGTGCCGTTCGTGGTCCGCGAGACGGTGCCGGTGCTGCAGGAGATCGGGACCGAGCAGGAGCAGGCCGCTTCGACGCTCGGCGCCAATGCCTGGCAGACCTTCTGGCGCGTCACCCTGCCGGCGATCCGCTGGGGCGTCGCCTACGGCGTCGTCCTCACCACCGCCCGCGTGCTCGGCGAGTTCGGCGCCGTCTCGATCGTCTCCGGTTCGCGCTCGGGCGAAACCGAAACGCTGCCGCTCTTCGTCCAGAAGGCCTTCGACAACTTTGAATTCGCCGGCGCCTATGGGGCCTCGGTGCTGCTCGCCCTGCTGGCGCTGACCACTTTGCTCGCAATGAACGTGCTCAAACGAAAGGAGGACGCCTGATGGGAATCTCAGTCGAGGGAGCCACCAAGAGCTTCGGGGACTTTCAGGCGCTTGACGACGTTTCGATCGAGGTCCCCGATGGGTCGCTGACGGCCCTGCTGGGGCCAAGCGGCAGCGGCAAGTCGACGCTGCTGCGGGCGATCGCCGGACTCGAGACGCTCGACTCCGGCAGCGTCCTGATCGACGGCGAGGACGTCTCGAAGAAGCCGACGCAGAAGCGCGAAGTCGGCTTCGTCTTCCAGCACTACGCCGCCTTCAAGCACATGACCGTGTTCGAGAACGTCGGCTTCGGTCTGAAGATCCGCAAGTGGGACAAGGCGAAGATCGGCGACCGCGTCCACGAGCTGCTGGACCTGGTCCAGCTGCATGGGCTCGCCGACCGCTACCCCTCCCAGCTGTCCGGCGGCCAGCGCCAGCGCATGGCTCTTGCCCGGGCGCTCGCCGTCGAGCCACAGGTGCTGCTGCTCGACGAGCCCTTCGGGGCGCTCGACGCGAAGGTGCGCAAAGACCTGCGGACCTGGTTGCGCCGGCTCCACGAGGAGATGCACGTGACGACGATCTTCGTCACCCACGACCAGGAGGAGGCGATGGACGTCGCCGGCCAGCTGGTAGTGATGAACCAGGGACGGGTCGAGCAGTCCGGCAGCGCCGATGACCTCTACGAGCACCCCGCCAACGAGTTCGTGATGAGCTTCGTCGGCGAGGTCAACCGGCTCGGCGAGAGCTTCGTGCGCCCGCACGACATCGAGGTCGTGCTCGACGCCGACGATCGCACCGAGCAGGGCATGGTGCAGCGGATCGTCGCCCTCGGCTTCGAGATCCGGGTTGAGTTCGTGCTCGGCGACGGGACCGAGATATGGGCACAGCTGACCCGCAACGAGCTGCAGCGACTGGAGCTGCGGGAGGGCCAGATCGCCTACCTGCGGCCGGTCCAGGCCAAGAGCTTCAACGGTTCGTCGCCGTCCAACGACCACGGGGCCTCGACTCCCCATGGCAATCGGGACGGCGGCGACGCAGAGGTATCTGCAGCCGTCTGAAGCGGCGACGGGCGGGGCGCGCTTTTTGCCGGGTGGCGCCCCGCCCCATTCGCCAGCTCGCAGTTGCCTCTCGTCGCCCGCAGGGCTGCAAACCTCAACCGCGCCCGTCGGACGATCCCGTTGCTGCTATTCTTGAGTTAGTTACTTGACAAACTCTAGAAAGGAGTAGGGGATGAGCAAACGGGTCTCCTCCACGACGTTCGTCTCGAGGGGCCGGCTCACCGGCCTCGTCAGGGACGAGAACCCCGCCGGGACCGGCCAGAACCGGACCACCCGAGCCGCCAATCGCGACTCCGGCCAGGCGGCAGCCGACGAGGCGCTCTTCTACCGGGCCCGCCTCATCCTCGGCGACTCCCTCCCCCGCCCCAGCCGCTGAGCGCTGCGGGCAGACCACACTCCCGGCCCCGGACCGCGCCCTCAACCTCCAGCGCGGTCCGGGCAGCCGGGAAATTCCTATTTCGTCGTGGTCGTCTCTTCCACTTCTTCGGGCTGCGGGTAGGCCTGGACCGCGAGGTTCCAGCTTTTCAGCGTGAAGGTCACTTTCGAGGCGCCGGCGTACTGCACGGCGACGGTGTGACCGCCCTTGCCGAGCACGGTCGTCTGGACGATCGTGTGGACGAGGGCCGCGGGAGTCGGCGAAGCCAGAGTGGCCGGGGCGAAGTTGACTTTCCCCGTGGACTGGCCGTCGACCAGGATCGAGACCGGGCACGCCTGATCGGCACCCGGTTTTTCCGAGGTGCAGGTCGCCGTGCCAGAGAACGAGAGCACGACCGAGCTGACTTTGGCCTTGGTCGCGAACGAGGTGAACGCGGTCGGGATGTAGCCCGCCGTCGTCGCCGAGACCGGGCCGAACAGGGCGGTGCCGGCGGCAATGCCGACAACCGGCGACTGCGGTGCCGTGGCCTTGGCGACGTACAGGTTCGAAGCCGCCTTCTTCTTCAGGTAGAGCGTCCCCGCCTTCTGATTGGAGACGTAGACCTTGGCCGCCTTCTTATTGGTGACGTAGATCTTCGACGCCTTCTGGCTGGTCAGGAACGACTGGGCTACCGACGGGACCACCGTCGCCGATACAGCGACCACTGCCGCCAGAACGACGACAGTCGCCGCTCGAGGGGTGGAAATCCTTCTCTTCAGCAATTGATCCTCCATGTCTGAGGTCCGCCGGATGGCCCTCTTCGTTCCTGCCGGACGGCCTTTCTTTACTAAGTGAGTCAATAAACTACAGAAACTGCTAGCTTAAAGCGATCAAGTTGGTCAACAAACTCTGGTCAACCCCGTAGGAAAGGAACCACCCCAGATGAGAATCAAGACCCTCGCCATTGCGGCTCTCGCCCTTCTCGGGCTCGCCGCGCCGGCGTCGGCGGGCGCCGTGACCCTGATCGGGTCGGGCTCGGTAGCCGCGCAGCCCGTGCTGCAGGCCCTCTTCGCGACCTACTCGAAACAGGTCAACAAGAAGGTCCACTTCGTCTACACCGCCAACGGCGGCAACGCCGGCGTCAAAGACGTGCAGAACGGGACCAGCCAGTTCGCCGGCCAGGCCCGCACGCCCCTCCCCAGCGACGCCGGGACCACCTACATCAAGCTCTATCTCGACGGTCTCTGCATCGACGTCAACCCCAAGAACAAGCTCAGCGACATCAGCATCCAGCAGACCCACGACATCTACCGCGGACTGCTGACCAACTGGAGCCAGCTTCCCGGTTCCGGTCTTGAAACGACGATCGATCCGGTCGGCCGCGACACCAACGGGGGGACCTACAACTTCTTCCTCCAGGCCGTCCTCAACAACGAAGCGCCGGCGTCCAACGTCAACGCGCTGACCGCCGACGGCCTCGTCGTCAACGCGGTCAAGCAGGACCCGAACGCAATCGGATACGACGGCCTCGCCTGGCAGGGCAAGGGCCAGAAGGCGCTCAAGGTAAACGGCGTTCCGTGCCAGGCGAACAAGATCAGCGTCGAGCCGCTCAAGTACCCGCTCTCGCGCTACATCTTCATCGTCATGCCGACCGCCAACCCGAGCCCGGCGGTGCAGAAATTCGTCGACTGGGCCCGCCGCAGCCCGCTCGCGGGTGAAGTGATCTCGAAAGCCGGCGGCGTCCCGGCCTTCAACAAGAAGCCGAAGAAGTAAGGCAGCCAGTTGGACGAGGAGTACACCTCGGAGTACGGCCCACGGTGGTCGGACCAGCGCGTCGAGCGGATGCTCGGCGTGCTGGTCTGCACCGTCGTCGGGTTGCTGCTGGCGATGATCGTCGTCGTCCTGATCAAAGCCTGGCCGTCGTTCGCTCACAATGGTCTGGCCTGGTTCGGGCCCGGCGGCAACGTCGACGACCAGCTCAACGCGATCTTTCTCTCCGGCCAGGCCGGAGCCGAATACGTCTACACCTTCCACGCCTGGCCGCTGATCTGGAGCACGCTGCTGATCACCGGCGGCGCAGTCTTCATCGCCCTCTTCTCGGCGCTGTTCGTCGCCGTCTTCATCGTCGAGTTCGCGCCGGAGTGGATGAGCAACGTCCTGCAGCCTGTCGTCCGCTTCCTCGCCAGCGTTCCCTCGGTCATCTACGGCCTGTTGGGTGTGCTGGTCCTGGTCCCGTTCATCGGCAACCACCTGGTTACCGAGCCGCAGAAGGCCTCGGTCGCGGGCGTGATCTCGCTGACCGGTTACAGCCTGCTGGCGGCGACCACGGTGTTGACGGTGATGATCGCGCCGCTGATGGTCTCGATCTTCTCCGACGGCCTGCGGGCGGTGAAACCCGGCTGGCTCGAGGGCTCGCTGGCGCTCGGCGTCAACCGCTGGCGCACGACCTGGAAGATCGCCGTCCGCACCGCTCGGCCGGCGATCGTCGCCGGGACCGTGCTGGCGGTGGCGCGGGCGATCGGCGAGGCCGTGATGCTGGCGATGATCTCCGGCTCGGTCGGCTTCGCGCCGAACCCCGCCGACGGCTTCATCTTCATCTACGAGCCCTCGCGCCCGCTGGCGCCGACGATCGTCAAGAACATCGACCAGCTGAGCTCCCCGCCGGCAAACGCGACCCTGTTCGCGATCGCCGCGGTGCTGCTCGTCTCCGCCGCCTTCCTCTCGCTGACCGGCTGGGTCGCCCGGCGCTCGATGCGGAAATACGGAGCCGCCTGATGGACGCCTCCGTTGCCACTCCGCCGGCGGCGCCCCCGCCAGCCTCGGCTCCACAGCGCCCGGCGAAGGGCGCGGTCGAGGGCAGCGCCACCTGGCGCCTCAGCGACCGCATCGGGTTGGCGATCTGCTGGGCCCTGGGCTTGCTCTTCTGCGCGATCGCGGTGGCGATCACCGTCTATCTCTTCATCCAGGGGATCAAGTTCCTCAAGCCCTCGATGCTGGTCACGCCGGCCGCCGCCGGCTTCAGCCAGACCGAGACCGGCGGCTTCTCCGACGCTCTCGTCGGCACCCTGATCCTCGCCGTGATGGGGATCTCGCTGGCCCTGCCGACCGGCGTCGCGATCGCGGTCTGGCTGGTCGAGTACGGCCGCCCGACGGCGCTGGCCCGGATCACCGAATCGACGATCGAGGCGATCGCCGGCATCCCCTCGATCGTCCTCGCTCTCTTCGGCACGGTGATCTTCTCCAGCACCGCGCTCGGCTTCCTCAGCCGCAGCAACGAAGGCGTCGTCTTCGGCCGCTCCTTCTTCGCCGCCGCGGCGATGCTCTCGCTGGTCGCGCTGCCGCTGATCGTCGCCAGCACCCGCGAGGGCCTCAACTCGATCCCGCCCCACGTGCGCGAGGCCTCCTACACGGTCGGCAAGACCAAGGCGGCGACGACCCGCAGGATCTTGCTTCCCGCCAGCCGTCCCCAGGTCGCCACCGGCGCGATGCTCGGCCTCGGCCGGATCATCGGCGACACCGCGATCATCGTCGTCCTCCTCGGCGCCACCCAGAACTTCGCCCCGGTCGAAGACGTCCCGTTCCCCCTCAACTTCCTCCGCGGGGCGGGCACGACCCTGACCAACTTCGTCTACGAGGCCTCCCCCACCGGGAACCTCAACCAGCCACAGAAAGCCTATGCGGCGGCTTTCGTCCTGTTGCTGATGGTGCTGGCCCTGAACGGGGCCGTCGACGTCGTCCATCGCCGCGCCCGAAAGGTAGGAACGTGGAGTTCCTGAAATCCCCCCCACCGCCGATCCGGCGGCTGGAGCTGGAGGACCCGGCCGCCGCCAGGCGGGTCGCGCCCCCGGCGCACCCGGCAAACGGCAACGGCTCCTCCGCGCCCGGCGGCTTCACCGGCGCCCGGCGCTCGATCGGCGCCCCCCAGTTCTCGATCCGCAGGATGGAGATCGACGACGTCTCCGTCTCCTACTCCAACCGCGACGCGGTCAAAGACGTCTCCCTGCCGGTCCGCCAAGGCGAGGTGCTGTCGCTGATCGGGCCCTCCGGCTGCGGCAAGACGACGCTTCTGCGCTCGCTCAACCGGCTCACCGAGCTGACCAGCACCGCGAAGCTGAGCGGCCGCATCCTGCTCGACGACGTCGACATCACCCTGATCGAGCCGACGCTGCTGCGACGGCGGGTGACGATGGTCTTCCAGCAGCCGAACCCGTTCCCGATGAGCGTCTTCGACAACATCGCCTACGTGCTGCGGGAGCAGGGCTCGCGGCGCCAGCGCAAGAAGACGCTGGAGCCGGCCGTCCACAGCGCCCTCGATCGCGCCGGGCTGTTCGAGGAGGTCAAGGACAACCTCGACCACCCCGCCCTGAAGCTCTCCGGCGGCCAGCAGCAGCGGCTCTGCATCGCCCGCGCTCTCGCGGCCGAGCCCGAGGTGCTGCTGCTCGACGAGCCCTGCTCGGCGCTCGACCCGCAGTCGACCCAGGTGATCGAGGACCTGATCGTGAAGCTGCGCGACGACGTCGCCGTCGTCATCGTCACCCACAACCTGCAGCAGGCCTACCGGATCGCCGATCACGTCGCCTTCATGTACCTGGGCGACCTGGTCGAGTACAACAGCGCCACGGCGCTGTTCGGATCGCCCCGCGAGAAACGGACCCAGGAGTACGTCAGCGGTGCCTTCGGTTAGCCGCCACCTCCCCCGCGCCGCCGCGCTCCTCGCCTGCGGCCTGCTCCTGATCGGAGTCGCCTCCGGCTGCTCGACGACGCAGGAAAAGGCCGAGCGCCAGCAGGCCCGCGCCACCCACATTCTCGAGGCGCGAGCGGAGCGCCAGAAGCAGAAGCACGAGCACCACAAGTCGAAGAAACGCCACGACGGGAGCCCGAAGCAATGACCGAGCCGGACCTCAGACCACCGACCTCGCAGGGCGGCTACGAGCCCTGCGAGGTGTGCGGGGCGCCGCTCGACCCCCAGCAGCGCTACTGCGTCAACTGCGCCGCCCGCCGCGGCAACGGCGCCAACCCGTCCTCGCGCTACTTCGCGGCGATGAGCAAGAAGGCGCGGCGGCCGCTGACCCGGCCGCCGGCGAAATCGGGTCCGGGCAGCCGCGCCGCAGCGGTCGGCTTCTTCGCCCTGCTGCCGATCGCGGTCGCGCTTGGAGTCGTCGTCGGGCGCAGTGACTCAGGCGGCAGCGACAACCAGGCCCTGCTGCAGGCGCTGCGCAACCAGGAAGCGGCAACGGCCACGACGGCCACCGCGAGCCCAGCGACCACCGCGGCGACGACCAAGAAAGCTGAGAAGAAATCGAAAGCCGGCAAGGCGGCGGAAAAGAACGGCGGCAAGGTGGTCGCCAAGACCAAGAACGGGGAAGTCCATCAGGTGACCGGCTACAAGCCGACCAAGCAGAAGGAAGAAGCCGATACCAAACTGGTCGAAGAAAACCCCGAACAGACGGGCGAAAACTACATAAAGGCCCAGCAGAACCTGCCCGACGTGATCGTCGTCGGCGGCGAACCCGGATCCACCTCCGCCCCGGGCAACGGAGCGGAACCATGAGCGGCCCGGCCAAGGCCACCGACGAAAGCGCCGAGCTGATCAGCCAGCGCGATCGCCTGCTGGAGAAGTTCACGGTGATGCAGGCCGACCTCGGCGGCGCCTTCTACGAGATGGCGATCCGCGACCACCTCCGCCTCGACGTGCTGACCAGGAAGGCGGCGGAGCTGCAGCGGGTCGACGCCGAGCTGCTGGCGGTCGAGCGGGTGCTCGAGCTCGAACGCGCCGACGCCGCCGGCCTCTGTCCCAGCTGCGGCGCGCCCTACGGCCACGGGGTGCGGTTCTGCGCCCAGTGCGGCAACCCGCTCGTCCCCACCGAGGCGCCCAAGTGAAGGCGCTCGGCGGTCCCATCCAGCGGGCGATGGCGGCGGCGGCGACGCTGACCGGCAAGCGCTTCGGCCT
>JADGPJ010000068.1 GCA_017882505.1 Solirubrobacterales bacterium | reverse complement strand
GAGGGGACGAGCAGAGCCCGGATGATGCTGGCGTCGATCAGCACCGCCAGCGCCGTGCCGACGCCGTTCTCCTTGATGAAGATGATCTGGGAGGTCGCGAAGGCGCCCATCGCGACGGCGAACAACAGCGCCGCGGCGGTGACGATCCGCCCGGTCCGCTCCAGTCCGATCGCCACGCACTCCGATTCCGAGGCGCCGTTGTCGCGCGCCTCCTTGATCCTCGAGAGCAGGAAGACGGCGTAGTCGGTGGAGAGGCCGAAGGCGACGGCGAAGAGCAGGATCGGCATCGTCTGCTCGATCGCTCCCGGGCTGGAGTAGTTGAGGAACCCTTCCAGCCTGCCGTCCTGGAAGATCAGCACCAGCAGGCCGAAGACGGCGCTGAGGTTGAGGAAGTTCATGATCAGCGACTTGACCGGCAGGATCACCGAGCCGGTCATCAGGAAGAGGATGACCAGGGTCGCGAGGATGACGATCGCCAGCGCGATCGGCAGATGGCTGGCGAGGCTGGCCTTGAAGTCGATGAAGTCGGCGCTGGCGCCGCCGACCAGGACCGTGGTCCCGGCCGGGGTCGCCAGGTCGCGGATCCGCTTCACCGTTTCCTGGCTGGCCTCGGAGACGAACGGGCTGGCGGAGATCACCTGGATCGCCGTGACGTCGCCACCGAGGCGCTGCGGCGGCGCGACTTCGGCGACCCCCCCGACCCGGCGAATCCGGGCGGCCATCAGCGCCGCGGCCTTCGGGCCGCCGCCTTCGACGTCGACCCAGATCGGGGTCTCGTGGTAGGGCGGGAAGTCGGTCTTGACCGTGTCGTAGGCCTGGCGGGCGCTGGCCGACTTCGGCAAGACGGTCGGGTCGACGGTGTTGAACCTGATCCCGAAGAAGGGCAGGCCGAGGACGATCAGCAGCAGCGCGCTGAGCGTCGCGACCGGGATCGGCCGCCGCATCACGAAGCGCGAGAGCCGGTACCAGAAGCCGGCCTCGGCGGGCCTGGCGTCGGCTTCGGCGCGGCGCTGGAGGAAGCGCGGAGCGCCGGAGTTGACCCGGTCGCCGAGCAGGGTCAGCACCGCCGGCAGGACGGTGAGCGAGATCAGCGCCGCGAATAGCGCCACCAGAGCGCCGCCGAGACCCATCGAGTAGAGGAAGCGCTGGGGGAAGACCAGCAGCGAGGCCAGCGCCGCGGCGACGGTCAGCGAGGAGAAGAAGACGGTCCGCCCTGCGGTCGCGAGGACGCGGCGCATCGCCTCCAGCCCCGGCCCGTCCTTGGCTATCTCCTCGCGGTAGCGGGAGACGATGAAGAGGCTGTAGTCGATCGCCAGGCCGAGCCCCAGCGCCGTGGTCAGGTTGAGGGCGAAGATCGAGATCGAGGCGAATTCGCTGGCGACGCGGAGGATCAGGAAGGTGCCGACGATCGCCAGGCCGCCGATCATCAGCGGCAGGACCGAGGCGACGAGGCTGCGGAAGAACAGCAGCGAGAGCAGGAAGAGCAGCGGGAAGGCGAGCAGCTCGGCCATCCGCAGGTCCTTCTCGACCTGCTTGTTGACCTGCTCCTGGGCGACCGCGAAGCCGCCGACGACGACGCCGGGGCGGGCGGAGAGTTCGTCGGCGACGCCGCCGCCGACTTCCTGCACCTGCTTGTCGCCGGTCGCCTTCAGCGAGACCGCGAAGTAGGTCGAGTTGCCGTCGCTGGAGACGAAGGCGGTGGAGTGGGTGTCGTAGTAGCCGCTGACCGCGGCGACGTCGGAGCGTTCGCGCACACCGCGCTCGAGCGCCTCGACCCGGGCCCGGCTGGAGGGCTTGCCGACCGGGGCGTTTTCGACCACGGCGATCACCGCCGGGACCCGCAGGCCCGCGTCCTCGAGCCGTTCCTTCGCCTTCACGGTCTCGGTCGAGGGGTCTTCGGCGCCGTAGGGGTCGAGGCGGCTGGCGACCGAGCCGCCGACCGCGGCGGCGAGGAGGAAGAAGGCGATCGCGATCAAGCCGACGCGGCGGGCGTTGCCGTCGGCGAGGCGGGCCAGGGAGTCGAACATCAGCTGCTCCTTCTCTCGGGCGCGGTCTCTTTGAGCAGCTGGGCCTCCATCCGCTCGCACCACTCGGCGAACCACTCGGTGAACTCGAGCCCACCCCGCAGCACCAGCAGCGGGTAGGGGTCGTCCTTCTCTTCCGCCGTCGGCTCCATCGCCCGCAGCTCGCGGTTGGCGGCGAGCCGGTGGGCGCGCATCGCCCGCAGGATCTCGACCGCCTCGTCCGGCGGCAGGGCGTTGGCGAAGAAAAGCTTCAGCAGACCTTCCTCGCGCATCTCGAAGGTGACCGGCGGCTGCCGCAGCCAGGCCTTCAGCTCCTCCTCGCCGTCGGCGGTGATCGTGTAGACGGTGCGTTTGCGCCCGCCGGTGGGGGAGTCGACCCCCTCGATCAGCCCGGCCTCGGAGAGCCGTTTCAGCTCCGGATAGATCTGCCCGTAGCTGGCGGCCCAGAAGAACCGCGTCGTGCCGTCGACCAGGGCTTTGATCTCGTACCCCGACCGCGGCTCGCCTCGGACCATGCCGAGGATCACGTAGGCGGTGGCGCTCAGCTCCATATCTCGGCAGTATATATCGCTGAGATATATCGCCGTGTGTGAGCTACATCACTGGGCGACGCGGAGCTCGTCGAGCTCGAAATAGCGACTGGCGCGCAGGGCGAGGAAGAGGCCGAGAATCGTGTCGCCGTCGGAGAGGTCGACTCCCAGCACCTCTTCGATCCGCGCCAGGCGGTGGTAGAGGGACTGGCGCTCGATCTGCAGGGCGCGCGCCGTCTCCGCTTTGCGACCGCTGTGCTTGCAGAACTCGACCAGCGTCGGCACCAGTTTCGGCCGGCTGTGCCGGTCGCGCTCGAGCAACGGTCGCAGCTGCAGCTCGGCGTAGCGGTGCAGCTCGGGGCGGTCGCGCAGCGACCAGAGCAGGCGGTCGGTGTCGGCCGCCGAGGCGTCGTGCCAAGGGCGCCGCCTCCCGTGCGCTGCCGCCGGCAGCGCGTCGCTCGCCGCCGAGAGGCCCCTGCCGGCCTCGGTCCAGGTCTCGCAAAGAGAGGAGACGCTGACCACGGCGGCGTCGGGATCCTGCAGGTGCCGGGCGGATGCGGAGTGGATCATCGAGGCGACGAGGTCGGCGATCCGGCGGCGGTCGCCGCGGTTGGCGAGGCCGAGGACGAGCAGCATCTGTTCCCCGTGGCCGCGGCCGCCGGCGAGAAACGGGATCCGGCGCTGCTCGAGGCCATGCTGGACGTCGCGCTGGATCAGGTCCCAGCCGGCGTCCTCGATTCCGGCCGAGCGCGGGGCATCGGGCGCTCGCATCGTCGCGATCGGCAGCAGGCCGACGTCCGCCTCACCGAAGCCGAGCGACCCGGCCCGCTCGCGCAGCTCGTTCTCGCTCGCCTGCGTGGTCGGCAGGCTGCCGAGGAAATCGCCCCGGGCCCGGCTCGCCAGGCCCTCCTCCTCGCGGCTGCGCATCAGCGCCAGCGCGATCAGACCGACGGCGCGCTCGACCGCGACCCGGTCCTGTTCGCCCAGCGGCGAGTCGACCGCCATCACGATCAGCCGGCCCCAGCTCTCCTCACCGCCCATCGGCACACGCCGCGCGATCGCCTCGGGCGCGTTGGGCCGACCCTGGTGGAAGGAGGTCCAGGCGCTCAGCACCGTCGCGTCGTCGGCCTCGTTGGTCACGTGGTAGGCGATGCCGCGCCCGGCGCGTTCGAGGACGACCGGATTGGCGACGAACTCCGCCAGCTCGCTGAGCACGTCGGGCACCTTGGCGCCGCTCAGGAGCAGTCCGGTGAAGCGCTGGTGGAGCGCCTCCCCGCGCCGCAGCAGCTCGCCTCGCTGGTCGACGATTTCGCGGTGGACGGCTTCGGTGATCTCGACGAAGCGGACTTCCCGGTGGAAGGCGATCAGGCAGAGCTCATGGCGCTCGGCGGCGTCGACGAGCGCCGCCGGCACCCGCTCCAGGGTCGTCCCCAGCTCGATCACCAGGGCGGTGACGCCAAGGCCGGCGAGTTCGGCGACGAAGCGTCGCTGCTCGGGCTGACCGCGGCCGATTCCCATCCCCGTGGTCAGCAGCAGCTCGCGGCCCTTGAGCAGCGAGGCGATGTGGGGGACCTCGCCGGCGTGGACCCAGCGGATCTCCCGATCGAGGTGGCCGGCCCCGGCGAGGACCTCCGGATCGCCGTGCTGGACCACCGGCAGCGCCAGAAAGCTCTCGATCGTCACCGGGGTGGGCGGAGAGGCGGTCATTGGGCGGCGTTTGCGCTCATTTCTGGACGTTTTGTGGCAGTTAGGGTCAGACAGTCTAGATAGCGACGCAAGCGCCCCTGTGTGAAATCCGACACTCCGTCACATCGATGTCCGATTGTCGGTGCCTTCTGTGCATTGCGCGGGCGCCCCGATGCGATCAGACTCGACACCAGGCCGGCGATCTCGCTGGCGCCAAGCTAAGGAGGCTGAGGCGGTGTCGGATACAGCGGCGGCGGTCGATTCCAAGACCGGGAGTGCGGTGGTGACGGACGGCGGCGGCGAGCCGGCGGAGACGCTGCGCAACTACGTCGGCGGCGAGTGGGTCGCGGTCGAGGGCGGCGACGCGATCGAGGACCGCAACCCGGCGAACGGCGCGGTCCTGGCACGGGTTCCGCTCTCCGGCTCGGCCGATGTCGAGAGCGCCGTGCGGGCGGCTCGCGAGGCCCAGCCGGCCTGGCGCGACGTGCCGCCGCCACGCCGCGCCCGCGCCCTGTTCGAGCTGCGTGCCCTGCTCGACGCCCACCGCGATGAGCTCGCCGCGCTGGTCACCAGGGACATGGGCAAGACGACCGCGGACGCGTTCGGCGAGGTCGGCCGCGGCATCGAGTCGATCGAGGCCGCCAGTGCGATCCCGCACCTGCTCAAGGGCGAGAACCTCGAGGGCATCGCCGCCGGGCTCGACATCGAGATGGTTCGCCAACCGGTCGGCGTCGTCGCCGCGATCACCCCCTTCAACTTCCCGGCGATGATCCCGCTCTGGTTCCTCCCCTTCGCGGTTGCCTGCGGCAACACCTTCGTGCTGAAGCCCTCCGAGCAGGACCCCCTCGTCTCGGTCCGGATCTTCGACCTGATCGACCGCGAGAAGATCTTCCCGCCCGGCGTCGTCAACCTCGTCCACGGCGCCCATGACGCCGTCAACGCTCTGCTCGCCAGCGACGGGGTCGACGCGATTTCCTTCGTCGGCTCGGCCCGCACCGCCCGCTACATCTCCAGCACCGCCGCCGCCAACGGCAAGCGCGCCCAGGCTCTCGGCGGGGCGAAGAACGCGATGGTCGTGATGCCCGACGCCGATCCGGCGCTGATGTCCAACGGGATCCTCTCCTCGGCCTTCGGCGCCGCCGGCCAGCGCTGCCTCGCCGGCTCGCTGCTGGTCCTGGTCGGGGACGAGGTGCAGCAGGGGCGTTCGCTGCGCCGGATCACCGAGGCGGCCGGCAAGCTCAAGGTCGGCGACGGCGCCGACCCGGCCGTCGACGTCTGCCCGCTGGTCTCAGTCGCGGCCCGCGAGCGGATCGAGGCCGAGATCGAGGCGGCACTCGAGGAAGGCGCGACACTGGCGCTGGACGGCCGCATCGACGGCGGCGCCGGTGGCGCTGAGCTCGGCCCGACGATTCTCGACGACGCCCGGCCCGACTCGCCCGCCGTCACCGAAGAGCTCTTCGGCCCGGTCCTGACCGTGCTCCGGGCGGAGAGCCTCGAGCGGGCGATCGAGCTCGTCAACTCCTCCCGCTACGGCAACGCGACGGCGATCTTCACCAGCTCGGGCGGCGCCGCGAGGACCTACCGCTACGGGGTCGAGGCGGGGATGGTCGGGGTCAACGTCGGCGTGCCGGCGCCGGTCGCCTGGTTCCCGTTCTCCGGCTGGAAGGACTCGATCGACGGCGATCTCCACGCCAACGGCACCGACGCGATCGACTTCTACACCCGCAAGAAGGTGGTGACCTCGCGATGGGAGTAGACCCCGGCTCGCTGCTACTGCACTTCACCCGCAACGGCGACTACGCCGGCGGCGCCGGCGACCTGCTCGTGCTCGAGCGCGGCGAGGGCCCCTACGTCTTCGACACCAAGGGGCGGCGCTACATCGACGGTCTCTCCAGCCTCTTCTGCTGCCAGCTCGGCTACTCCTACGGCGCCGAGTTCGCGGCGGTCGCCGGGGCCCAGCTCGAGCGCCTCGCCTTCAACACCAACTGGGCCACCGCGCACCCGCCGGCGATCGAGCTGGCGGCGCAGCTCTCGGCCCGCGCCCCGATGGAGGGCGCCAAGGCCTTCTTCACCTCGGGCGGCTCGGAATCGGTCGAGGCCGCCTGGAAGATCGCCCGTCAGTTCCACATCGCCAACGGCGAGCCGCGGCGGACCAGGGCGATCGCTCGCGACGTCGCCTACCACGGGGTCACGCTCGGCGCCCTGGCCTTGACCGGCGTCGACCGGTTCAAGGAACCGTTCGGCCCGCCGGCGATCCCGACTCGGCACGTCGCCAACACCAACTCCTTCCGCGACGAGCGCACCGAGGCCGAGGCCTGCGCGACGCTGCTCGCCGAGCTCGAGCAGACGATCGTCGACGAGGGTCCGGAGACGGTGGCGATGATCATCGCCGAGCCGGTCCAGAACGCCGGCGGCTGCCTCGTCCCCCCGGAGGGCTACTGGAAGGGGCTGCGCGAGCTGGCGGACCGCCACGGCATCCTCCTCGTCGCCGACGAGGTGATCACCGGCATGGGCCGGCTGGGGGAGTGGTTCGGCCTGCAGCGGTACGGCGTCGCTGCCGACATCGTCACGATCGCCAAGGGCCTCACCTCCGCCCACGCGCCGATGGGCGCGGTGCTCGTCTCCGAGCGCGTCGCGGCTCCGCTCTACGGCGACGGCGTGGCCCTGCTCCACGGCATCACCTTCGGCGGCCACCCACTGGCGGCGGTGATCGCCCTGCGCAACCTGGAGCTGTTCGAGAGCGAGCGGGTGCTGGAGAACGTGCGTGAGCTCGAGCCCCACCTGCGCGAGCGGATGGCGGAGCTGCTCGACCTCCCGATCGTCGGCGACGTCCGCGGCGCCGGCTTCTTCTGGGCCACCGAGCTGGTCAAGGACGACGACAACGGCCGCTTCGACGCCGACGAGCGCGAGCGGCTGCTGCGCGGATTCATCCCCAAGCGGCTGCTCGAAGCCGGGTTGATCGCCCGCGCCGACGATCGCGGTGACTCGGTCGTCCAGATCGCGCCGCCGTTGATCTGCGACCGCGCCCAGCTCGACGAGGTCGTCGACGCGCTCGCTGCGACCCTCGAGGACGCCGGCAAGTTCATCGGCGCCGGCCAGGCGGTGAGGAGCACGCCAACGAGATCGGTCTGAACTCAGAGCCGGAGTTGACGAAGGGGTCCCTATAGCCTGTGGGCGGAAGCGGTGACGGGCTGAGGATGGAGCGAGATGACGGTGGACAGAGGAGTGGGGGGTGAGATCGGCGGCATCACCGGCCTGGCCCCAGCCAGCCTGCGCGTGTCCAAGGAGAACACCGCCGATCGCGCCGCCGCCGTCCATCGCGGCCTGATCGTTCGCGGCGAGATCGAGCCCGGACAGCTGCTTCGAGAGGTCGAGCTCGCGCCGGCCCTCGGCATTTCCCGGAACACGATCCGCGAAGAACAGCTGGCAGTCGGGCCAGGCGATGGACGCGGCATGCTCGAGAGTGATCGGACTGATGTCGGATCCGGCCGCCAAGACAAACGGCGGCAAACCGTCGCAGGCATAGAGGAAGAGAGGATCGGATGACGCTCGATCAGAGCAAGGTTGGACAGGTGGTGGCCGAGCAGATGGAGGCAATCGAAAACGACTACGGCGACGATTGCGAGATCGGCGACGTCTGCACGATCGTCGAGGTCGTCGGTCCCCACGGCTCCCACGTCAGGGTGCGGAGCAGCGACATGCGACCGCACAGCGGGCTGGGGCTGATCCGGATGGCCGAACAGGCGATGCTCGGCAACCTCGGCGGCGCGGAGTAGCCAGGGATCGGGGTGCGTGGGGAGGGGTACCCGACCCTCCGGCCGAACCGAGGCCTGGCTTCAAGGCTGCCCAGCTTTCCCGACGCGAAGCTCCCGTCCCTAGGAAGCTTTTCCGAAACTCGGAAGCTGCCTACCTTGGGAGCGGAGGTGGAGATTTCGTGGGGAGGGGTTGGGGGTCTCTCGCGCGCGCGGCGTCCTGATTTTCGCAGTGCCCGTCGGCGAGAGATGCAGTGTCAACGGCGAAAATCCCAGCAAGCGCGAGAGACCCCCAACCCCTCCACGCCCAGAGTTGTCGGCGCACCCGTGAGTAGCTTTAGTCGGTGACTATCCTCAGACCCTCATGAGCGGAGCTGAATCGGACATCGTCGTGATGAAGTTCGGCGGCACCTCGGTTGCCGGGGCCGAGCAGATCAAACGCGCCGCGGGGCGGATCGTCGCCGCCCGCGAGGCCGGAAACCGGGTCGTCGCGGTGCTCTCCGCGCGGGGCAAGACGACCGACGAGCTGGTTGCCCAGGCGCAGGAGATCTCCGCCCGCCCGGTCGCCCGCGAGATGGACATGCTGCTCTCGACCGGGGAGCGGATCTCCTGCGCGCTCTGCGCGATGGCGATTCACGACATGGGGCACGAGGCGATCTCGCTGACCGGCTCCCAGGCTGGGATCGTCACCGACTCCACCCATACCAAGGCGCGGATCATCGACGTCCGCGCCGACCGGATCAAAGCGGCTCTGGAGGAGGAACGGATCGTCCTCGTCGCCGGCTTCCAGGGAGTCTCCACCGATAGCCACGACGTCACCACCCTCGGGCGCGGCGGCTCCGACACGACCGCCGTCGCCCTGGCGGCGGCGCTGAATGCGAGCGTCTGCGAGATCTACACCGACGTCTCCGGCGTCTTCAGCGCCGATCCGCGGATCGTCGCCAGCGCCCGCAAGCTGCCGCTCGTCTCCTTCGAGGAGATGCTCGAGATGTCGGCCTCCGGCGCCGGCGTCCTGCAGCTGCGCTCGGTCGAGTACGCGCGCAACCACGGTGTCCGCATCCACTGCCGCAGCAGCTTCGAGGACGGCCCAGGTACCCTCGTTGTCTCAGAGGAAGAGACCATGGAGCAACCTTTCGTAACCGCCGTGACCCACTCCAACGCCGAGGCCCGCGTGACGCTGAACGGCGTCCGCGACGAGCCCGGCGTCGCCGGTCGCATCTTCAAGGCGCTGGCCGACGCCAACGTCAACGTCGACGTGATCATCCAGAACGAGCCGGTCGGCGGCGACCAGCTCGCCGACCTCTCCTTCACCGTCGACCGCGCCGACCTGACGACCGCCAAGGACACGATCGCCTCCCTCGGCGACGTCTCGCTCAAGGTCCGCACCGACGAGCAGATCGGCAAGGTCTCGATCGTCGGCGCCGGCATGCGCTCGCATCCCGGCGTCGCCGCCAGGGTCTTCGAGGTGCTCGGGGCGGAGCGGATCAACATCGAAATGATCTCCACCTCGCCGATCAAGATCTCCTGCGTCATCCCCGCCGACCGCGTCTCCGACGCGGTCAACGCGCTGCACAAGGCCTTCGGGCTGGGCGCCGACGCGGTCCGGCCCGAAGACGCGACCGGCCCGGGCCACCGGCCCACGGTCGCCGGCTGAGCGCGGTCGCGAGATGAGCGGCGACGGCTACAGAGTTGGCGTACTCGGGGCGACCGGCCTGGTCGGCTCGACGATCCTCGGTTTGCTGACCGAACGGAGCTTCCCGGCCTCCGAGGTCGTCCCCTTCGCCTCCGCGCGCTCCGCCGGCAAGACGCTGGAGTGGAACGGCTCGGTGCTCGAGTGCAGGGAGCCGAGCGAGGAGTCGATCCAGGGGCTCGACCTCGTTCTCTCCTCTGCCGGCGGTGCGGTCAGCGCCGAGTGGGCGCCCCGGTTCGTCGCGGCCGGAGCGACGATCGTCGACAACACCAGCTACTGGCGGATGCACGACGACGTCCCCCTGGTCGTCGCCGAGGTCAACCCCGACGCGCTCGAGGGCCACAAGGGCATCATCGCCAACCCCAACTGCTCGACCATGCAGATGATGGTCGCTCTGAAGCCGCTCTACGACGAGGCGGGCATCGAGCGGCTGGTGATCTCCACCTACCAGGCCGTCTCCGGCACCGGCAAGGCGGCGATCGACGAGCTGCGCAGCCAGTCGCGAGCCGTCCTCGACGACCAGGCGCCGGTCGTCGACGTCTACCCGCACCAGATCGCCTTCAACGTTCTGCCCCAGGCCGGCAACTTCCCCACGGGCGACGACCACACCGACGAGGAGCGCAAGCTGATCAACGAGACGCGCAAGATCCTCGGCGACGACTCGATCCGGGTCAGCGCCACCTGCGTGCGGGTGCCGGTCGCGACCGGCCACTCGGAGGCGGTCAACGTCGAGACCAGGGAGCCGCTCAGCCCCGAGCGCGCCCGCGAGCTGCTCGCGGCCGCCCCCGGCGTCACCGTCGTCGACGATCCCGCCGCCGGTCGCTACCCGATGGCGATCGACGCTGCCGGCAAGGACGACGTCTTCGTCGGCCGGATCCGCCGCGATCCCGGCAACGAGAGCGCGATCGACCTCTTCGTCGTCTCCGACAACCTGCGCAAGGGCGCCGCCACCAACGCCGTCCAGGTGGCGGAGCTGCTGATCGAGCGCGACCTGCTCGGCAGCCGGGAGTAGCTGGGTGGACATCAGCTTTGCCCAGGCGCTACTGCTGTTCGGCGGCCTGCTGGCGGTCGTGGCGGCGCTCTCGGGGGTGATGAAGGGAACGGTCCTGTCCGCCTCCGTCCTCTCGGTCGCCCTCGGCATCGGCCTCGCCGCCACCGGCGTGGTCCACGTCGACGCCGGCGACAAGGCGATCGTCGAGCTGATCGAGCTGGCCCTCGTGCTCACCCTGTTCTCCGACGGCATGTTCGTCGAGCGCGAGCTGCTGGGCCGTCATTGGAGCCCGGTCGCGCGGGCGCTGGTGATCGCGATGCCGATCACGATGGCGCTGCTGGCGCTCGCCGCGAAGGCGCTCTTTCCCGACTTCAGCTGGGCCGAGGCCTTCCTGCTCGCCGCGGTGCTCTCGGCGACCGATCCCGTCGTCACCTCGGCCGTCGTCACCTCGCGCTTGGTCCCGAGCTCGGTCCGCCACACGCTCAACCTCGAGTCCGGCCTCAACGACGGGCTGGCGCTCCCCTTCGTCCTCTTCTTCCTCGTTCTCGCCAGCCCCGGCGGCGACGCCGCCACCGAAGCCGCGAAGCTGGTCGGCCAGGCGGCGGTGGGGGCCGTGATCGGATTCGGGCTGGGAGCGCTGGGCGGGCGCCTGCACCTTCATCTCCCCGGGGGCGGGCTGACGGCGCGCTACGAGGGGATCTACGCGGTCGGCTTCGCGCTCTTCGCCTTCGGGCTCGCCGAAGTCACCTGGGCCAACGGCCTGATCGCGGCCTTCGTCTGCGGGATCGCGATGGCGGCGACCGAGCGCGACGTGCCGGAGGGCTTCGTCGAGTTCGCCGAGAACGCCAGCGCGATCCTCCAGGTGATGACCTTCTTCGTCTTCGGCGGCCTGATCGTCGCCACCGGCTTCCACCACAGCATCCCGCCGCTGATCCTCTTCGTCGTCTTCGCCCTGCTCGTCGCCAGGCCGGTGGCGGTGATGATCTCGTTCCTGCGAACCGGGATTCCGCGCTCGGAGAAGCTGTTCATGGCCTGGTTCGGCCCCAAGGGGGTCGCCTCGATGCTCTTCGCCCTCTTCGTGCTGAAGTCCCAGGTGGAGAACGCGGGTCTGATCTTCGACATCGCCTCGATCGCGATCATCGCTTCGATCGTCGCCCATGGCCTCACCGACACGGTCGGCGCCAAATGGATGGCAAAGCGCACCGGCCTAACCGAGTAGACAGGCGACAAAGAAGTCACACTTTTGTTGCAGTGCGCCCCACGAAAGAGTCAAGCGAAACCCCTACCGGGATCGCCCCCCAACCCAGACGCTTAAGCGGGAACGCCCGCAAGCCGCTCCTCGACCCAGCCGGTCGAGGCGATGTGCTTGCTCATCCCGAGCTCCTTCGGCTCGGCGCCGAGCGCCAGGCCGACCAGCTGCGGCAGGTGCAGGACGGCGAGGCCGAGGTCACGGTTGACGACCTTCGCCGCCTCGGGCTGCTGCATGTCGAGGTTGAGATGGCAGAGCGGGCAGGGGGTGACGAGGCAGTCGGCGCCGGCGTCGATCGCGTCGCCGACGTGGGTACCGGCCTGCTTCAGCGAGGTCTCGCGGTTCATCGTGATCACCGGGAAGCCGCAGCATTTGCGGGCGCCGTCGTACTCGACGACCTCGCCACCGAGGGCGACGATCACCTGCTCCAGGTAGACGTCACGGTCGGGGTGCTCGCCGTAGCCGAGGCGCTCCTTGGGGCGGACGATGTAGCAGCCGTAGAAGGGGCCGACCTTGAGGCCCGAGAGCGGGCGCTTGACCTGCGCGGCGAGCTTGTCGAGACCGTAGTCCTCGACCAGCAGCCAGAGGAAGTTCTTGTTGGTGAAGCCGTTCTTGTCCTTCTCGTAGGAGAGGCCCTGACCCGAGAGCGCCTCGTTGACGTGGGCGCGGTAGGCGGAGTCGGCGTCGAGGCGCTGCTGGCACTCCGACTGGGCGCCCTGGCAGGTGGAGCAGATGTTCATCATCGAGAGCCCGGTCTGCTGGGCGAGCGCGAAGGTGCGGGCGTTGAGCGTGTCGGCCAGCTCCTGGTTGTGCTCGGCGATGACGCCGGCGCCGCAGCAGTTGGCGCGGTCGAGGGTGACCAGCTCGATCCCGAGGCGGTCGGCGACGAGCGCCATCGAGCCGTGCAGCTCGGGGGTGAAGCCGCGCGAGACGCAGCCCGGCCAGTAGGCGACCTTGATCTTCTCGTCAGCCATTCGGAGCCTCCTCGCTGGCGGGAGCGGCGGCGGTCGCGAGCTCCTCTTCGGCCTCGATTTCGGCCAGCTCGCCCTCGTCGCCCTTGATGTACAGGTTGAATTCCTCGTTGTGCTCCTCGGCGTGCTTGTAGATCGCCTTGACCTCGTCCTGGGCGTCGCCGGGCAGCTTGTGGTGGATGCCCGGGATCAGTTTCGGGAGCGATCGCATCTTGCCGGTTTTGATCCCGCGGATCGCCGTCGGGATCGAGCCGAGCATTTCCTTGATCGCGCGTTTGCTCGGTTTGAGCTTGCCTTTGATTCCGGGGGCGAACGACTCCTGCAGCAACAGTGACTCGTCCAGCGTCCCCTTCTTCTCGATGATCTTGACGAAGGCGATCTCGTGGCTGTGGCCGCTGTTGGGGTCTTCGATCCCCTCTTCGCCGGCCTTGCGGCGCAGGCGCATGATCTGGTCCATCGGCGCCACGTCCTTCGGGCAGGCGTCGACGCAGCTGAAGCAGTGGGTGCAGTCGTAGATCCCGTGCGGGTCCTCGGCGAGGTCGTGCAGGCGCTCCTTGGTCTCTGCGTCGCGGGGATCGCCGACGAAGCGGTAGGCCTTGGCCAGCGCCGCCGGGCCGATGAAGTCGGGGTCGGCTTCCATCGAGAGGCAGGAGGAGACGCAGGCGCCGCACTGGATGCAGGCCATCGACTGGGTGATGTCGATCATCGATTCCGGCTCGACGATGTACTCGCGCTCGGGCGCGGCGCCGTGCGGGAGGAGCCAGGGCGTGACGCGGCGGATCTTGGCCCAGTGGGTCGACTCCATGTCGGTGATCAGGTCCTTGATCACGGGCATGTTGCCCATCGGCTCGATCACGATCGTCGCGCCCTTGGCGTCGCGGCCGACGGCGCTGGCCTTCTTTTCGGCCAGCTCCTGTGCCTCGCCGATCTGAGTCTTGCAGCCGAGGCCGGACTGGCCATTGATCTTCATCCCGCAGGAGCCGCAGATCGCGGCGCGGCACGAGCAGCGGACCGAGAGCGAGCCGTCGTCGCGGTCCTTCGCCTGCAGCAGTCCGTCGAGGACCGAGAGCGAGGGCTCGAGGTCGACCTTGAACTCCTCCCAGTACGGCCCCTCGCCGCTCTCGGGCTGAAACCTGC
>JADGPJ010000017.1 GCA_017882505.1 Solirubrobacterales bacterium | reverse complement strand
CACTCCTTCCATCCCACCGCAGCAGAGTCCCAGTGCTTGTGCTGCGCCTCGCGGAAGTCGACCGGGTCGATCGCCTTGGATTCCATGCTCGCTCCTCCTTACCACCCCATTGCAGTGCACGGCGACGCTAACCGCTCCTGCAATGGACGACAAGCGACAGGGGCGAGACGCCGCTGGCCCAGCCGAGTGTTTGAGAATGTGCCCTGTGCGTTTGCCAACCTGAGGGCCAGGGCTCCTGGAAGCGCGTGCACTCCCAGCTATTTACTCGGGCTTAAATCGCTGGGCTACGGTGACGCGTGATGGCGCGTCCCGATGCTCGTAGCAATCCGGGTCGCCCATCGACAAACAGGCACCTTGGCCGCTGAGGAAGGACGTGAAAATGGAGACCGTGATTGCGTTTCATGAGGTAGACGACGTTGACCACTGGCTCTCGTCGCCGAAACGGGAGGAATTCCTAGAGCCGCTCGGAGGGACGGTTCGCACCTTCAAGGACCCGGCAGGCTCAAACCGGGTTGGGCTGATCTTTGAGATCCCGAGCAGGGCCGCATTGGAAGAGGCGCTCCAAACCGAGGCCGCGGCGGAGGCCATGAAGTTCGATGGCGTTCGCCCCGAGACGATCCTGGTTCTCGAGGAGGGGTAGCGGCCGCCAACACACCCATGAGAGGCTCAATCGACAGATTCCCCCGATCCATGGAGGTCCTGCCATGAAGTACTACGTGAGCCCCAGCCCCGGCCCGATGCCGCCCACCCCGGAAATGCTCGACGCAGCCATGGAATGGCTCGAAGGGAAGCTCGAGGACGGGACGTTTGATTGCGTCTACGGATTCATTGAGGGAGGCGGCTTCGCCGTCGCCAATGTCGACTCCCATATGGATGTGCTTGAGCTGATGGCCGACTACCCGCTCTATGGCTTCATGACCTGGGAGGTCCGGCCCCTGTTCGCGTTCAAGGAGGGGATCGACGTCGTCAGGGCGAAACTCGTCGAGGCTCAGGCGGCTATGGGAGGCGGCTGAGCTACGGGAGGCTCCACCCGGGGTCTCATCGACCAGAAGGCTCCACGAACAAGGGCCGTAGCGTCAGCCTGTCCGAAATTGGGCGATACAACTGGGAGCCCGGGCACTCAGGAAGCGAGGCGTCGGGGTCTTTGGCGCGGGCACGCTAGGGCACGCGAGCGTTGCCTCCCCCCTTGGGGGCTTGCTCTCCCACCCGCGTGGGAATCCAAGGAGCACAGTGACCGCTTCCTGAGCGAGGTGCTGATGCCGAGCATGCCCGTCGGCGGGCTCTCTCGCTGCCCGGACGCCCCCGGCGCCGAGCCCCAGGGACTCGACGAACCCATGAGCCGGGATGGATCCGCCAGCTGCGTCCAGCCACGAAACAGAGCCCGTTCCGGGGCCTCTTCCTATAGCGGGGACCCGATTCGTCTCCCGCGACCACCCGCGGATCGTCGAGCGATTCGCCGCCTAGATCGGAGCCGGCGGCCTGACGGCTTTGGCCTCAACGAAGTCGCTCTCGGCCTCCCATCTTCGCCATCCGCCTCGTCGCGATCAGGCGGGAATGGTCGCTGCCGAAGGCGAGGGTTGACTGAGCGCACTAGGCGACGACGAGCTCAGTCCGCGTAGAGCTCCTCGATCACCGAGGCGTACTTCTCCAGGATCGGCTTGCGCCTCAGCTTCATCGTCGGGGTCAGCTCGTCGCCGCCGGGCTGCCACTCCTCGTGCAGAATCCGGTAGCGCTTGATCTGCTCGACCCGCGACAGGCGCTCGTTGGCGCGCTCGACCGCCTCGGCGATCGCCGCCTGGGCCCGCTCGTCGGCCGCCACCGCCTCCACCGACGCGTCACTCAGGCCGTTCGCCGCCGCGAAGGCGCCGGCGGCGTCGGGGTCGAGGACCAGCAGTGCGACGTTGAAGGGACGCTCGTCGCCGATGCAGACCGCCTGCCCGATCAGAGGGCTGGCCGACTTCAGCGCGCCCTCGATGTTCGCCGGCGACATGTTCTTGCCGGCGGCGTTGATGATCAGCTCCTTCTTGCGGTCGACCACCCGCACGTAGCCCTGGTCGTCGATCTCCCCGATGTCCCCCGTACGCAGCCAGCCTTCGGGGTCGAGCGCTTTCGCGGTCTTCTCCGGCTGACCGCGGTAGCCTCGCATCACGATCTCGCCCCGGACCAGAAGCTCACCGTCGGGGGCAACCTTGACCTCGACTCCCGGGAGCGGCTTGCCGACGTAGCCCAGCTTCGATTCCAACGGGCTGGACAAGGTCGCGACGCACGAGCACTCCGACAGCCCGTAGAGCTCCGCCACGGGAAGCCCCAGCGCGAGGAGGAACTCCTGCACGTCGCGGGCCAGTGGGGCCGCTCCCGAGATCACGCACTCGACCTGGTCGAGGCCGATCCGCTCGCGCAGGACGGAGAGAACGTTGGCGTCGAGCGCCTCGTGCGCCTTGGCGAGCTCCCCTGGGACCGGCTCCCCCGCCGCCTCCAGGCGCACCTTCTGCAGCCCGACGTCGATCGCCTTCAGGACCGTGGCGCGGCGCTGCTCGTCGGGATCGGCGGCGATCGCCGCCTCGAGGGACGTCTTCAGTTTTTCGAGCACGCGAGGCACGCCGCCCCACAGCGTCGGTCGCACACTCGGCAACGCCGCGGCGATCGCCCGCGGATCGGGGACGGTGGTGATCTCGACCCCGAAGATCATCTGGTTGTAGTGACTCGACCAGCGGTCGGCGATGTGGGCGGAGGGAAGAAAGGAGGTGATCCGCGTGCCCGCCTCGATCGGCACCACGGCGGCCACGGCGTAGCACTCGGCGAGCATGTTGGCGTGGGTCAGCTCGACCCCCTTCGGCGGCCCGGTCGTGCCCGACGTGTAGATCAGGGTGAGCACGTCGTCCGGCTCGACCGCGCGCCAGGCGGCGTCGAAGTCGAACCCGGGGTCCCCGCTCTGCTCGAGCTGGTCGAGACCGATCGCGCCGTCCGCCGATCCCTCCACCCAGACGACCTCCCCAATCGGTGCGCCCCGCTCGCGCGCCGCCTCGATCCGGCTCAGGAACTGGGACTCGGCGATCGTCACCCGGGGCTCGGCGTTGGAGAGGATCTCTGTGATCTGCTCGGGCGAGGACGTGCTGTAGACGGAGAACGGCGTGGCGCCGAGGTGCACCGCGGCGGTGTCGCAGAGGTTGAACTCCGGCCGGTTGGACATCATCAGCGCCACCGTGTCGCCGCGCTCGACGCCGATCGACGCCAGCCCGGCGGCGATCCGCCGGACGCGGTCGGCGTAGTCGGCGAAGGTCAGCTCGTGCGCGCCGTCGACGCTGCGGATGGCCACCTGGTCGGCGTAGCGCTCCGCGGTGGCCTGGAACGCCTCGCACATCGTGGCGGGCCTGGCTCCGCCCCCCTCCTCCCTCGAGCTCGGCTGGCTGTGAGCGACCGGATTCGCCATCGGATCGATAGACCGAGCCTAGAGGGCCGCCCGTCGTTGTCAACCGGCATCGGGGCAAGGCGATGGGATATCTTCGCGGTGCTGGGCGCGAGCCTGCGCACACTCGATCTGGCGCGAACGTTCACGAGCCCGCCCCCGTCCCCTTCAGCTGGCCGCGGCACCAATTGCGACGGCTCCCGCCCGACGGATTCAGGATGGGTGACTAGCTAGGCGCCGCCTGCAGGCCGCCACCCCAGAGCGCCCCGAGGATCGCGGCCGCGAGCACGACGCTGGGGCAGTCACCCCTGTTCCGGAGGCCGTGTAGCTCTTAGGATTGGCACCCGTGGCCAAGCCGAAGCTAATGCAGATCCCTCCGCGCCCGCTGGAGCGCTTCGAGCCGCTGCTCGGCGACCAGTTCACTGTGATCGAGCAGGCTGCGGCAAGGGCGCGCGAACTCTTCGCCGGCCGGGCGATCTGGCACGTCAGCTCGACGGCCCGCGGCGGAGGCGTGGCGGAGATCCTGTACGGGTTGCTCCCCTACGTGCGCGGCGCCGGTGTCGACACCCGCTGGGTGGTGCTGCGCGAGCGTCCCGAGTTCTTCGCCATCACCAAGCGCCTCCACAACAATCTGCACGGCGAGCCCGGGGACGAAGGCCCGCTCGGGGAGCCGGAGCGGCGCCTGTACGAGGAGGCGCTCGCGGCAACCGCCCCGCATCTGACCGGCCCGTTGCAGGCCGGGGACGTGGTCTACCTCCACGACCCCCAGCCGGCCGGGCTCGCCCCGGCGATGAAGGCGGCGGGAGCGAGGGTCGTGTGGAGGTGCCATATCGGGGCCGACCGGCCAAACGAGCTGGTCCATCGCGCCTGGGACTTCCTTCGCCCGTACGTCGGGACGGCGGACGCGTACGTGTTCTCCCGGCGGGAGTACTTCTGGGACGGGCAGGACCGGGCGCGCTGCTGGGTGATGGCGCCCTCCCTCGATCCGTTCAGCTCGAAGAACGAGGAGATGGGGAAGGGGAAGGTCGAGGCGATCCTCGGGAAGATTGGCATCGCGACTCACTTTCCGCAAGACGCCCCGACCTTCACGCGCGGAGACGGGACGCCCGGCCGGGTGGAGCGACGCGCCGACCTGCTGCAGGAGGAATCGCTGCCCGCCGGGGCCAAGCTGGTCGCTCAGATCTCGCGCTGGGACAGCCTGAAGGATCACCTCGGGGTGCTCCGCTGCTTCACCGACCACGTCGACGACCCGGATGTCCACCTGGTCCTGGCCGGGCCCGCTCTCGGCTCGGTGTCAGACGACCCGGAGGGCGAATCCGTCTTCCGGGAACTAGCCGCCGCCTGGGACGCGCTTCCCAAGGCACTGCGCCGACGCGCCCACGTCGTCAGCCTGCCGATGGTCGACCTCGAGGAGAACGGGGCGATGGTCAACGCGATACAGCGCCGCGCCGACGTGCTTGTGCAGAAGAGCACCGCCGAGGGGTTCGGAATGACCGTCGCCGAGGGCATGTGGAAGGAGCGGCCGATCGTCGCCAGTCGCGTCGGTGGCATCCAGGATCAGATCGTCGACGGCGAGTCCGGCATTCTGATCGACGACCCGCACGACCTCGAAGCGTTCGGAGCCGCGATCTGCGGTCTGCTCGCCGACCCGGAGCGCGCCGGCCTGATCGGCAAGGCGGCGCGACAGCGAGTCATCGAGCGCTTCCTCGGCATCCAGCGCCTGCGCGAGTACATAGATGTGGTGGCTAGCCTCGTGCCGAATCCAACAGGAGACCGCGCGAAGCAACGAGTGGATCGCAAATGATCCGATGGTCAGCTCGTGGAGGCCGCGCGGCTCCTCCCCCGGCAGTTGGACGCCCGACGTGATCGCGTCGGTGATGGTGAAACGGAACGAACGCGAGCTCGAGCGCAAGCGCCAGTCCCGGTCGCTCACAGGTGGTTGCACCCGGGCAAGCCTGCGCCACAACCGGCGCTAACCGGGCCCGGCATGCGGCGACGAGCCTGCGTGTTCAGGAACCGGGGAGCCTTCGGGTGGCCCAGCGGTCGCGGGTGGGGCCATCGCGTTGGGCGAGCTCACACCAGACGCCGGTTCGTTCGCGGAGCCTTCCGGTCCAGGAGACGGGATGACCATGGGTGGCGCAGCGGCCGGGGGCTGCTTCTGCGGTGTCGGGCCAGTGATCAAAGGGGGCGACGGCGTCGGGACAGACGGTTGCAGGGTGGCGCCAGTGCCGTTGCTGTTCGGCTCATGGCCCGGGTTGGCTGCGGGCCGCCGACCATCGGACGCGCGCGGGTTGGCCATGGCCCCGCCGGAAAGGACTTCAGTTGGGTGCCGGCTCGGACGCTTGCCGAATTCGACGGCGATCTCTGTGCGCTGCTCAGTCGTCAGCCCCTCGCCTCGGGGCTTCACCAGCGGGCTCAGCTCGGAAGAGCCCGCAGCAAACAGCGCGAGCCATGCAACCGTCGCGGTGCCGCCGAGGGTCAGGGCGCGCAGCGGCGTTGGCCGGGGCAATGCGTCGGGCAGACGGGGGAGCCCTGCGGTCCGGAGGCGGACAGCAAGTTCCGCAATTTTCGCCGCGCCCAGCACTGCCACCAGGAGAGCGGACGTCATTCCGATCAACGTCAGCGGGATAACCGTGCCCGTAACCGCCGAGGGGGCGTTCCCGAGCCCCATCGTCGAGAGCCCGACGTAGATGAGGCGAAGGGTGAGGTCGATCGCGGCGACCATCACCGCGGCCTGAGCAAACTGGCGGCCGACGATCCGCCAGGCAGCGGGGCGGCTGCGGCCCGTCAAGGTCCGCCACAACTCGCGGAAAGGCGCCAGGAGCGCTGAGAAGATGAAGAACAGACCGCCGAGCCCGAGCCCCGGCAGACCCGCCGACATGTCAGTGCCCCTTCTCGTAGACGAGGAGGGAGCGGCCCACGACCAGCTCGTCCCAGAGGGCTCGGAGCATGAAGACGCCGTTGACGACGCGTAGAACGAAGAAGCTCGGCAGGGAAGCCAGCGCGCGTCCGGTTTCCCCTCGCTGGACCGCCTGCCAGAGGACCGGCACCATTATCACCGGGGCATCGATCAAGTACGCCAGGAGGATCAGCGGGTTGATCGCTACCGCCAGGATTGGGATCAGGATCAGGTAGGCCAGCGATGCAAGCAGCGCATCCCAGAAGGCGACAGCGACGATCGACCGCAGGTAGCCGAGACTGAGCAGCGAGCGCCGGTGCAGGCGGACGTTCTGGATGAAGCCGTGCGACCAGCGCCGCAACTGCGTGCTCATGAAGCCGAAGTTGTGTGGCTCGATCGGATAGGAGACCGCCGCCGGAAGGAAGCGGACCTTCTTGCCGGCCTCGTAGATCGTCCAGGTCAAGTCCATGTCCTCCGCCATCGTCCTGGTGGACCAGCCACCGAGGGCGCGTAGCTCCTCGGTCCGGTAGATCGAGAAACAGCCCGAGGAGATCAGCGGTTTGCCGTACTGGTCCTGAACGCGCTTGAAGAAGCCGAAAGCCAGCATGTACTCGACATAACGTCCCCGCTCCCAGAGGGTCCGAACGTAGCGGGGAAGTACCGAGCCGCAGGCGGCGGTCACCTCAGGGTCGGCGAAGGCGGTAAGCAAAAGCTCAATCGCGTCCGGGGCAAGCGTCGTATCGGCGTCGAGCGCCATCACCATCTCGGTGCTGACGCGGTCGAGAGCGAAGGTCTGTGCGCCGGCCTTCGATCCGGTGTTCTGCGGAGGGCGCAGCACCCGGACTCCCAGCGCTGAGGCGATATCGGCCGTCGCGTCTGTGGAGCAGTCATCGATGGCGATGATCTCGGCTGGAACGAGCGTTTGCCGCTGCAGCGAACGGATTGTGTCGGCGATCGAATCCGCCTCGTTGTAGGCAGGAATTATCACCGTGAGGGCTTTCTTCTCGTTCTCGTTCATAGCTGGCTGCGCGCGAAATGCGTGCATGGGTACAACGGCGCGACGGCTGGATCGTCAGGGCAAAGCTTTCCCGCGCCAAAAAGAAGGGGCCAGCCCGTGAGCCCTCGAGGAGGCGTGGCACGCGCGACTAACGCACAGCCTAGGGACGCAGGGCCTCCAGCTTTTGGGAAGGTTCGATTCACATTGGTGGTTGCGGTATTGCGCACCTGTGGACAAACACGGATGCGCAAGCTCAGAGGAAGCGCGAGTCTGGTGGCCCAGCGAGGAAGGGGGGTGCGCCTTGTGCTCCGACAGGCTCGTCCAAGAGGGTTTCCATGGAGAAGATCCGGGGAAAGTCGACAGGCGGAGCAGCGTCGTGAGGATTTGCCCCGCACTCGCCGCCTTGGCCGCGTTCGCCGCGTTCGCCTTCGCCACGCCCGCGCACGCCGCCATCTACAACCTCAGCACCGACACGCACCTCAGCCGATAAGTGGCACGGGACCTATCTGCTCGACGCCAAGATCGGCTACCCGTTCAAGAAGAACCACTGCCACTTCAAGACCACCTGGACGGCGACGCTCTCGGGATCTGTCCCGGCTCGTGAGGGTCAGTTCCGGATCGGTGGGATTCCGACACAGGCCACGCTCGGGCGAGAGCGCGAAGGGAGCTGACCCGATATGCGATCCGTGGAAACCCCGAGTGCAACTGGATTGCGCGGGGTCTGCACTACCTCGTGACAACGCTACTGGCCTTACTGCTGGCCACCGCGCTACCAGCGGAGTTGCTGGCTCTGACGGTGACCACTAGGCGATGGCCAATGTACTTGCCGCTGAGCGTGAAGGCTCTCTTAGTGGCGCCTTTGATGTTCTTGCACCGCTTGCCCCTGGCGTTGCAGCTCTTCCATTGCTCTCTATAAGTGATCGGGGCGCTGCCCGTCCAAGCGCCGAGGCTGACCTTCAGCTTGCTGCCGACATCGGTGCGACCCTTGATCCTCGGCGGCGCAGTATTTGCTGGCTTAGTAGCAGCCGGCGGCGGGGTGAGGTTGGTGCCCCTGAGCGCGAAGGTCTGGTCCGGGTTGTCGGACGGCCAGCACGCAGCGCGCAGAGTCCACGTATTGGTCGGGCAGGACACGATGCCGATGGCCGTGCGGAACCACTGAGCCGCCGCGCCGCTCTGCACCGACCGCGTCCCCCAGCTCCAGTAGCCGCCCCCGCCCGACGCATCCTGCTGGACCGTGATCCAGTACCGCCCTGCGGTCAGGTTGGGCACGCCCGTGAGCGGCACCTGGTAGTTGGGTCCACCGGTTGCGGTGATCCCCTCCTGGGTGAAGGACGCCGTTCCCGGGTGGCCGCCGGCGTCGGGGTAGATGTAGACGTTCACGACACTTCCCGGATTCGCGTTGTACGCCCCGGTGACGCCCACATCGTGGATCGACCAGGTCGCACCATCCGGGACCGTGAAGTCGTCGGCCGTCCGGTTGTAGTCACCGACGGAAAAGAGGTTCGACGGCGAGTAGTTCGGCAAACCGGAGTTCGCGTTGGGCGTCGCGGCGCTGTCTGTCTGGTTGTAGAGGACGTCGGCCCCGGCCACAGCCGGCCCCGCCAGCAACGCTCCTCCGCCGATCACCGCCAGCGCGACCAGCCGCCGAATCGTGCCCATTACGTAGTCCCTTCCTGCCCGGTGGTTCGCGCAGCGTAGCGACCAGCGACAAACTTCAAAGTTCTTGGCTGAAAGCGGTTTGTCCTCAATCTGGGGCATGTAAATACTGTACGGCAACGGGCTTTGCGCCACCGAAATCCCGCCTAGCAATGCCCCTTTTCTCGCCCAGCTTATGCGAGAACACACGATCACGCTCACACGCGAGCCCTAATGCCAGGAGATGATCGTGAATCAAGCACATCGCGGCGGAAATTGCGAACCTAGCGCGGCTTTAGAGCAGCCCGCGCCGCCTCAAAGTTGTCTGCACTACCTCGTGACGACAGCACTAGCCTTACTGCTAACCATTGCGCTACCGGCGGAGTTGCTGGCGCTGACGGCGACAACCAGGCGGTGGCCGATGTACTTGCCACTGAGCCTGAGGGAGGTCTTGGTCGCGCCGCCGATGTTCTTGCAGTTTCACTATGGGCCTTGGTTCAGGATCGAGTCGGATATCGCGTTTCGCGTCGCCAACCTTGGAGTCCAGATCTCGAGTCTTCCTCTAGCTTTTCCTGCTTGGTGGCGGGGTCCGCTCAACGCCGTCGCGACGAGGAGTTGTGGAAGTCACCGCCGCGGGGCCTGTGAGCCGGGGTTTGCGCGGTGAGACCTTTCTCACCGCGACGTTAGGGCCGCGTTAGGCGGCCCCAATAGCTTCGTGCGCTCTGATCAATCGACCAAGGGAATGAAACGTGAACCGAACATCGATGAAGTGCATGGTGGGCGCACTCGCCATCGTGGCCGCCGCGCTCGCGGGCTGCGGTGGCAGCTCTGGGACGGGTGCCTCGACGACAGCGAGCGCGACGAGCGCGACCCCGGCCGCCGCGAAGTCGGCGCCGTCGCTGGTCATCGGGACCTACAAGACACCCGAAGATGGCACTCTCATCACCGGCACCAACAACAGGACGCTCTACATGTTCAAGCCGGACGAAAAGTCCACATCCGCGCACGAGAAGTTGAGCACCTGCAATGGCGCCTGCGCGGCGGTGTGGCCGCCGGTGCTCGCCTCCGGCACTCCGGCCGTGGCTGGTGAAGCCAACGCGTCCCTTGTCGGCCTTACGACACGCAGTGACGGCACTGAACAGGTCACCTACAACGGCCTCCCCCTCTACTATTACACGGCCGACACGAAGGCGGGCCAGTCCGTAGGCAACCATCTCAAGGACGGTTTCGGGCTCTGGATCGGCATGCTCCCGAGCGGCAAGCTCGCTCCGGACGGCGCCTCTTGAGGTAGGGCGGAAGCAAGCAGCGGGTCGGGGGTACCGACGGGGCCCCCGGCTCTGCTGCGATGAGGTGGGCGGTTCTCAGAAAGCTCCGACCGCAGGTGCCGCCATCAACATATGGTTTGCGCGCCGACAAGTTTTGCCCATCACCGAAAGGGGTTATCGCGGTCGGCTCGCTTCGGCTGGCGGCGCAAGGCTGACTCGAAGACTCAAAGCGCAGGCCCTGGTTCGCGCCCGTCACCGCGATCGTCCTTGCCTGGGGGATCGGCGAGAAGGGATCGCCTTCTTCGATCCCTTCGCCTGCTCGGAGCAGGAGCCCGTCGCCCGGCCGTTCCCGGGATAAGTCGGTAGCTCTGCGTTCGGTTGACCACGATCGCCCTCGCCCGGGCGTGGAGGAGAACAGTTGAGGGCCTTTCCAGGCCGCTGACGTCCGCCCCGCCTAGGTGTAGTTCCTAGCCACGTTGTTCATCCGGGTGATCTACCCCAGTTCTGACGGAGCCCGGTTTCTAGAGTCCTTCGGCCCCAAGGAGGATCAGATGCCCCGCGGGTACCCAGCAGAGGTTCGCCGTCACATCGATCGGCTCCCGATTAGCCATCTCCAGACCCCCTGAGACGATCAATCGCGGCCTTACGGTCGCGGGACCAATCAACACTGGCTCGCCAGGCATCGGCCTCCCACACTTCGCTCCGCCGGCTCAAATCCTCCGGCGTTGGTACCCCCTTGGTGCCACGGCGGCCGTCGGCATCAGGACACAGGCCACGAAAAAGGCCCCGTTTCCGGGGCCCTTTCCTATAGCGGGGGCAGGATTCGAACCTGCGACCTTCGGGTTATGAGCCCGACGAGCTACCTGGCTGCTCCACCCCGCGACGGTTTGTCAATGCTAGCAACGTGAGGGCTGCGGATTCCGCTCGGGCGGCTTACTGGGCGGCTTTCTCCCGGACCTTCGGCATCCAGCCGCCGGTGGCGGGCTGGCCGAGGCGGTTGCGGAGGACGCCGAGGCCCTCGATCTCCAGCTCGATCTCGTCGCCGGGCGAGAGCTCGCGGCCGAGCTCGATCGTCGAGCCGCCGTTGCAGGTGCCGGAGCCGAGGGGCCAGCCGGGGACGAGGCGCTCGCCCTAGGAGGCCCAGGCGACCAGCTCCTCGACCGACCAGATCGCCTCGGCGCTGGAGGTGTCGCAGAGGGTCTCGCCGTTGACGCGCGCCTGCATTCGCAGGCCGCCGTGCCAGTCGAGCTCGTCCGGGGTGGCGATCACCGGGCCGCCGCCGCAGGCGAAGTGCTTGCCCTTGAAGGGGCCGAGCTTGCCGGGCATCTCGCGCATCTGGATGTCGCGGGCGCTGAAGTCGTTGAGGATCGTGAAGCCGAAGATGCGGGAGATGGCCTCCTCCGGGGTGAGGTCGGAGCCGCCGCGACCGATCACGATCCCGAGCTCGGGCTCGTAGTCCATTCGCACCGGCGGCGCTCACTAGCTCTATCTCTAGAGTGCGGGCCATGTCGCAGGGCTCGCAGCGCGTCGCGGTGATCGACGTCGGCACCAACTCGGCGCGGCTGCTGGTGGCCGACGTCAGCGACGGCGTGGTCTCGCCGATCGAGCGGCGCACCCGGGTAACGCGCCTGGGCCGCGGCGTCGATCTCTCCGGGCGGCTCTCGGCGGAGGCGATCGAGGACGCCTGCGAGGCGATCGGCGAGTACGTCGAGGAGATCGGCACGCTCGGCGCCGATCGCGTCGAGGCGATCGCGACCAGCGCGGTCCGCGACGCCGGCAACGGCGGCGCCTTCATCGCCGAGCTGCGCGAGCGCTTCGCGCTGTCCGCCCGAGTCCTCGACGGCGAGGAGGAGGCGCGCCTGACCTACCTCGGCGCCACCTCCGAGCACCTGCCCAACCGGGCGACCCTGGTGATCGACATCGGCGGCGGCTCGACCGAGTTGATCGTCGGCAGCGGCGCCGAGATCTCCTTCCACACCTCGCTCCAGGCCGGCGTCGTCCGCCATACCGAGCGCCACATCGCCTCCGACCCCCCGACCGCGATCGAGCTCGAATCCCTCGCCGACGACGTCCGTGGCCTGATTCAGACCGCGATCGCCGCCGGTGCCGGCGCCGAGGAAGGAATCGCCGTCGCCGGCACGCCGACCTCGCTGGCGGCCGTCGAAATGGGCCTTGCCCCCTACGACCCGGCCCAGGTCCACGGCCACGTCCTCACCCTCCCGGCGATTCAGCGAATGCTGTCCCAGCTCGCCTCCGTACCGCTCTCCGAGCGGGTTGAGATCCCGGGCCTGCACGCCGACCGGGCACCGACAATCGTCGCCGGTGTCGTCATCCTGGTCGAGGCGATGCGGGCGTTCGACCTGGAGCAGATCGTGGTCTCCGAGCACGACATCCTCTACGGAACGGCGATCTCGGCGGCCGCCACCGGAGATTGAAAGCCCCGGTATTCAATCGAAGAACTTCGCGGTACCGGGTGGACAGTCTTTAGCGGTGCAACTGGACAGATGGGTCAACTGCCCGTCCGAACCACCAAAAGTGGGTAAGAAGCCACTACTCTGTTTTCAGTATTGGTTTTGGCGCCGACTGGACGTAACGGACAGCCAGGGCCATACTGTCTTGACCGGGGACGAGAGGGGTCATCCCACCTTGCTCCTGGTTAACAGGGCTTAGGCGATTGCCGCATCATGGCGCCTCCCGCCGTCTGAGCCCATCGAATACACATGGTCCCTGAAGACGTACCCCTGCCCGTCCTGAGGGGCCAGCTTGAATCGGTCGTCAGCAATGACGGCCGATTCTTGTTTTGGAGGACCTGAGAACCGGGTCTAAGCCAGATTCGATTTGCGCGGGTAGACGACCTCGGGATCGGTGAGGACGTTGACCAGCGTCGGCCGGCCTGACTCGAACGCGCGCTCGAGCGCCGGCCGCAGCTCGTCCGGGTGGCGGACGAGGACGCCGTCGCAACCGAGCGATTCGACCATCTGGTCGTAGCGCGTCTCCGGCCGCAGCTCGGCCGCGACCGAGTAGCCGTAGAGGAACTTCATCGGGTGATGCTCGAGTGCCCAGATCCCGTTGTTGCCCATCACCCCGACGATCCCGAGGCCGTGGCGCGCCATCGTGTCGAACTCCATTCCGGCAAAGCCGAAGGCGCCGTCGCCGAGCAGCAGGCAGACCTGGCGGTCGGGGTGGGCGACCTTGGCGCCGATCGCCTGGCCGGGACCGGCGCCGAGACAGCCAAAGGGACCGGGGTCCATCCAACAACCCGGTTGGTAGGTGTCGATGAAGCGACCGGCGTAGGAGACGAAGTCGCCGCCGTCGCCGACGACGATCGCGTCGCGGTCGAGCACCTCGGCCAGTTCGCGATAGATCCGCACCGGGTGCAGCGGCACCCGCGGGTCGTCCAGCTCAGCCCGCTCGCTCGCCTTCCTCTCCGCCTCCGCGGTTCGCAGCTCCGCCAGCCAGCGGGCGCTGCGCGAGGCGCCGTTGGCGGCGCCGGCGCCGATCGCGGCCAGGCTCGCCCTGACGTCGCCGACCAGGTCCACCTCCGGCGCGCGATTGGCCCTGAGCGCGTTGGCGGCGACGTCGAGCCTGATGATCTTCGTCTCCTCGCCGAAGCTGCCGCCGAAGCCGAGCCTGAAGTCCATCGGAACCCCGATCACGAGCGCCACGTCGGCGCCCTTCAAGGCCATTCCGCGAGCGCGGCTGAAGGCCAGCTCGTGGTCCGCCGGTAGGCAGCCACGGCCGAGGCCATTGAGGAAGACGGGGATGCCGAGCGCCTCGGCCAGGGCTCGCATCTCCTCCTCGCCGTGGCCCCAGTAGAGACCGCTGCCGGCCATGATCGCCGGGCGCTCGGCGGCGGCGAGCAGCGCCGCGGCCTCCTCGACACCCTCGGCCGCGAGCGCAGGCGGGATGACGGGCAGAGGCGGGATCTCGACCTCGGCCTCGGAGAAGACGACGTCGAGCGGGTAGTCGATGAAGGTCGGGCCGCCGGGGGCCGCGAGCGCCAGGTCCAGCGCCGCCGCGGTCATCGCCGCGATCGCGCCCGGCTCCTTGACGGTCTCGGCGGACTTGACCAGCGGCGAGACGAACGGCAGGTGATCGATCTCCTGCAGCGAGCCCGAGCCCCAGCGCAGCTCCGGCGCCCGCCCCCCGAGCGCGCAGACAGGCGACCCGTTCGCCCGGGCGCTGGCGATCGCGCTGAGCCCGTTCGTGACCCCGGGACCGGCGGTCAGCGCCGCGACCCCGACGTTCCGAGTCGCCTTCGCCATCCCCTCGGCGGCAAAAGCCGCGGTCTGCTCGTGGCGCACATCGACGATCCCGATCCCCTCCTCTTTGCAGCCGTCGTAGATGGAGAACAGATGCCCTCCCGACAGCGTGAAGAGATGGTCCACGCCCCTGGACTTCAAGACCTTCGCGACTATCCGCCCCCCGTGAGCCTCCATAAGGCGAGCCTATAAGAGGTTGGCGGCCCCGGGGCGAGGCCCTCCGCAGGCGGGATACCATCGCCTGGCCCGGGTGGCGAAACTGGCAAAAGCGGCGCCCTTAAAAGGCGCTGTCCCTTCGGGGGCTTGCGGGTTCGAGTCCCGCCCCGGGCACTTCAAGCCGCAATAAATCTTTGCCGGCCGCAACTGCGCCGCTGTTACGGTGTCCTTGAGTAAAGGAAACGACGCCTTCCCTGGAGGAGAGCTTGGAGGCATCCGCACTCACGCACGCCAGTCGCCGCGGGCTGTTGGCCCGCCGCTCTCCCCTGCTCAAGCTCCAGGGCGACGAGAAGCTGATCGCGATGGCGCGCGCGGGCAACCCCGGTGCCTTCGAGGCGATCGTCGATCGCTACCAGGGTCGCCTGCTCGGATTCTGCCGGCAGATGCTCGGCTCGACCGAGGACGCCGAGGACGTGCTGCAGGAGGTCTTCGTCAACGCCTACAAGGCGATGCTCGCCGACGAGCGCGAGATCAACCTCCGTCCCTGGCTCTACCGGATCGCCCGCAACCGCTGCCTCAACCACCTGCGCAAACCGACCGCCGACGCGCAGGAATCGATGGACATGGTGCCCGCCGTCGAGGCCTCCTCCACCGCCGAGCGGGTCCACAACCGCGAGGAGTTCCGCCAGATCCTCAGCGACGTCAACAAGCTTCCCGAGACCCAGCGCTCGGCGCTGCTCTTGCGTGAGATGGACGCCCTCTCCTACGAGGAAATCGCCGCCGCGATGGAGACCACGGTGCCGTCGGTCAAGTCGCTGCTGGTCCGCGCCCGGATCTCCCTCGCCGAGGCGAGCCAGGCGCGCCTGCTGACCTGCGGCGAGGTCCACGTCGAGCTCTCCGAAGCGGCCGAGGGCCTGCGCAAGGTCTCGGCCCCGGTCCGCCGCCACGTCCGCGAGTGCGACGAGTGCGCGAACTTCCGCTCCCAGGTCCGCTCCAACGAGAAGGCCCTCGCGGCCCTGTTCCCGATCGGCCCGCTGCTGGCCTTCAAAGGCCTCATCCTCTCCAAGCTCGGGTTCGGTGGCGCCGGAGCCAGCAACGCGGGCGCCGGTGCGGCGGGAGCCGGAGCGGCCGGAGCGGGTGCCGTCAGCAGCGTCGGCGCCGCGCTCGGGGGCAGCGGCGCCGCCGGTGGGATCGGCGCGATCGGCGGAGCGATCGGGACCAAGGCCGTCGCCGGAGTGGTCACCGCCGCGGTCCTGACCGCCGGAGCCGCGGTCGAGGTGAAGCAGAACACCTCGACCCCTGTCACGCCTCAGGCGAAGGTCAGCACGGTCCGTCATCTCGAATCCACGGGGGGTCTCGCAGCGCCCGTCGCCGTGGCGCCCGCAATCGCGCCCGGGATCGAAGACCATGTCAAAGTAGTCGAGGCACGCCCGATCGAAGCCGGCGAAACGCAGCCCGCGCCGCCCGCGGAAGTAGCCGAAGAAACGCCCGCCACGGCGCCCGACGCCGAAGAAGAAGCCGCCGGCCAGTCCACCGCCGGCACCGGCGGGATCGGCAGTCCGGAGTCCGAAGGCGTAACCGCCGCCCTTCCTTCCGAAGGGCCCGCCGCCGGGGCCCACAGCGGTACCGGCACCGTGGTCGTGATCGTCGGCGGTTCGGGGTCGACCCCGCCCGCCGCTGCCGCGCCGGCGGAGCCGACTCCGCCGCCGGCGGAACCGACTCCGCCGGCCGCTCCCAGCGATCCGGTGGCGGAACCCCCCGTCACGCCGTAGCGCGACGCTCCCGGCCTCGAGCCCCTGGCTAGAGGCCGATGACTTTGAGGCGCCGCATCAGGCAGGTGCCGGCGAACTTGCGGGTTTCCTCCAGCGAGTAGCCGAACAGCTCGAAATCCTCCTCCTCCTCGGCCCAGGGCGGCGAGAGGACGCCGTCGGCAACCGGCAGCGACTCCTCGAGCGTGCGCTGGATCGCCTGCTTGTAGCGGTCGTCCTCGCGCGCCTTCTCGCGCAGGAAGACCGAACCGAAGGCGACGTGGCGATGCTCGTCGCGGGCGACCTTCTGGAACCCCGCGACGAAGCCCGGCAGGGTTCCTTCGCGTTCGTTGAAGTCCATGATGAAGTGCTGGCCGGTGAGGGCCAGCATCCCCTCGATGACCATGTGGTAGAGCGTCACCGCCTCGACCAGCGCCTCGGTGTCCTCCGGTTCGACCGAGAGCCGGTCGGTCCGCTGCTTCAGCATCTCGTCGAAGAGGCGACCGAAGTTGTCGTTGAGGTGCTCCGAGGTCTCCGCCAGCATCTCGCTCAGCCCGTCCGCCTCGAGCACGCCGACCTCGCGGTAGAAGCGCTCGAAGAAGCGGACGTGGCGGGCCTCGTCGGCGATCTGCGTGCAGAGGAAGATCTTCTGGTCCTCGGTCTGGGCGGCGCGCATGATCGGCCCCAGCTCCTCCGCCACCTTCTGCTCGCCGATGAAGAACGAGGAGAGCCCGTACATGCGCTGGAAGCGCTCCTCCTCGCTGATCCGCTGGTGCCAGTCCTCGCGGTCGCGGCTGAAGTCGAGCTCCTGGGTCTGCCACTGCTGGCGCTCCCAGAGCAGGTAGAGCTCGGCGTAGCTGAGCAGCTTGACGTCGGCCGTGCGGTCAGCGGCCTCCATCAGCGCCGGGTCGGCCGTCTCCTGGAAATCGGCTCGCTCGGTCCTGGACTGCGTCCCGGATGCCTCTCTGGCCTCCATCCCAGCTCCCCTCGTCGGCTGCGTCGATTCGGGTGAGCCTACCAGCGGACTGGCCAGCCAGCCAGCGCTTCTGGGGCGTCTCAGACCGAGTGCGTCTCGCCGGGCTTCAGCAGCACAACCTGGGAGGAGGTCCGCGACTCGACGTCGGCCTTGAAGGCATCCGAGTCGGTCTCGATCGGCGGGAAGGTGTCGTAGTGCATCGGGATCACCGTCTTGGCGCCGATGAAGTCCGCGGCGACGACCGCGTCGTGGCGGTCCATCGTGTAGTGGCCACCGATCGGCATCAGGGCCACGTCGACCGGATTTCGTTCGGCGATCAGCTTCATGTCGCCGAACAGGCAGGTGTCACCCGTCTGGTAGACGGTCTTGCCGCCGAGGTTGATCAGAAGGCCGGCGGGGATGCCGATGGCGATGCCGTGCTCGGCGCTGTAGGGGGCGTCGGCGGAACCGGGAAGCGTGTTCGTGTGCCAGGCCGGCACCAGCTTGATCCAGCCCCACTCGAACCGAATCGTTCCGCCCAGGTTGGGGTCGCTGATGGACTCCACTCCCTGGCCCGCGAGCCATTCGGCCACCTCGACCATCGCGATGCAGTGGGCGCCCGTCCGCTTTGCCAGGCCGACCGCGTCGGCAATGTGGTCGGCGTGCCCGTGGGTGATCGCGATGTGGGTCGGCTCGACCTCATCAGCGCTGACCACCGCCGCCGGGTTGTTGGGCTTCAGGAACGGATCCGTAAGGATCCTGGTGTCCCCATCGCTCAGCTCGAAGCAGGCGTGGCCGTGGAATTTGATCTCCATCTTCAGTGCTTTCCCTTCGGATCTGATTGGTCGTTCATCTCTTCGTTCAGTGCCCAGCCGACGGCGACTCCAACCATCATCCCCATCCGCGCCTCCTCGGCGAGCAGGGCGCGGACGGTGGCGATCCGCTCGTCGGGGTCGGGGACGGTCGCGGCCCGCAGCGTCTCCGCCTCGTGCGGCTCGCCGAACCAGCCGCCTTCGGCCAGCGCCGCGGCAAGGACCTTCTGCAGCTGCGGTGCCGCCTTGGCGACCATGCGCTCGGCCTCGGAGAAGCGCTGCGGGTCGAGCAGCCGATCGATCGCAGCCTCGAACTCCTTCTCGTCTGGCACCGGGGCAGCCTAGATCTATTCGGAGGAGTGCAGCACGGAGGACAGCAGTCCGGCGAGGCCGCCGACGGCGCCGCCGACGAGGCAGGCGAAGACGTCCGCGATCGGCACGAAGAGCGGCAGCGCGATCAGGACGACCGCGGCGACGATCACGCCGACCAGGTCGTACTCCTCGTCGATCGCTCCATGGGCTTCGGCGCGGCGAAGCGCGAACCAAGCCGCGACCGCGCCCAGCGCCATGCCGTTGCCGCCGGCGATCACGGTGATTTCACCCTGGGCGTTGGCGACTCCGCCCGCGGCCAGCATTCCCAGCGATCCGCAGGCGAGGAGCAGGACCGCGGTCGGCCCGGTGCCAAGCCGCCGCTCGACCCCGGTGGCGAAGATCGCCAGGCCGACCGCGACCACGAACAGGTAGCCGACGTCGACGTAGGCGAAGGGAGCGGTCAGGTAGCGCCACCAATCGCCTTCGACCGGAGTGATCAGGCCGCCGAAGGTGGCGATCGGGTCGCCGCTCGCCTTCTGGACGATCAGCAGGATCGCCGAGCCGAGAATCACCGCCAGGGTCGCGTAGGGCCGGTCGGCGCTGATCGCACGCGGCCGGCGCCGTGGGATCAACCGGGGACGGCGACGGCGGGGTCGCTGTGCCTCGAGGGCGCCATCGCGCCGCTCCAGCTTCGGCGCCCGCTTGCGCAGCCTCGCGCCGCAGTATGGGCACTCGGTTACGTAGGGACTGACCTCGGAGCCACAGTTCTTGCAGATAACGCTGAGCTCAGTCTCGCTCATGGCCACCGAGAATACCCCCCGTGTGCAGGCTCCCGCTTCCGTTTGCGGTGGCATACTGCCGAGACACCCGTCTTCGAGGAGGAAATCACGTGGAGCTGAAGAGTCTGACCGAGCAGAAATCGCTGCTCGCGACCCTGCCGCCAGGCAAACGTGCCCGTCTGCACCGGTTGCTGTTCGAGTTCGGTCCGGGCAACGGAACGCTGATGCTGCTGCCGATCGACCAGGGCATCGAGCACGGTCCCCGCGACTTCTTCCCGAACCCGGCTTCCAAGGACCCCGACTACCAGTTCCGGCTCGCCGCCGAGGCCGGATACTCGGCGCTCGCCTGCCAGATCGGGATGGCCGAGAAGTACTACCCGGAATACGCCGGCGAGGTGCCGCTGATCCTCAAGGTCAACGGCAAGACCGACCTGCCCTCCTCGGCGAAATCCTTCTCCTCCTGCAACTCGAGCGTCGAGGACGGCGTGCGGCTCGGCGCCGACGCGATCGGCTACACGCTCTACGTCGGCTCGCCGCGCCAGGACGAGGACCTCGCCCAGCTGCGCCAGGTCCGCCAGGAATGCGACCGCTTCGGGATGCCGCTGGTCGTCTGGTCCTACCCGCGCGGCGAATTCGTCGACGCCAAGGGCGGCGCCAACTCCTTCTACGCGATCGACTACGCAGCGCGGATGGCGATGGAGATGGGCGCCGACGTGGTCAAGCTCAACATGCCGAAGATCGACGCGGCGAAGGACAAGGACGCCCCGGCTCCCTACAACGAGATGGAAGTCGACCAGGCGGAGGCGATCCGCCAATGCGTTGAATCCGCCGGCCGCTCCCTGGTCGTTCTCTCCGGCGGCTCCAAGACCGATGACGAGACCGTCCTCCTGCACACCCGCGAGGTGATGGAGGCCGGCGGCTCCGGCGTCATCTTCGGCCGCAACGTCTGGCAGCGCGAGTGGAACGAGGCGATCGAGATCGTCAGCCAGATCAAGGAGATGCTGCTCTCCAACGTCCGCCGCACCCCGTAGCCAGGCGCCTGCAAATCGGCCCGGCTTGGGGTCCTCGGTCGTTGATCGGGTCACGCACGGGAGCGCGCTCCCCTCACCTCACTTCCCTGCGTCTCCCGATCTGCTTGATTTTCGGCGCCTGGAGGGGGAGAGATTTCGGTTCCCTGAGTTTTCCTTGGGATGAACCGGCAATCGATCGGCAGTGCGGTGCTGTTGGCCGCGGTCGCGCTCGTGCTGCTGCGGCCCTGGGAGCGCGGTGGCGGGACCGAAGGGCCGCGGGCAGCCCACGCGGATGTCACCCGGGTCGTCGACGGCGACACGATCGAAGTCCGGCTCGACGGCCGGCTCGAGGACGTCCGCTACATCGGCGTCGATACGCCGGAGACGGTCAAGCCGGGCACGCCGGTGCAGTGCTTCGGGCCGCGGGCCTCCAGCTTCGATCACCGCCTGGTCGAACACCGGCGGGTCCGGCTCGTCTTCGGCGTCGAGCGCCGTGACGTCTACGGCAGGCTGCTTGCCTATGTCTACCTGGGAGACCGCTTCGTCAACGCGGAACTGGTCCGGCGGGGTCTGGCGAGGACGCTGACGATTCCTCCGAACGACCGCTTCTCGACCTACCTCAAACGGCTTGAGATAGCGGCTGCGCGGGCCGGAAGGGGTCTCTGGAGCACGTGTGAACCATGAGCGAAGCGTGAGTTCTGCAAGATCCTTTGCTACGGTGCCCGCGGCCCCTCGGGGCCACGACTATGCGAATGCGTCAAAGCATCTCCCAGTTCGAGACCGCCTTCGAGCAGGAGACCTCACTAGAGCGCCGGCGGCGCGAGCAGCTGCGCCGTCGCGCCGCGAACCGCTCGCGCGCACGCAAAATCAATCGCACCGAGCAGGAGGGCAAGGTTCGCTTCAGCGTCCTCGCCGTCTGCCTGACGGTGACCGTGGTTGTGGTCGTCGTCGCGATGTTCGAGGCGCTCGCCTTCCTGATGTCCTAGGTGTAGCGCTCCGCGAACCCATGCCCACCTTGAATAGACTCGCGCGCCGATGGCCAGACGTTCACTGAAGCCGCAGCTCAACCAGATCCGTGCCTGGGTTCACCAGGGCCGGACCGATGCCTGGATCGCCCACCAGCTGGAGATCAGCGCGACCGAACTGCGCGAGTTCCGCAAGCAGTACGACCTCTCGGCCGACGACGAGAACGCCGGCTCCAGCGAAATCGACCTCCGCGACGAGATCGAAGCGGAGATCGAGGCCGCGGCCGCCGAGCAGGAGCAGGCCGAAGAGGTTGAAGAGGCCGAAGACGAGGGCGAGGACGGCGAGGACGGCGAGGACGGCGACGAGGAGTCCGAGGCCGGTCCCGGCGGCAGCGGCCGCCCCAAACGCAGGCGCCGCCGCGGCCGCCGCGGCGGCCGCGGCCGCCGCAAAGAGCTCGAGGCGACCTTCGATCACGGCGAAACCGACGGCTACGGCCTCTGGCTCGACGCCTCGGTCAAGGACAACCCGGTCTACACCGAGCACTGGGCAGGCAAGAAAGACGTCACGGTCCGGATCGAGGCCGACCAGATCGTCATCCGCCGCGCCGGCTCCGCCCCGGAGTCGGAGTCTTCGGACTCCGAGTCCGACTCAGACGAGTAGCTGTTCGTCTGACCAAGCAGTGCAAGGACGCCGGAAGCGTGGCGTGCTCGGCACGCGAGCGACCGAGGACGCCGCAATGCGCCGGTCAGACGAGCAGCTGGCGGCCGCCGGCGAAGTCGCCGGCGCCGCGCAGGTAGAGCCAGAAGGCCGCGTCGGCCAGTGACTGCGCATCGCCCTCCGCGGCGGGTGCGACGTCGATCGCGACCTGCAGGCACCAGTCGGTGCCGGCGCCGTAGAGATCCGCCAGCTCGGCGGCGGTGAAGGTCGGGCCGACCCGGCGCCGCAGCTCTTCGCGGACGACGTCGACGACGCGGTCGGCGAGCCGTCGCTCGCGTGGATCGGAGAGGGCCTGCAGCTCGCGGTACCCCTCCTCCCACTGGAACAGCGCGTTGGCGAGCGGATACCCCACCGGGCCGAGATTACCCAGCCGGCGTGTCGGGGATTTCGCGCAGGGGGGCGTTGGCCGGACCGCAGGTGCTCGGGTCGAGCCGGCCGGCGACCTTCCAGACGGTCACGGGCCCGCTGCGCAGGACGGGGCTGACCGTTGGGTCCCCGCGCAGCCAGCGGGCCTCGGGTGAGGAGATCGGCTTGTCGGGATGGAGGAAGTTGAGGAAGGGCGCGGTCACCAGGTAGTCGAGGTCGGCGGCGTTGACGGCGGCGCGGAACTGGGAGCAGGTGGGGATCGCGTTGAAGGCCCCGTGCGGCCCCTCTGCGCCCAGATAGCGGACTTCGTTGGACAGGTCGGTCCCGTAGAGACCGTAGCCGGCGAAGCCGGCGGTGGTGCCAACCAGACCGATGCGGGCGTGGTCGATGCCCCGCGCCCAGCGAAAGGTGGAGTCGAGGTCCATGCCCGGGATCTGTTCGTCGTGGGCCCCGGTGTTTGCGAAGCGGCCGTCGAGGTAGTGGCGCTGCACCGGGTAGCCGATCGCGACGACGGCGACGGCCAGCGCGGCGCAGCCGCCGATGACGACGCCGCGCGCCGCCCCGCGCTCCCGGGCCAGCCACAGAGCCGCCGGGACGGCCACCAAGAGGAAGACGGTCAGCGCCGCGAAGAGGCGCGAGGGGTCGCGCAGGACGCTGTCGGAGCGGTCGGTGACCACGAGCACGACGACGAGCGTGCCGAGCAGCCACCACTGACGGCGTCTGCCGTCAAAGGCGCGCGCCAGCGGCAGCAGGACGATCCCTGCCAGCAGCGCCGCTTCGACGTAGCGGACGTTGATCGCGAAGCCGACCGGTTCTCCCTCGGCGCCGGCGGCGCTCAGGGGCGTGAAGATGTAGGCGAGCATTCCGAACAATGCGACGCCGCCGATCCAGCGCAGGACCCGGTCACGGCCGCGCAGGAGCGCCAGGAGGGCCGCTGCGGCGGCGCCGAACACCACCAGGGGCCAGAGCGCCCCGAAAGCGTCATGCAGGCCGGGAGCGAAGTAGTGGCGCCAGACGCCGGGATCGGTCGCGTAATGGGCGATGCTGAATTCGGGTCGGCCGATCTGCAGGCGCTCGGGGTGCGGCAGCGAGATCGGCCCGAGACTTTCGATTGCGGGCAGGGGATTGCCGGCGACGACGAGGTTGCGCAGGTACCAGAAGCCACCACCGAGCAACGCCGGCACGAACCACCAGCCGGCGGCGGCCCAGCGCCTTCCAGACGGCGCCAGCACCAGCACCGCGAGGCTGAGGGCCGCCGCCATCGCCAGCACCGTCACCTTGGTCCCGGCGGCCAACCCGACCGCCAGTCCAGCGGCCGCCAGTGGCCAGCTGGGGGGCAGATGCGGTCGTACTTTCTCCCGCATAGCGGAAGGAACTACGACCGCAGGAGGCGAGGATCCCTCCGCTTCCTCCCGCTCCTCTTTCCGCCGGGCCGACCAGGCGTTGACCAGGATTGCGATCGCCGCCAGCAGCAGCGCCGCGGCTGCGATGTCGTTCTTCGCCGACCCCGGGCCCCGCACCACCAGCGTGTGGCACTCGAGCAGGATCGCCGCCGCAATCACCGTCAGGCTCCCCCGCCCGTACGGCCTTCCCACGCACCAAGCAGCCAAGAAAGCGACGCCCAACCAACCGAAGTTGATGAACAACGAAAGCGTGTCCCGTCCCGTCAGCAGCATTCCTACGGCGTGGAGCAGCTCCGAATTCTGCGGATAGAACCAATTCGTGAAGACCGTGTCCACGTGATGCATCCCGGTCATCGAGTGGCTCTGCACCATGTCCGCTGCGAAGGGGAGGTGATACCAGAGCGAATCGAAATTGAAGATCCCTCGGTCCAACGCGTGCTTTGCGGTTATCGCCCAGTGCCCGACGACGACCGCAATGACCACGACCATGACCACCAGCTGCCAACCGCTCTCTCCGGCGGGTGGCGGTGGAGCGGGGGTCCCCCGCGGCGCGGAGGCGCGTCCAGCGCCGAGCACCGTGGGGCCAAGCTGGGCACCGACAGGACCCGGCGGCCAGAGAGCGCAGGCGGCTGCCAAAAGCGCCGAGGCAGCCACCACGGCACCGGCGTAGAACAGACCGAAGGTCCCGAGGACCTCGGAGATCCAAGTCAGAAACGCAACCGCCGCGACGATCTCGACCAGACGCGCCGCCGCCCCCTCCCAGCCCGGCAGCAACCGCCTGCGCAACGAGAACGCCGCAAACGCCAACGAGAGCGCGACTACGGCGAGCTCGAGGGCTCCCAGGAGGTAGGAGCCGAGGCTAACCATCGCCGGGCCCGGAGAGGCGGCTCAGCCGCTCAGACCGCGAATGACGATCGGGGTCTCGCCTTCGCTGACCATCCCCTGGCTGCGTGCCTTGCGGTCGATGACGACCGGATCGTCGGCGGACTGGACGAGCTTGTGGAGCTTGGTGTTTTCGCGCTGGAGTTCGTGCAGCTGGGCTTTGGCCGCGGTCGTCGCGGTGTAGGTCTTGACGAAGTCGATCGCCGGGTTCAGGTAGGAGTAGGCGACGGCAAAGAGGACGACGACCAGAGCGATCCGGCCGATCCGGTCCCACTTGACGCGGCTGCGACCGCTGCGCGCCGCTGGTCGGCGCTTGCGTGCCGCAGGACGCCGACGAGAAGCTGCAGCGTTCCGGCCGGCAGGGGCACGCGTTGCCATGCCCGGTGCTTTGCGACCGAGCCCCGCATTCCTTCATTTAGCCGCGGGACTGAACGAATGCCTGCAGGCCCGGGAACTGAGCGGCGGAGCCGAGCTCCTCCTCGATTCGCAGCAGGCGGTTGTACTTGGCGACGCGGTCCGAGCGCGATGGGGCGCCGGTCTTGATCTGGCCGGCGCCGGTGGCGACGGCGAGGTCGGCGATCGTCGTGTCCTCGGTCTCCCCCGAGCGGTGAGAGATCACCGCCGTGTAGCCGGCCTCGCGGGCGATCCGGATCGCCTCCAGGGTCTCGGTCAGGGTGCCGATCTGATTGACCTTGACCAGGATCGAGTTGCCGACGCCGAGATCGATTCCGCGGCGCAGGCGCTCGGGATTGGTGACGAAGAGGTCGTCGCCGACCAGCTGGACCCGGTCGCCGAGCCGCTCAGTGAGGAGCTTCCAACCATCCCAGTCCTCCTCGTCCATGCCGTCCTCGATCGAGACGATCGGGTAGCGCGAGCAGGCGTCCTCCCAGTAGCCGGCCATCTCCCCCGGAGAGAGACTGCGACCCTCGTGCTCGAGCACGTAGGCGCCGCCCTCGAAGATCTCGCTGGTCGCCGGGTCGAGGGCGATGAAGACATCGGAGCCGGGCTCGTAGCCGGCCGCCTCGACGCCCTCCAGGACCGCCTGCAGCGCCGCCTCGTTGGAGTCGAGGTCGGGGGCGAAGCCGCCCTCGTCGCCGCCCGCGGTCGAGAGCCCACGGGCGGACAGGGACTTCTTCAGGGCGTGGTAGACCTCGGCTCCGATACGCAGGCACTCCGAAAAGCTGGAGGCGCCGGCCGGGACGACCATGAACTCCTGGAAATCGACCGAATTGTCGGCGTGGGCGCCGCCGTTGAGGACGTTCATCATCGGCACCGGCAGCAGCGTCGGCTCGCCGCCGCCGTAGAGCTCGGCCAGGTAGCGGTAGAGCGGCTGGGCGGAGTCCGTCGCCGCCGCCTTGGCAGCGGCGAGCGAGACGCCGAGCAGCGCGTTGGCGCCGAGCCGGCCCTTGTTGGGCGTGCCGTCGAGCTCGATCATCGTCTCGTCGAGGGCGCCCTGCTCGGCGGCGCGGGCGCCGGTCAGCGCCGCGGCGATCTCGCCGTTGACGTTCGCCACCGCGCGCGAGACGCCCTTGCCGGCCCAGGCGTCGCCGCCATCACGCAGCTCGACCGCCTCGAACTCGCCGGTCGAGGCTCCTGACGGCACGGCGGCGAGGCCGCGGGCGCCGGACTCGAGCACGACTTCGACCTCGACCGTCGGGTTGCCGCGCGAGTCGAGGATCTGGCGGGCGTGGATCGAGGAAATCGTGCTCACGGGGCCGCCATCCTATTCACCGACGGCGGCCGGGGGCGTGCCCTATTCGCCGGTCTGCGCGGGTGCTTCGGCGGCGCCTTCGAGCGCGGCCGCGCCTTCTTCGCCGGATGCTGCCTTGGTGGCCTGCGGCCGCGGCCGCTGAACGAAGGGTTCGCCGGCCGGTTTGAGGATCGTGACGCTGCCGGGCAGCGCCGGCTTCGTCTGTTCGACCGGTGCCGGGCATTCCGTCGCCGGAGTTTTCGGGTTGGCTTCGTAACAGGCGGGCGGGGCGCTGGCGGGATGGCCGGAGCTCTTGAAGTTGGCGCACCTTTCGATCGCGAAACCCGAGGCGCAGAAGGTGCGCGACGTCCACTTGCGCTGGTAATCGGTGACGAATTCGGAGAAGAATGCTTCCTGCTTCTGCTGGGTCAGCGTGGTGCTGATCTGGGAGCGGACTTCGCCCAGGGTCTGGACTTTCTCGGGGTTGAGTTTCTCCACCTCGACGACGACGTAGCTGCCCTGGAACTTGATCGGCCCGACCAGTTCGCCAGTGGCGGCGCCGAAGATCGCGTCTTTGAGCGGGCCGGCGGAGGCCAGGAGTTCTTCGGTTAGGCCTTTCTGCAGGCCGCCCTTGGCTTTCGTCGTCGGGTCGGACGAGAATTTCGCCGCCACTTTCTTCCAGCTCGCCGCCGAATCGTCTTTTTCAAGTTCCGCCAACGCTTCTTCGATTTCCGCTTTGTCTTTGTTGACGACGATGCGGATGTCCCGGCTCGGTTTGGTCGTGTACTGCGTCGCCTTGGCTTCCTCGTAGTTTTCGGCGATTTCGGAGTTCGAGGCCGGCGGCGTTTCGGTGGAGATCTTTTCCTGAATCTGGGTGCTGAGCAGCTGCAGTTCGACCTTCGCGTTGACGTCTTCCGGGGTGAAATGCGACGTCTTGAGGAATTCCTGGTACTGGGCTTCGGTCGGGAAGTTCGTTTTCTTGATCTGGGCCAGTTCGGTCGCTACCTGTTTGTCGGTCACCGAGATTCCGAGTTCTTCGGCCTCGCCGGCGATCCAGATCGCGTCGAGCAGTTCGCCCAGAGCCGCCGTCTTCAGTTCTTCGTATTTTTTGCTGCCCACCTTCGGCGCCGCTTTCAGTTTGCCCGCGGCGGCCTGCTGGAACAGCGCCCGTTTGAATTCGGCTTCGCTGATGTTGCTGATGTCGCTGGGGACGTTCGTGACCGTCGCCACGTCGCCAGAGGGGACGCTGGGCTGGCCGAGCCTCCCCTGGGCGATCGCGAAACCGACGAAGAGGACGACGAAGAGCGCGCCGAAGACGATCAGCGCCAGGCGCTTGGATCCGAGCGACCGCTTGGCCTGCTCCGATCCCGCCGACTTCTTGCTCTGCCCCGATTTCGCTCCCACGAAGCGGGCAGCATAGTCAAAATGCTTCGCGCGGGACGATCGAAAGGCGATTGAGGCAGCTCAGGCCGCCGCGCCCTCCGCCGAGCGCCGCGCCTCGCGCAGGCCCGCCGCCATCGCCAGAACCGCGGCGAGCCGCTCCTCGGGGTCTCCCGCGACCCGCACCGCCGCCGTCTGCTCCCGCCATTCGTAGACGGCGCCCTCCACGTGCTCCGCCAGGACCCCGGCCTGCTCGGAGTCCAGTTCGACCCCGGTGACGCTGAGCCGGCCGCCGCGGAACTCGACGCTGCGGGCTCCGGCCAGGCCCAGCTCGATCCGCGCCCGTTGCAGCTTCAGCAGGTTCTCGGCCTGCGGCGGCAGCGGCCCGAAGCGGTCGCCGAGCTCGTCCGCGATCGCCCGCAGCTGACCCGGCTCGCGGGCGGCGACGATGCGGCGGTGGATGTCGATCTTCGCCGCCTCGAAGGGGACGAAGGTCGCCGGCAGGTAGGCGTCGACCGGGACGTCGAGGCGGACCGGCTCGGGCGTCTCCTCTCCCTCCCCGTCGACCTCACCGGCCTCGGCCACGGCCTCGTCGATCATCTGGCAGTAGAGCTCGAAGCCGACCGCGGCGACGTGGCCAGACTGCTCGTCGCCAAGCAGGTTGCCGGCGCCCCGGATGTCGAGGTCGCGCATCGCGATCCGGAAGCCGGAGCCGAGCTCGGTGTGGTCGGCGAGGGTCGAGAGCCGCGCCGCCGCGTCCTCGCTCAGCGCCTCGGCCGAGGGGTACAGCATGTAAGCGAAGGCGCGCTCGCGAGAGCGGCCCACCCGGCCGCGGATCTGGTAGGCCTGGGAGAGGCCGAGCTGGTCGGCGCGCTCGACGATCAGCGTGTTCGCGGTCGGGATGTCGAGGCCCGACTCGATGATCGTCGTCGTCACCAGGCAGTCGGCCTCGCCGCGCAGGAAGCCGAGCATCGTCTCCTCCAGGGTGCCCTCGTCCATCTGGCCGTGGGCTTCGGCAAAGCGGGCTTTGGGGACCAGCCCCCGCAGGCGCTCGGCGGTCTCCGGCAGGGAGTCGATCCGGTTGTGGAGGACGAAGGCCTGGCCGCCGCGCTCGACCTCGCGCTCGATCGCCTTGCGCACCAGGTCCTCGTCGTAGGGGCCGACGTAGGTGCGGACCGGTCGCCGGCCCTCGGGCGGCGTCTCGATCACCGAGATGTCGCGCAGGCCGGCGAGACTCATCTGCAGGGTGCGCGGGATCGGTGTCGCCGAGAGCGCCAGCACGTCGACCTTCAGCTTCAGCTGGCGCAGCAGCTCCTTCTGCTTGACCCCGAAGCGCTGCTCCTCGTCGACGACGACGAGGCCGAGCTCCTTGGCGCGGACGTCGCGGGAGAGCAGCCGGTGGGTTCCGATCAGGACGTCGACCTTGCCGGCCTCGAAGTCCTTCAGCACCGCTTTCGTCTCCGCCGCCGGGCGTAGCCGCGAGACCCCCTCGACCCGGAAGGGCAGGTCGGCGAGGCGCTCGCGGAAGGTGCCGAAGTGCTGCTGGGCGAGGATCGTCGTCGGCACCAGGATCATCACCTGCTTGCCGTCGGAGGCGGCCTTGACCGCCGCCCGCAGGGCGACCTCGGTCTTGCCGAAGCCGACGTCGCCACAGACCAGGCGGTCCATCGGCCGCTCCGATTCCATGTCGCCCTTGACCGCCTCGATCGCTTCCAGCTGATCGGCGGTCTCGCGGTAGGGGAAGGCCGTCTCCATCGCGATCTGCCACTCGCCGTCCGGCGGAAAGGAGTGGCCGCGGCGGGAGCGGCGCTCGGCGTAGAGGTTGAGCAGCTCCCCGGCGAGGGCGCCCGCGGCTTTGCGCGCCCGCGCCTTCATGTTCTGCCAGCGTTTGCCGCCCAGCGCCGAGAGCGTCGGTTCGCCACCGGCGCCGACGTAGCGGCTCAGCTTCGCCAGCTGGTCGGTGGGGACGTAGACGCGGTCCTCGCCTCTGTATTCGAGGTAGAGGTAGTCGCGGGTGACGCCGCCGACGTCGCGGGTCTCGAAGCCGGCGAAGCGGGCGACGCCGTGGTCCTCGTGGACGACGTAGTCGCCGACCCGCAGTTCGCTGAACGCGAGCCGCCCGCGCCCCGCCCCCGGTGCCGGCTCCTCGGTGCGTTTGCGGCGATGGACGAGGCGACGGAAGGGGAAGACAGCCAGGCGCAGCTCGGGACTGACGAAGCCCTCGCGCAGGCGCGACTCGGCGAAGGCGAGGCCCGGGTCCGGCGAGAGCCGGCCACCCTCAAGCAGGCGCGCGTCGAGCCGGTCGAGGCCGTAGCGGGCCCGCTCCGCCTCGCCGCGGCTGTCGAAGGCGACGACCGCCCGGTAGCCGGAGCGGACGAGTTTCTCGAGCTCGCCCTCCGCCTCCTTGACGCTGCGGGCGGGCGACTCGGCACGGGCGGCGCGGAAGGCGTCCTCGTCGTCCTCGCCGGCCGCGGTCAGCGAAAGCGCCGCGCGCTCCCCCAGCGGCGCGGCGACGTCGACGTAGAGGTGCTGGGCATCGTCGGCGTGCATCGCCGTCGTCACGTCCTCCCAGTGGTCGCGAAGGGCCGGCTCGATCTCCTCCGCGGCGGCGAGGACCACCGCGGCCCCGGCGGGCACGAGGTCGAGCGGGGCGCGGAAGTGCTCGAGCGGCAGCAACTCGGCGAGGTTGGAGACCCGCTCGCCCTCCTCGGCCGCCTCCAGCGCCGCCATCTCGGCGAGCTCGCGGTGCTCGGCGTCGAGCTCGGCCGCCGGAGCCAGCTCGACCCGCTCCGCCTCGCCGAGCGATCGCTGGGTGAAGGTCGAGAACCAGCGCATCGACTCGACCTCGTCGCCGAAGAGCTCGATCCGCACCGCCCGCTCCTCGGTCGCCGGGTAGACGTCGAGGATGCCGCCGCGGACGGCGAACTGGCCGCGCTCCTCGACCTGCTCGACCCGCTCGTAACCGGCGGCGACGAGGTCGTCGGAAACGGCGCCGAGCTCGACCTCTTCGCCGATCGAGATGACCGAGCCGGCAGGGCGCAATGAGGCGTCCGGCACCGCCTCGGCCAGAGCCGTGGCGCTGGCGACGACGACCGCGTCAGCTTCGTCGGAGAGCGCGTCGAGAGCGTCGATCCGCAGGCCGACGAGGTGCGGCGGCGGCGTGATGTGGGACGCGTAGCCGGTACCGCGCGAGGGATAGAGGCGGACCCGCCGCGGGGACAGGTAGGCGCGCAGGTCGGCGGCGAGGTCGCGAGCGGAGCGATCGTCGGCGCTGACCAGCAGCGCCGGGCGGCCGGCGAGACCGCGATCGTCCTCCAGCAGCGCCGCCAGCAGCAGCGGCCGCAGCATCGCCGAGGCCCGCACCGTGACCGCCTCGCCGCCGTCGGCGGCCGAGCGCACGCGACCGCAGAGCGCGTGCACGCGCTCGTTCTCGGCGACGACCTCTACAAGGGGACGAAGACTCACTCAGCGAACGGTAGCCCGGGACCGTTGCGGGTCCACTCGACCTGGCCCCGGCCCTCGACGGCGGAGCGGCCCTCGACGTCGTCCCACTCGTGCAGCATCCGCTTCAGCTGGGCGACCGCCTCGGGCGGGTGGGCGGCGACGGCCGTGGCCAGATCGAGCGCCGAGGCCTCCGTCGCCGCGGCGGGGGCGACGCGGTTGACGAGACCGATCCGCAGCGCCTCGTCGGCGCCGACCGCGCGCGAGGAGAGGAGCAGGTACTTGGCGGCGGCGAGGCCGCAGAGGGTGACCAGGCGGGCGGGGCCGACCGGGACGCCGAGCGCCGCGCCGGGGAAGCGCATCCGCAGGTTGGCGCCACCGACCCGCATGTCGCTGGCGATCGCGATCTCGGCGCCGCCGCCGACCACGTCGCCGTGACAGGCGGCGACGGTGGGCTTGGGGAAGGCGACGATGGCGTCGTAGAGGTCGGCGAAGAGCTGCATGCGGCGGACGTGACCCTCGGCGTCGAGCTGCTCGCGGACGTCGGCGCCGGCGGAGAGGCCGAGATGGTCGGAGGAGCTGAAGACCAGCACCCGGACAGCCTCGTCGGCGCGCGCCACGGCGAGGTGCTCGAGCAGCTCGAGCAGCATCTGGGTGTTGATCGCGTTGCGGGATTTGGGGCGCTCGAGGCGGACCAGGGCGACCCCGTTCTCGTCGAGCTCGTAGCTCGTCACCGCGGTGGCGTCACTCATGCGCGGAACCTAGCCGTTCGACGAGCCGCTCGGCCTCGTCGGCGGCGCCGGCGATCAGCGCCTCGACCTCGGGGCGTGGCTCGCGGAAGCGCCCGAGGACGTAGGAGGAGACGACCTCCGGATCGGTCGAGCCCGGCCGCCCCACCCCGACCCTGACCCGCCAGAACCCTGGATCGCCGAGGCCGCGTTTGAGGCTCTTGAGGCCGTTGTGCCCGGCCAGGCCGCCGCCAAGGCGGGCCTGGATCTCACCGAAGGGAAGGTCGATCTCGTCGTGGAGGACGACGATCCGCTCGAGCGGAACCTTGAGCGAGCCGCGCGCCGGCCCGACCGAGTCGCCGGATCCGTTCATGAAGGTCTGCGGCAGCAGTACCGCGACCCGGGGCCCGCCCGGCCCGGCCCGGCCTTCGGAGATCAGGCCGCCGAACTTCTTGCGCGCTCGCGCCAGATCCCAGCGTCGGCAGAGCTCTTCGGCGACGTCGAAGCCGACGTTGTGGCGCGTGCCGGCGTGCTCGGGCCCGGGGTTGCCCAGCCCGACGATGAGGATGCGATCACCCTGCTCGCCGCTATCGCCCCGGCGGCGGAACAGCGACAGGGGCTACTCGCCCTCGGAATCGCCCGAGTCGCCCTCGGCGGGTTCGCCCTCGCCCTCGGCACCCTCGCCGACCAGCTCGGTCTCCTCCTCGACCTCGGGCTCGACCACTTCCTCCACTCGCGGCGGCGAAAGGGTGACGATCGTGACCTCCTCGGGATCGTCGGCCATGAAGGTGACGCCGTCGGGCGCGGTGACGCTGGAAAGCTGAAGGGTGTCGTTGATCTCCATCGCCGAGACGTCGAGGACGATCCGGTCCGGGATGTCGGTCGGCAGCGCCTCGACGGTGATCTCGCGGGTGACGTGCTCGAGCACGCCGCCGCCTTTGACGCCGGGGGCGGTCTCGACGCCCTCGAGCTCGATCGTGACGTCGGCCTGGATCGCTTCGTCGAGCTTGACCTGCTGCAGGTCGATGTGCTGGATGCTGCCGCGGACCGGGTGCAGCTGCTGCTCCTTGACGACGACCGGGACGGCTTTGCCGCCTTCGATCTCGAGGTCGAAGAGCGCGGCGCCCTCGTGGATGATCGTCCGCACCTCGCGTTCGGAGACCTGGAACGGCGTCGCCTCCGACCCACCCGAGTAGACGACCCCGGGCACCAGGCCCTCGCCACGCATGCGCCGCGAGGCGCGCGAGCCGAACTCGGCGCGGGGAGCGACCTTCAGGGTTGAGCGGGAAGCGGCCATCGGAGGGGAGAGAATAGAGAACCCCGACAGGAAACAGCACCTGTGGCAACCTTCGACCGTGGCCGAGGACTCAAAGATCCCCAAGGGCAGGCTCCGGCGCTCGGCCAAACTGGGGTCGATCGTCGGCGTTCAGGGCGCCCGTTACGCCGGCACCAAGGCGACCAACGTCGGCCGTTCGGAGGAGGGCGGCAAAGAGCGGCTGGAGCAGCGCCACCTGGAGACGGCGATGAAGATGGTCGGCGCGCTGGGGGAGATGAAGGGCGCGGCGATGAAGCTCGGGCAGTTCGCCTCGTTCATCGACACCGAATTCATCCCCGAGGAGTACCGCGAGATCTACCAGGAGCAGCTGGCCAAACTGCGCACCGACGCCCCGGCGTTGCCGTGGGAGAAGATCGTCAAGGTGCTCGAGGAGGAGTACGACGGTGAACCGCTCTCCGAGTACTTCGCCGAGTTCGAGCACGAGGCGTTCGCCGCCGCCTCGATCGGTCAGGTGCACCGGGCGGAGCTGCTCGACGGGCGCCTGGTCGCGGTCAAGATCCAGTACCCGGGGATCGCCGAGGCGCTCGAAGCGGACCTGCGCAACGCCGGCACCCTGGTGCGGCTGGCGCGGGCGGTCGCGCCGGGGCTCGACGCCAAGGCGATCGCCGAGGAGCTGAGCGAGCGAGTGATGGAGGAGCTCGACTACGAGTACGAGGCGCAGAACCAGCGCTCCTTCGCCCGCGCCTACCGCGACCACCCCTTCATCTACGTGCCCGAAGTGATCACCCGGCTCTCGCGCCGCCGGATCCTCGTCACCGAGCTCGTCGTCGGTAAGGGCTTCGAGGAGATCAAGGAGCTGTCACACCGGGAGCGCAGCCGCTTCGGCGAGATCGTCTTCCGCGCCAGCTTCGGCTCGATCTACCACCTGCAGCACTTCAACGCCGATCCCCACCCTGGCAACTTCATCCTGATGGAGGACGGGCGGGTCGCCTTTCTCGACTTCGGGATGACCAAGAAGCTCGACCGCGAGCAGATCCTGCTCGAGCAGCGCGCCTTCGACGCCGCCTCCCGCAACGACCCCGAGGCCTTCCGCCAGGCGCTGCACGACCTCGGCTTCGTCAAGAAGCCCTCGAAGCTCGACGCCGAGCGCCTGCTGGACCACATGCGCGCGGTCGGCGGCTGGTACGTGGAAGACCGCGAGATCGAAATCACCCCCCGGCGAGTGATGAAAATCATCGAGTCGACCAACGACCCCCGCTCGGAGTACTTCGACCTGATGCGACGGGAGTCGATCCCGGCCGACGAGCTGATGGGGCGGCGGATGGAGATCGGCGTCGTCGCCGTGCTCGGGCAGCTGCGGGCGAAGCGCAACTGGCACCGGATCGCCCGCGAGTGGGTCTACGCCGAGGCGCCGGCGACCGAGCTCGGCCAGCTCGAGTGGGACTATTTCGAGGAACGAGGGCTCAAGCGAACGCCCGGCCTCGCCGAAACGACCTGAGAGACCACCCTCCGACCACCAGAGGAGCACGGATGAGCCGGATTCGACGCGGCTGGGCACTGACCAAGAAAAGCTGGGCGCTGCTGAACGCGCACCGCGAATTGATCCGCTTCCCGCTCTACGGAGCCGTCGCGACGACGCTGCTGGCGATCGTCTTCCTCGGCCCCGGGCTCTACCTGCTCGATCAGCACTCGCTCGCCGGGGCGATCCCGCTGCTGGTGATCGGGGTCTACGTCCTCAGCGTCGTCGGCTTCTACTTCAGCGTCGGCCTGGCGGCGGCGGCAAACCTGATCTTCAGCGGCCAGGATGCGACCGTCGCCGACGGCCTCGCCGTCGCTCGCAGCCGCTTCACCCAGATCTGCGGCTGGGCGGCGATCTCGACCGCGATCAGCGTGCTGATGGGAGTGCTCGAGAACCAGGGCGGGCTCGCCGGCAACATCGCCGCTCGCCTGGTCGGCATGGCCTGGTCCCTGGTCACCTTCATCTCCGTGCCGGTGATCGCGATCGAGGGCACCGGCCCGGTCGAGACGCTGAAGCGCTCGGCTTCGATCTTCCGCAAACGCTGGGGCCAGCAGATCACCGGCAACATCGCGATCGGCGGCGCCGTCTTCCTGCTCGGGCTGCTGCCAGCGGCGATCCTGATCGTGGCCGGGATCGCGATCTGGCCCTCCGCCTCCTTCGTCGGCGCGCTCCTGGTCGTGATCGGCGCCCTGACGCTGGCGATCGCGATGCTGATCTCGCGGGCCCTCAGCGGCGTCTTCGGCGTCGCCCTCTACCGCTACGCCGTCGAAGGCGAGGCGGTCGGCGGCTTCACGGCCGAAGAGCTCGAGTCCGCGGTCAAGCGCAAGGGCGACCACAACGCCCCGCCGACGGCGACACCCGGCACCGTCTGAACAACCCCCGGAAGCTCAGGGCAGGTTGGCGAACAGGCGGGGATCATTCGAGCAAATGCCGGTGACGCCGTGCCCCAACAGGGTCCGCATCCGGGCCTCGTCGTCGACGGTCCAGGCGATCAGCTCGACCTCGGCGAGGGCGCAGATGCGGGCGAGGCGAGGGCTGACGAGCGGGTGGTAGACCCACATCGCGGCGACGTTGAACTTCGGCAGTTGTTCGGCCGCCAAGCCGGGGAGGCGGTATCGCATCCCGACCAGGGCCGCCATCATCGGCGCCTTCGCCCAGCGCTTGGAGGTCCAGTCCTTGGTCACTTTGGGATAGGTCCAGCCACGGCGCAGCTTCGGTTCCAGGTCGAGGATCCTCCCCAGCGAATACAGCTCCATCGTCGAGATCATCGCCCGCTCGAGGAGGTTCCGCTCCCGCAGCGCCGCGACGATCTCCTCCTCGCGCCCGGGGAGCTTGATGTCGAGGTTGATCTCGACCTTGTCCAGGGGCGGCTCGAGGAACGCGTCGAGCGCCTCGGTCAGCGCCAGCGGCGTCCGCCGCGCCGCGTCCGCCCAATCGTGAGCGACGACCAGCGGTGCCCGCTGCTCGAGCGGCAGGTGGGAGTCCTGCAGCCAGAGGACATCGAGCTCAATCGTGTCGACGCCGGCTTGGACCGCGACGGCGAAGCTCTCGACCGTGTTGCCGGGAACGATCAGGTCGGCACCCTTGTGGCCGACCAGGCGCAGCTTCTCGGCGGGCACTAGAAGAGCTGGTTCTCGCCGGCGAAGATCTCGGAGACCGAGTCGTCGGTGAAGATGCGACGGATCGAGTCCGCGAAGGTGCCGGCCGTGGAGAGCAAGGTGATGTTGTCGGGGGCGCCGGGGCGCAGCGGCAGGGTGTCGCTGACGACGATCCGCTCGATCCCCGAGTTCTCGTAGGCGAGGCGCTCGTAGGCGGGGCCGGAGAAGACGCCGTGGGTGGCACAGGCGATGACCCGCGCGGCGCCCTCGTCGAGCACTGTCTGGGCGGCGGCGCAGAGCGTTCCGGCGGTGTCGATCATGTCGTCGACGAGGACGGCGGTGCGGCCCTTGACGTCGCCGACCACGTAGCCGATCTCCGCCACCTGCTGGGCGGGGCGCTCCTTCTCCATCACCGCCCAGTGGGTGCCGACTCGGCGGGCGAAGTTGCGCGCGGTCTTGACCCGGCCGGCGTCGGGGGAGACGATCACCAGCTCGTCTTTCAGCTCCTGGTCGATGAACCACTGGGTCAGCATCGGCATCGCGGTCATGTGGTCGACCGGGACGTGGAAGAAGCCCTGGACCTGGCCAGCGTGGAGATCCATCGTCAGCACGCGGTCGACGCCGACGCCCTCGAGGCACTTGGCGACGATGCGGGCTGAGATCGGCTCACGCGGGGCCGACTTCTTGTCCTGGCGGGCGTAGCCGTACCAGGGCATCACGGCGATGATCCGGTGGGCGGAGGCGCCCTGGGCCGCGTCGATCATCGTCAGCATCTCCATCAGCGAGTCGTTCGGCGTCATCCCGCTCTGCTCGTTGGCGCAGGTCGACTGGACGATGAAGACGTCGGCGCCGCGGATCGACTCCTCGTAGCGGCAGTAGACCTCACCGTTGGCGAAGGTCTTCAAGGTGACGGCGCCGAGATCGATGTCGAGCTTGCCGGCGACTTTGGCGGCGAGGTCGATCGAGCTGCGGCCGCCGAAGACCATCATTCGCTTCGAGTAGTCGTGCTGGATCGCCGTGCCCACCTGCGGCTGGTCCTCGATCGTGCTCACGGATTCTGTTCCTCTCGCATCTTCGCCGCCTTCTCGGCCGCGTATCCATCGATGTTCCGTTGCGCGTTCTCGCTGACCGCCAGCGCCCCCTCGGGCACATCGTTCTTGATCACCGCGCCTGCGCCAGTGTAGGCGGAGTCCCCGACTTCTACCGGCGCGATCAGCATCGTGTCAACGCCGATGCGGACGTCGACCCCGATGACAGTCCGGCTCTTGCGGAATCCGTCGTAGTTGGCGGTGATGGTTCCGGCGCCCAAGTTGCTGCCGCCGCCGACGTCGGCGTCGCCCACGTAGGCGAGGTGCGGGACTTTGGCGCCCTTGCCGATGTGGGAGTTCTTGATCTCGACGAAAGTGCCGGCCTTGGCCCCCGGGTCGAGGATCGTCCCCGGGCGCAGGTAGGCGAAGGGGCCGACCGAGCAGCCGTCGCGGACCTCGCACTCGAGCAGGTAGGAATGGACGACACGGGACTCGGCGCCGACGGCACTGTCGATGAGGGTCGTCATCGGCCCGACCACGGCGCCGGCGCCGACGCTGGTCTCCCCGTGCAGGCTGGTCCCGGGCTCGATCCGGGCGTCGGCGGCGATCTCGACACCGGCGTCGACCCAGGTCGTGCCGGGGTCGACGACGGTGACGCCGGCCAGCATGTGGCGCTCGAGCAGGCGACGGCGCGCCTCGGTCTCGACCGCGGCGAGGTCGACGCGGTTGTTGACCCCCATCGTCACCGCGACGTCCTCGGCGATGTGGGCGGCGACGGCGTGGCCGGCCTCGTGCAGCGCCGGGAAGACGTCGGGCAGGTAGTACTCGCCCTGGGCGTTGTCGTTGGAGAGGGTCGCCAGCGCGGCGGCGAGCGGCGCCGCGTCGAAGGCGTAGGTGCCAGCGTTGATCTCGCGGATCGCCAGCTCCTCGGCGTCGCCGTCGCCGGCGGCTTTGGCCTCGACGACGCGTTCGACGGCGCCGGCGGGGCCCCTGACGACGCGGCCGTAGGAGCCTGGGTCATCGAGCTCGATCGTCAGCATCGTCGCCGCGGCGTCGGTCGCGGCGTGGGCCTCGAGCAGCTCGCCGATCGTCTCGGTCGAGATCAGCGGCACGTCTCCGGAGAGGACGAGGACGGTCTCGCTGTCCTCGATCAGCGCCAGGGCCGCCCTGATCGCGCCGCCGGTGCCGTCGGGCTTGGGCTGCTCGACCGTCTCGACGTTGGCGGGAAGGCCGGAGGAGATGTCCTTTCCCGGCGAGACGATCGCGGCCACCCGGCCGGCGCCGGCCTCGCGCGCGGCGAGGATCGGCCAGGCGACCATCGCCCGGCCGCAGACGGGGTGCAGCATCTTCGGCGTCGACGAGCGCATACGGGTGCCCTGGCCGGCCGCCATCACGAGAACCAGTGGCGAACTCACCGGGGAATCGTATTGGCGGAGGGCTGGGACTGTCCGATTGGGCGCTCCGGCGCACGGGTCCTGTCGCGGGGTGTGCCGCGCCACCCGTGCGAGGAGCGAGTCCGGGAAAGCTCGCGTCCCGTGGCGGACGCAGTGGGTCGGTTGCTCTAGCTGCGGCTTGCGCCGCGGGCCAAGTCTTTGCCGACAAGCGCTACGGAGGTGAGGGTCCAGCCGGCGAAGATCAGGTCGATTCCCACGAGCAGGCCGATCGCCCAGTCGGCGGAGCTGGGGAACTTGGCGAGGACGAGGATGCCGATCAGGAGGCCGGCGACGCCGCTGAGGCCGACCAGGCCGGCGTTGGGCTGGCCGCGGCCGACGAAGGCGACGGCGATCCGGGTCAGGCCCATGAAGAGGAAGTAGATGCCGAGGACGAGGGTCAGGGTGAGAGTGCCGTTGTGGGGTTCGACGATCAGCCAGACGCCGACGACGACGGTCAGGGCGGCCCAGAGAAGGCGCAGGACGACGGTCCCGATCGAGTGCGCCGAGAAGGCGGCGACGACCAGGAAGGCGCCGGCGACGACGAGGATCCAGCCGATGAAGATCGCGGTGCCGACGGCGGCGACGGCGGGCACGAGGATCGCGACGCAGCCGACGAAGATCGCCAGCACGCCGACGGTCATCAGGCCCTTCCAGCTCCGGGCCAGGCCCTCGCGGACCTCCGGGTCCATCGACGCTCCTCCGATCTCCACGAAGGGAACCCTAAGTGCCCTCGCGGACGCGATCGACCCACCGCGGGTGGAGCAACTGGGGAGCCCGGACTCGAACCGGGACGGCTGGCACCAAAAGCCAGTGGCCTACCATTAGCCGACTCCCCAGCGCGCCCTGAGTTTTACTCCTCCGGCGCGCTGCGGGTGACTTTGCCGCCCTTGGCGCCGGGCTCGAGCGCGGGGCCGCGGGGGGAGGCGATGCCGAGGACCCGCATCGCCTTCAGGCCGAGGCCCAGCTTCTCGCGGCCTTCGGTCGCCGAGACGTCGTGGCCGCAGAGCTCGCGGACCCGCTCCAGGCGGTAGCGGACCGTGTGGCGGTGGGTGAAGAGCTGTTTGGCGGTGGCGGCGACGTTGCCGTCGTTGTCGAGGTAGGCCTCGACGCTCGCCACCAGCTCCGTCTCGTACTGCTCGTCGTAGTTGGCCAGCGGCTCGATCGTCTCCGCGTAGAAGCGTTCGAGCTCGCCGGGGTCCTCGCTCATCGCCGGCAGCAGCAGGCGGTAGGCGCCGGTGTCCTCGAAGGCCAGCGTCGGACGGCCTTCGGCCTCGCCGACGTTGACCGCCAGCCGCGCCTCGCTGCCGGCGCGGTAGAGATCGACCGGATCGGCGCAGCGGCGGCTGCGGCCGGTGGTCATGTGGAAGCTGGAGAGGCTGTCGTCGAGCTCGCGGGCCAAGCCGGCGGCGGCGCGGGCCAGGCGCTCGTCGTCCTCGGCCGGGACGATCACCGAGACCTCGGCCGCGACCTCGCTGTCGTCGGTCGTCGCCAGGGAGCCCGGCGCCAGCGAGCGCAGCGTCCGCATCGCCAGAGTCAGGACCCGCTCGCGCCACTCGCCCGACTGCGCGGCTCGCGGCGCGGCACGGAGGACGAGGACGCCGGCGCCACGGTCGAGGTCGGCGCCGAGCTCGGCGCCGCGGGCAACGATGTCGCCGCGATCGGTGACTTCGCGAGCCAACACGGCGGAGACGAAGGCGCTCGCGACCTCCTCGCTCGCCCATTCGGGCGCCCGCGAGCGCTCCAGCTCCAGCGCCAGAAGGGTCGTCACCATCCGCGTGATCGCCGGGTCCGGCGGCGAGGGGGCGCGATAGCGAAGCTCGCCGACGGCGGCGTCGGCGACCCGGAGCTCGACCGTCGTCACGCCGTTGCCGCCCGAAAGCAGCCTCTGCTCCTGGTCCGGCGAGGCCCCGGCGACCGCGAGAACGGCGCTGGAGCGGTCGATCAGGGCGACGCTGGCGCCGAGCAGGCGCGCCGCCGCTCGCGCCACCGCGGGCAGCCCGGCGCCCGACTCGACCGCTTCCGAAAGCGCGTCGAGAAGCCCAGGATCTTCTGCTTTTGCAGGGATTTCAGTCCCTTTTGAGGCGGCGGGCATGGCTCCATTATCCCTAGATCGCTCTCCTATCCGGCTATTCGCCGTGGATGAAGTTGACGATGTCGGGGTAGTACTTGACGATCGCCAGCCCGATCACGACCCCGCCGAGCACGAGGGCGGCGAGAACGAAGACGGCGAGAAGACCGGCAGTCGCCTTCTCCCAGATCCGCCCGTGGGCGCTGAGCGCCGGGCTGAGGATCAGGGTGACGAAGGCGACCAGGCAGATAACGCCGGCGGCGGCGTAGAGCAGGTATTGGTCGCCGAGTTTGGCCAGCGCGAGAACGGTCACTGACGTGGATTCTGGCGCACTTGGGAGATGACAAGGCCGACCGCGGCGCAGAAGGAGAATGCCGCCGCCCCCAGCGCCCAGCCGGCGCTGACGTCGCTGAGGTAGTGAACGTTGAGGTAGACGCGGGAGAGACCGACCAGGATCGTCAGCGCGAACCCGGCGGCGACGACCGCGGTGGCGCGGGTCATCCCCGGTCGCAGGCGCAGGACGCTCGTCACCGCCAGCCAGACGTAAAGCACCGAGTGCGCCGCGTGGCCGCTGGGGAACGAGGAGCCGCTGGCGTCGACCCCGGTGGGACCGGGCGGGCGCGGGCGGTCGACCGCGTCCTTGATCTCGTGGAAGCCGACGGTGACGATCGTCATCCCCGCCAGCAAGACCCAGAGCTCGGTCCAGCGCCGGCGCCAGGCGAGCAGCGCCGCGCTGACCGCGGTCAGCGACCAGGTGAAGACACCCGAGCCGAGCACCGTGATCGCCTTCGAGACGCCGGTGAGGAAGCCGCAGTGGATGTGTTCGACGAGTTCGATCGCGGTTTCGTCGCCGGGGGTCGGCCCCGCTTCGCGGCCGACGACGACGGTGTAGGCGATCAGCACGAAGAGGGCGACTGCGAGCGTCGCCATCAGCGAGGTGAACTCGAGCCCGAAGGTGCCTCCCGGCGTCACCCGGTCCCAGAGGAAGCGCAGCTGCGGCTCGTGGCGGCGGCCGAGCACGACCAGCCAACGGGTCGCCGAATGGGCATCCATCCAGCGCACCGCGGAGCGGCGGTTCTCGGTCTCGCGGAAGTGGCGGTAGAGGAAGATCGAGCCGGCGACGACGACAATCAGGGTCGCCAGCAGGAAGGCGCCTTTGGCCGCGTACCTGCCGGCGGTCTCGATGCTGCGGGAGAAGAAGTAGCCGACGAGGATGTGGGCGCTGGCCCAGAGTCCGGTACCGAGGATGCTGTACGGGACGAAGGCGCGGTAGCGCATTCCCGAGCTGCCGGCGATGAACGGGGCGAAGGCGCGGACGAGGCTGATGAAGCGGCCGATGAAGATCGTCTTGCCGCCGTGGCGGGAGAAGTAGTCCTCGACCTTTTCGAAGCGCGCGTGGCTGATCCCGACGCGGGGGCCGTGCTTGATCACGAACTCGCGGCCGAGACGGCGGCCGATGAAGAAGCTGGTCGTGTCGCCCAGCCAGGCGGAGAACCAGGCGACGGCGATCAGCAGATAGAGGTCGATCGCACCCTGCCCGGCAACGGCGCCGCCGAGCAGCATCACCGTCTCGCCGGGGACGACGAGGCCGACGAAGGCGCCGGTCTCGGCGAAGGCGAAGACGCCGACGAGCAGGTAGGTCCAGGCGCCGAGCGTGTTCGAGATGTCTTGCAGCAGGTGCTGGAGGTTGAGGTGGCCGAGCTGCTGACTCAGCAGGTAGTAGCCGAAGGCGACCGCGGCCGCGGCGACCGCCAGCATTATCCGTTTGCGGTTGCCGCCACCTCCCTCTCCCGGCATCTTCACGCTGCCACCCCCGCCTCGCAGACGATCGCGTCGTCGCGGTCGATCGTCTCGGCTGCCTGATGGGCGGCATGGATGTCGGCGAAGAGGCCGACGGCGGTCGGCCCGGAGCCGCTCAGCAGAGTCACCGCAGCGCCGGCTTCGCGCAGCTCGTCGAGCGCGTCGCCGATCGCCGGTCGCAGCGAGCGGGCCGCCGGCTCGAGGTCGTTGACGAGCAGATCGGGGTAGGAGAGCGGCGAGGCGCCCGCCCCGGCCACCCGTCGCAGACGCACTGCGAGCTCGTCGAGCTCCTCCCGGTCCCGCCCCAGCTCGAGCCGGTCGGCCTCGGCGAAGACGGCAGCGGTGCCGAGCCCACCGCCGTCGGGCAGCAGGAGCGCGGCGTGGACCGGTGGATCGGGCAGCGGCTCGACGATCTCGCCGGCACCGCGGACGAGCGCCAGCGAGGGTCGCAACTGCGAGGGCACGTCGGCTCCGAGCCCGGCGGCGATCGCCTCGATCTCGGACACCTCGCCGGCGGCGAGACGGAGGATCGCGGCGGCGTCGGCGCTGCCGCCGCCGAGCCCGGCGGCCACCGGCACCCGCTTCCCGATCTCGACCCGCAGCGGGGCGCCCTCCCAGCCGCGCTCGCGCAGGGCCGCCAGCGCCCTCGCGGCGAGGTTCTCACCCTCGACCCCGGGACAGAGGACCTCGTCGCGCTCGGCCTCGGAGATCTCGATCAGGTCCGCCAGCGCCAGCGGCTCGAACAGCGAGCAGAGCTCATGCAGGCCGTCCTCGCGGCGCCGGCCGAGGTAGAGGCAGAGGTTGAGCTTGGCGGGGGCGTGGACGAGCATCGCGGCTGGCGGG